>JAEENF010000279.1 GCA_016283605.1 Prevotella sp.
GTAGCCTTTATAGATGAAACGGAGCACCACCAATGCGATGATGACAATAAATAACAATCCAAAGATAAGAATGCCTAAGAGTCCTTTTAACATGTCTGAAAGGTTTTAGATCTGTTTGTTAGTGGCGATAGAAAGAATAACATACCATGCAATGATGGCTGCGAAACCACTTACTCCCAAAAGGAGTAGCAAAGGTATGCAGGAGAGGATGAAGATATACTTGATCTCATTGCCTTTCCAGCCCCAAGTCTTAAACTTCAGGGCGAACATGGGGATTTCGGCAATAAGCAGATAACAGCTGATGAACATGCCTGCCAGAATGAGGTAGGGGAGTGAAGAGTGAAGAGTGAAGAGTGAAGAATCGGCTGACGCCATCAAGTCATTGAGTCCTACGATGAGCGAACCCCAGAAGAGGGCATTGGCAGGAGTAGGTAGTCCGATGAATCCTAAGGCCTGACGCTCGTCGAGGTTGAACTTGGCCAGACGGAGTGCTGAGAAAGCAGCCATCACAAAGGCCAGGAACGGAACAAACGGCAGATGGATATGGAAAGTGCAGAGGTAGCTGAAGATGATGGCCGACGGTGCAAAACCAAAGGTGATATCATCTGCCAAAGAGTCGAGCTCCTTACCAATAGGGGAGGAAACATGGAGCAGACGGGCCACCATACCGTCGAAGAAATCAAACACAGCACCTATAACAATAAAAAGTAGTGCCAACTCGAAACAATTCTGGAAGGCATAATAGGTTGCGATACAGCCTGAGATAAGGTTGCAGCAGGTAATTGTATTTGGAATGTGTTTCTTAATGCTCACTATTCACTATTCATTTTCACTATTCACTTTTACCTTACGCCAGCTTGGCAATGACAGTTTGATCGCCGGTGGTGGGCTGGTTCATTGTTACGGTAGCCTTGGCAGTAAGCGGCAGATAGACATCCACACGTGAGCCCAGTTTGATAAAGCCCAGATGCTCGTCGATGTAACAATCCTCACCTTCTTTGGCGTAGGTGACGATACGACGTGCCATCGCTCCGGCAATCTGACGGACCAGGATGTCCTCACCGTCAGGTGTGGTGATCATAATGTCGGCATGTTCGTTCTCCTCGCTGGCCTTGGGCAACCAAGCCTTGTGGTAGTTGCCGTTCTGGTGGTGAACGAACTTCACCTTACCATCGACAGGGAACCAGTTGGCGTGTACGTTCAGCGGACTCATGAAAATCGAGATCATCAGTCGTTTGTCATGAAAGTATTCGTTCTCCTCGGCTTCTTCCACTACAACAATCTTTCCGTCGGCAGGAGCCACCACCAGCTTGTCCGTATCACCATTATAGTATCTGATAGGACAGCGGTAGAAGTTCAGGGCCATCAGCCAGGCGGCACCGAAAATGACGATAAAGATCCAGAAAGGAATACTTGTATTGAAGGCATACCAAAGGAGAGCACCAATTCCGACAATGGCCAGAGCACTTAATGTCAACTCATTGGTCCCCTCGCGATGAATCCTGATTTTCTTCAGTTTTTTGATTCTTTCTCCCATTAGTTATATTTCGATTGTCTTCTTTCTGGGTGCAAAGGTACATCTTTTTTACGTAAGTTACAAACTTTTCACGTTTTTCTTTTGGTATTCTCGACTTTTCGCCGTAACTTTGACCCACAAAATCGAAAAAATAGAGCAATTTGATGGAAGATTTCATACATTTGCACGTACATACATACTATTCTATCCTCGATGGACAGTCGAGTATCAAACGTCTTGTCGATAAAGCTATTGGTGATGGCATGAAGGGTATGGCCATTACGGATCATGGTGATATGTTCGGCATCAAAGAATTTCACGATATCTGTATTGGAATCAATAAGCAACGCAAGAAAGACGGTCTGGAACCTTTCAAGCCGATCTTCGGTTGTGAGATGTATGTGGCACGCCGGGGTGATAAGAGTCTTCGGGAGACGAAGGAGGACTTGGGTGGTTATCACCTCATTGTCCTGGCGAAGAACTATAATGGCTATAAGAACCTGATTAAACTGGTCAGCAACTCCTGGGTGGACGGCTTCTACAACCGTCCGCGTACGGACCGTATGGAGTTGGAGAAATACCACGAGGACTTGATTGTCTGTTCGGCTTGTATTGCCGGCGAGGTGCCTGCGAAGATCCTGAAGGGTGACATTGCCGGAGCCCGTGAGGCTATCGAGTGGCATCAGCGACTCTGGGGGGATGACTATTATCTGGAACTCCAGCGTCATGAGGTGACAGATCCGACGATTCGGGCCAATCGTGAAACCTATCCTTTACAGCAACAGGCCAATAAAGTGCTGATAGAACTTGCCAAGGAGTATGGTATTAAACTGGTGTGTACCAACGATGCCCATTTCGTGGACCGTGAGAATGCTGAAGCCCACGACCATCTGCTCTGTCTGTCGACAGGTAAGGACCTCGACGATCCCACCCGTATGCTTTATTCGAAACAGGAGTGGTTTAAGACCCGTCAGGAGATGAACGATATCTTCAGCGATGTTCCTGAGGCTCTCACCAATACTGTAGAATTATTAAATAAGGTGGAGATTTACAGTCTCGACAATGATCCCATCATGCCGTTCTTCCCCATTCCAGAGTCGTTTGGAACAGAGGAAGAGTGGCGTAAGAAGTTCACAGAGCAACAACTCTATGATGAATTCACTTCTGACGAGAATGGTGAAAATCAACTTCCTCCTGAGGAAGGCGAGAAGAAAATTAAGAAGTTGGGCGGCTATGATAAAATCTATCGTATCAAGTTCGAGGCCGACTATCTGGCGAAACTGGCCTATGAAGGTGCAGAGCGGATCTATGGCAGTCCTATTCCTAAAGAAGTTGAAGAACGTGTGAAGTTTGAACTGCATATCATGAAGACGATGGGTTTCCCTGGTTACTTCTTGATTGTGCAGGACTTCATTAACTCAGCCCGCGATGAGTTGGGTGTGATGGTCGGCCCCGGACGTGGCTCTGCTGCAGGTAGTGTGGTGGCTTACTGCTTGGGCATCACGAAGATAGACCCGCTGAAGTACGACCTGCTGTTTGAGCGTTTCCTGAATCCTGACCGTATCTCGCTGCCTGATATCGATACTGACTTCGATGACGATGGGCGAGGTAAGGTGCTCAAATGGGTGGAGGATAAGTACGGTCATGAGAACTGTGCCCATATCATCACTTATGCCACGATGGCTACGAAGAATTCACTCAAGGATGTGGCCCGTGTCGAGAAAGTGCCTCTGGCCATTTCCAATGCCCTTTGCAAGGCCATTCCCGACCGTCTGCCTGACGGCCCTGATGGTAAGGCCACGAAGATGAATCTGCCCAACGCCATCAAATACGTGCCGGAATTGCGTGATGCTGAGGCCTCTAGTGATCTTGCACTCTCCAATACGATCAAGATTGCCAAGATGCTGGAGGGAACGGTCCGAGGGACAGGTATTCATGCCTGTGGCTTTATCATCTGTCGTGACCCGATATCTGATCATGTGCCTGTGTCTACGGCTGATGACCCGGACTTCAAGGGGACGAAAACCAACTGTACACAATATGACGGTCATGTGATTGAGTCGACAGGACTGATTAAGATGGACTTCTTGGGCCTGAAGACGCTCTCTGAGTTGAAGGAGGCCTGTGCCAATATCAAACGAACCAGAGGTATCGATATCGATCTCGACCATATTCCCATCGATGACCCCAAGACTTATGAACTCTATCAGCAGGGACGAACCGTAGGAACCTTCCAGTTTGAGTCGCAGGGTATGCAGAAATATCTGCGTGAGCTGAAGCCTACGGTGTTCGAGGATCTCATCGCTATGAATGCCCTCTACCGTCCGGGACCTATGAGCTATATCCCTCAGTTTATCCGTCGTAAGCATGGCGAAGAACCGATTACCTACGACATTCCCATCATGGAGAAATACCTGAAGGATACCTATGGTATCACGGTGTATCAGGAGCAGGTGATGTTGCTTTCGCGTCTGTTGGCCGACTTCACCCGAGGCGAGAGTGATGCGCTTCGTAAGGCGATGGGTAAGAAGAAGAAGGATATCGTCGATGCGATGAAACCTAAATTCATTGAGGGCGGTAAGAAAAACGGTCATGATCCTAAGGTGCTCGAGAAGATCTGGGCTGACTGGGAGGCTTTCGCCAGCTATGCGTTCAACAAGTCGCATGCCGCCTGCTATTCCTGGGTGGCCTATCAGACGGCCTATCTCAAAGCCAACTATCCTGCAGAGTTTATGGCGGCCATCATGAGCCGACGTCGTGACCAGATTACAGAAATCACCAAACTGATGGACGAGTGTAAGCAGATGGGTATTGCGACGCTGGGTCCTGATGTGAACGAGTCGTATGAGAAGTTCGGTGTGAACCATCATGGTGAGATCCGCTTCGGACTGGGTGCCATCAAGGGTATGGGCGATTCAGCAGCGGCAGCCATCATCGAAGAACGTGAAAAGAATGGTCCCTTTAAGGATATCTACGATTTTGCCCAGCGTGTCAACTTTTCATCCGTCAACCGTAAGGGCTTTGAGAGTCTGGCGCTGAGTGGTGGTTTCGACAGTTTTGGCATACGCCGGGAGGATTATTTCGCCACTAATGCCAAGGGCGAACAGTTCCTGGATACATTGGTGCGTTACGGACAGACCTATCAGCAGGAGAAAGCCGAGATGCAGAACTCGCTCTTCGGCGCTTTCGGCGATGGGGTGGAGATCGCCCAGCCGCCTGTGCCGAAGAATGATGAACGTTGGAGTGACATCGAACGCCTGAATAAGGAGCGCGACCTTGTGGGTATCTATCTCTCCGCCCATCCGCTGGATGAGTATAAGATTGTGTTGGATAATCTCTGTAACACGAAATGTATCGAATTGGCAGATGTCCAGCAACTGGCAGATCGTGAGGAAGTGATTTTGGGTGGTATCGTTACTGCCGTTAAGAATGGCTTTACGAAGACAGGTAAACCTTATGGCATCGTGACTATTGAGGATTTTGAAGGTTCTGGTGAACTGCCACTTTTCGGAGAGGAATGGGGACAGAATATGGGTATGTTCTCTATTGGCGCCTCTGTCTATGTGACAGGCAAGATAAAACCGCGCTATCAGTATAAGGAAGATGGCCCGCTGGATCTGAAGGTGACTCACGTGGAGTTTCTTCAGACTGTCAAGGAGAAGTCCGTTGACCGTATCACGATTACCTTGGTTACCGATATGCTTGACGAGCAGATTGTGGCCGAACTCAACGAAATCATCGATGAGAGTCCTGGCCGTACCAAACTGTTCTTCCTGCTTCGCGACTCATTAGGCAAGAATCGCGTGTTGCTCAGGAGTAAGAACCGTACTGTCGATGTGCGTCACACGCTGATTGATTTCATTGAACGGCATGAACCGATGGACTATAAGATCAATTAGACATTGGCATGGTATTTGCATGACATAGAATGAAGAGATAATCATATAGTATAAACCCCGAAAAAACAAATCATTATGGAAGTAACAATCACAAGTGAGAATTTCAAGAGTCTGAAGAATGGCGATCAGCCGTTAGTTGTTGATTTCTGGGCTACATGGTGTGGTCCCTGCCGTATGGTGGCACCTATCATCACCAAACTCGCAGAGAAGTATGACGGAAAGGTCGTCATTGGCAAGTGCGATGTGGAGGAGAACGAGGAACTGGCATCTGAGTTCGGTATCCGTAATATTCCCACCATCCTCCTTTTCAAGAACGGAGATGTGATCGAGAAGATTGTAGGCGCTCAGACTGAGGCGAAGTTGGACGAGATGATCCAGAAACTGCTGTAGACCTATGGCCAGTATTGATGAGGAAATCCGCCTCGATGAGGAGGAGAACAAAAGGGAACTGGAGTATATCCGTCAGATATTGCCCGTCAATCCGAATTATCACTACAGCAACTCCGATATTCTCTGGATACTCGACGCTATCGTCGAATATTACTATACCAGTGGCGTTCTGGAGAGTGAGAGCGATGAGGTGGATATTGATATGGATGCCGTCGCGGAATATGTCTGTAATCTGGCTAAAGAATCAAACGTCAGCCAGTCCTTCGATCCTGCGGATGTCGTACTGATGGTAGAAGCTGATCTGGATTTTCAGGAACAGAACCTTACCTAAACAATAATCCCTGGCCGAGCAAGCCAGGGATTGTTGTTATAGCTTCACGCTGCGTGTGCCGTCGGCATTCTCTTCGATGGTCACTTTTACAGCATCCTCGGGCAATACTTCTTCAATCAGTTCCGGCCATTCAATGAAACAGAGCGAGCCGCTGTAGAAATAGTCCTCAAAGCCCATGTCATAGACTTCTTCTAACTTTTTGATGCGATAGAAGTCAAAGTGAAAGATCGAGTCGTTTGGCGTAAGGAGTGAGGATTGGGAGGTGTATTCGTTGACGATGGCGAAGGTGGGACTTGTAATGACGTCTTCTACGCCCAGTTCCTCACAAATGGCCTTAATGAAGGTCGTCTTTCCTGCGCCCATCTTGCCGTAGAAGGCAAATACGCGATGGTCGCCGATGTTCTCGATAAACTGCCTTGCAGCTTCTCGGATGTTATCAAGGTTGCTGATTCTTATTTCCATTGTATATTATCTTTTCTTTCCTGTCATTGTTATCAGTGGTATAATCATCTCTTCCATCGAGATACCACCGTGCTGGAAGGTATTACGATAGTACGAGACGTAATAGTTGTAGTTGTTGGGGTAGGCGAAGAAGGCATCGCCTGTGGCAAAGACGTAACTCGTCGATAGGTTGGGCGCTGGCAGCAGGGCCTTGCGGGGCTCCTTGATGGTAAAGAGGTTCTTGTCATCGTAAGCCAGGTTCTTGCCGAGTTTGTAGCGCAGGTTGGTGTTGGTGTTCCTGTCGCCAACAATCTTGACGGGTTCCGTACAACGTATACTGCCGTGATCGGTGGTGACGATGACCTTGTAGTCTGTCTGAGCCAGTTGTTTGAAGAAGTCAGCAATGACGGAGTGACGGAACCAGGAGAGGGTGATGGAGCGATAGGCACTTTCGCTGTTGGCCAGCTCTCGCACCATCCGGGACTCTGTCCTCGCATGACTCAGCATGTCGATGAAATTGAAGACCATCACATTCAGGTCGTTCTTGCAGAGTTGGTTGAACTGCTGCATCATCTTGTCGGCCTCGATGGAGGTGTTCACTTTGTGATAGCTGAAGGTGTTCTTCTTCCTGTAACGTTCCAACTGCGTCTGGATCAGTGGCTCTTCGTTCAGGTTCTTGCCTTCTTCCTCGTCCTCGTCCACCCAGAGGTCAGGAAACATCTCCGCAATCTTATTGGGCATCAGACCTGAGAAAATGGCGTTACGGGCATATTGCGTGGCGGTGGGCAGGATGCTGCAGTAGAGCTCTTCTTCTATCTCAAACTGGTCGCCAATCTCCTGGGCGAGCATGCGCCACTGGTCGTAACGGAAATTGTCGAGCACCACAAGCATCACCTTCTGACCTTCGCCAAGCAGAGGGAAGATCTTGGTCTTGAAGAGTTCCGGCGAAAGGAGGGGTCTTTCTGCGGAGACAGGAGAAGAGAGGGCGGAGATCCAGTCCAGATAGTTCTTCTTGATGAACTTGGCAAAGCCCAGATTGGCTTCTTCTTTCTGCATCCGCAGCATCTCCGTCATATTACTGTCTGTACTGCTGAGTTCCAGTTCCCAGTGCACGAGTTTCCTGTAGATGTCTACCCAGTCCTGCCACGTCCTGCAGTCCATGATCTGCATGGCGATCTGTTGGAAGTTCTGCTGATATTGGTTCTGGGTCACCTCGGTCTCTATCTCCTTGCGATGGATGTTCTTTTTCAGCGTCAGGAGTATCTGGTTGGGGTTGACGGGCTTGATCAGATAGTCGGCAATCTTCTGTCCGATGGCCTGTTCCATGATGTTTTCTTCCTCGCTCTTGGTCACCATCACTACGGGTAGTGCCGGCTGCAGTTCTTTGATACGCTGCAGGGTTTCCAGACCGCTGAGGCCCGGCATCTGTTCATCGAGCAACACCAGGTCGAAACTACGTTCACGACAAAGGTCTATGGCATCGGTACCGTTGCTGACCGTTACCACCTCATAGTCCTTCTTCTCGAGGAACAAGATCTGCGCTTTCAACTGCTCGATCTCGTCATCCACCCATAATAAAGCGCCGTTTATCATCACTTTTCATTTTTACCAGAAGTCGTCGCCGAAGTCAAAGTCATCTACCTTTTTCTTCTTCGTCTTCTGGGGATTGGTCTTATTATCTTCTGCTTCACGCTCTTCCGTCTCCTGCGGTTCCGTGCCCAGGTCTTCTGCATCGGTCTGTTCTATCTCTGCAGGTTGTATCAGCAGTTTCTCCTGACTGATCTTCATCGGCAGGAAGGTGTCCTCGTAGAACTGCTCGTAGTCGTCGTAGCTGAATCGTGTGCCGAGCAGGGCCAGGTTGGTGGCGCTGATGATGAGGCTTCTGCACCCTTCCAGTCGCTCTGTCATGGCCTTGTCGCTATAGAGCTGACGGGCGTATTGGAGGGCTTCGTCGTAGCTGAGGAAGCCGCTGATCATCATTCTTCTGATGCCGTTGTCCTCATCAATCTGTATCTCGAAGTTACGGACGAGGAAGTTGGTGAAGTTATACTTCGCCATCTCGTAGAGCAACTGGTTCTCGTTCACAGAGTCGGGCTCGTAGGCGAGGATGAAGAGGAAGTCCTGATGGGGGTCTGCACTCAGGGTGTCGGTGACGGTAGAGTCTTTGCTGAGTGTGATGTCTCTGCGCGACCATACATCGCCGATGTCAAACTTTCCGCCGTGCAGTCTGCGACCTTCTTGTACGCCTTTGATAATCATACCGGCCATCTCGCTGACTTCACTTTGCGGGTATTTCTCCACCACAGTCTTCAGACGGACCATACAACTGTCGGCATTGCCGTCGTTCAGATAGCTCAGACCGTCGATGAAGATGAACTTCGCGCGGTTCTCACCCAGCGGGAACCGCTCTGCCGAAAGTCGGGCGTTGCTGCGGATGATGTCGTGCCTATCGTCCTTGAAGGCCTGATAGGTGTTGGCATAGAGCGAGTCTTCGATATGTTCACCGAAACGGGCATTCTCAGCGTAGTAGGGGTCGCTCAGCAGAATGGTCCATTCACTCTCCGGGAAATGAGCCTGCAACTGTCTGAGACAACTGTCTGCCATCGTCTTGTCGCCTTGTCGGGCATATAGCAGGAAGAGGTGATACCATGCATCGTCCAGATGTTCGTAGTCGGGATAGTCTCTGGCGAGTCGGTTCAGCTGTCGCTCACAAAGTCTCATGTTCTCCAACTTGTCCTTGAAGATGATACCTGAGTGCAGCAGTCCGTCTTTGATCAGTTCGTGGGCTGCGGCCTTCTGTTCTTCGCTGAAGGGTATCTGTGCCAGATAGTATTCGCGGTTGTGAGGGTCGTTGGCCAGTGTGTCGGCAGCGATGCTGTCGTTGGGGGCATCGACTGCGAGCGAATCGGAGAACTCGGCGCTTTCAGAAGACTCTGGGTTTTCTGAATCTTCGGCACTTTGGCTGCTGCCGAAATTCACCACCGTCTGGTTCAGTCGCTGCCAGTTGTCGGCATTCTCACGCTTTCCCCATTGGCGCTGGAAGGTGCTTTTACCCTGATTCACAACGATGGGATTGTAGAAATACCATTGTCCGTTACCTTGCTGCGCATTGGGCGGCGTAGGGGTGTTCTGACGGTTCATATTGTTGTTGCCGACAGCTTGGTTACGTTGTTGTATCTCTTCAGCTTCGGCTTCCTGTTGTGCCCTCAGGGCTTCTTTCTCTTTTTTCTTCAAGTCGCTGATGATACGGTCTATCACTTTCGTCACTTCGGCCTCGGGTAGGGTAGAGAGATGCAACAGCGAGTCCTGCAACTGCACGGCATCGGTATAGGGCACGAGTTCGTCGAGCACCTTCGAGCGTTTCGACAGTTCTTCGTAGTCGTCGCGCTCCTTGTCCAACAGTCCGATGGCCTCACCATAGCAGCGCTGGGCATCGTTGAATTTTTCCTTCTCCCAGTAGATGTTGCCCAAGGTCAGCAGCAGCACACCTTTCTCAATTCCGCTACGGGTGGCCTTTTCGTTACCCTTCTCGTAGGCGGCAATGGCGTTCGTGGTGTCTTTCTCCGTCAGGTAGATGTTGCCGATGGCGTAGTACACCTGGTCCAGATAGTCTTTGTTGTTATCGTTGGAGGCCATCCGCTTCAGCCTGCTGATCATCGCCTTGGCATTGCCTCGTGCCATCACCTCCGACTGTGCGATGCGGGCATTGAACTCCAGTTCGTAGGCAGGATGACAGCCCACCACCTTCTTGAAGGCGCGCTCTGCCTCTTCCCGATGTCCCAACTGTCGTTCTATCTGTCCTAGCAGGAACCACTCTCGCGCCCGCTGGTTGTTGCGCCGTTCGTGTTTGATGACTTTCTGCAGATAGTTGGCGGCCTTCTGGTATTCTCCTGTGCGCAGATAGTAGTTGGCATAGGTGTAGTCCCAGTCCTTTACGGTGCGGTAGTCTACGGAGTCGCGGCTCATATTCCGGATCACGTCTTCGGCATCGTACAACCAGTCCAGTTCCGTATAGCATTTGGCGAGCCAGGCTTTGGCGAGACCGTTCTGCAGGGGTTGTGTCTGATACAGACGGGTCATATACGAGAAGGTGGCGGCGGCCTCGTCGAAGGCGCCTTTCTGGAACTGGGCCTTACCCAACAGCATCCAGGCTTTCCAGATAAAAGGATTGTATTCGCGACGTCCTAGCCACTCCCGGTCCTTGGCCGTCTTGGTCTTGCCGCTTTTCCATTCTGGCTTGGCTTTGATGCTATGGAGCTTGATGGTCTTCTCGGCTTTCTCGATGGCCCGGTCGTACTGGCCTTTACCGATCTCACGGCTGTTCTTGTTGCCGACGGTATAGAGGGGCAGCAGCTCGGTATAGTTGTCCTTGTTGCCTTTCTCCTTCTCCAGGTTACCGTCGATGAAGGCCTGCTGACCATTGAAATAAGTGTTGTATCGTGCGTTGAATGCATGCCACCAACGCGATTTCGCATTGTTCTTCTGAGTCGAGCAGGATAGGGTGAGGAAGATAGAGGAAGTTAGAAGAAGGCAGAGGAAGATAGAAGACATTAGTTTTGTTTCAGAAGTCATTTGTCTTCTATCTTCTTCTATCTTCTTTTTTCTCCCTCTTTCTACTTCTTCCATCAGACAATGGATCTTGCAATTTCCTTCCTCTGCTTCTGTGCAGGTGGAGCAGTCGTGACCCAGTTTGACATCGTCATTGCCCTTGTCAAACTTATTGGCTACTGCGGCCACAATCCCCAGCACCACGATCATCCCTATGCATACTATCGCAAACTCCATCCCCCTACAGCGGTAGCAAATTATTCACTCTTCACTTTTCACTTTTCACTTCAAAGCCACAGGCTTTGAGATCCTCCCAGAAGTGCGGATACGATTTCGTCACCACTTGCGGATTATTGATCAGAATGCTCCCCGCTTTCAGCGCATATGGTGCGAAGGCCAGGGCCATACGGTGGTCCTCGTAGGTGTCGATGCCTTGTTCCATATGGGGCTCGCAGCGTTTGCCGTTCCACAACAGTTCACTATCGTTTCTGCTCTCTATCACATAGCCCAACTTCCGCATCTCGGTCTTCAGTGCCTCGATGCGGTCGGTCTCTTTGATCTTCAGCGTCGATAGTCCCTTGAAATGGAAGTGTATCCCCATCGCGGCACAGGTTACCACGAAGGTCTGCGCCAGGTCGGGCGAGTTCACAAAGTCGTATTCCAGCTTTGGCAGACAACGACCGTTCTTCTTGATGGTCACCGTCTGGGGCTTCGTGCTCTTCTTCGACTGGAATGTGGTCTTCACGCCCAGCATACTGAAGAGGTATCTTACCACCGAGTCGCCCTGTTTCGAGCCGTCCTTCAGTCCTGTGAGTCTCACTGAGGCCTCGGTATCGTCCATCAGCGCCAGCATCTCATACCAGTAGGAGGCACCGCTCCAGTCGTTCTCTATCAGATATTCCTTACTCTTATAGGGCTTGGGCTTGATGGTGATGGTGTCGCTAGAGGTCCATTCGGCATCAGCACCAAATTCGCCCATCATCCACAGCGTCAGGTCGATGTAGGGACGTGATATCAGGTCGCCCGTCATCTGCAGTTCCAGACCGTTCTCCAGTACAGGACCGATCATCAGCAGGGCCGAGATGTACTGTGAACTCACGTTGCCTGCAATCTCCAGCCTGCCGCCTTCGAGTTTCTTACCTGTGATGCGGAGTGGGGGATAGCCTTCCTCCCCAACGTATTCAATCTGTGCGCCCAGCATACGCAGGGCATCGACGAGTATGCTGATAGGCCGATGCTTCATCCGTTCTGTGCCAGTGATGATGTGTGTGCCGCGCATCACACTCAGATAGGCAGTCATGAAACGCATGGCCGTACCTGCGGCCTTGATGTCAATCTCATCGGGCATATAACGCAGTGCATTGATGATCACTTCCGTGTCGTCACAGTCGCTGAGGTTCTGAGGCAGCAGACTGCCACCACTGAGGGCATAGATAATCAGCGCTCTGTTAGAGATGCTTTTCGAGGCTGGCAGATTGACGATGGTGTCTAGTCGCTCTGGAGCTGTAATCTTATATGTTGTCACTATTTTATTTTTTTACCTGATTTACCTTATAAATAACGTGCAAAATTACATATTATTGTTGATTCGGGCAAATATCATCTGTAAAAAAACGTTGTTTTTGAAAAAAAGTTCCCTAAAAATTTGCATATACCAAAAAATCTGTGTACTTTTGCACCCGCATTCGACAAAAAGGGTCGGTGCTAAGCTTTAAAAGGATCGGGATTTAGCGCAGTTGGTAGCGCACACGTCTGGGGGGCGCGAGGTCGCTGGTTCGAGTCCAGTAATCCCGACAGAATGAATCGCTAAGAAGTTGATAATCAACAACTTGGCGATTTTTTTATTATTCCCGTG
>JAEENF010000280.1 GCA_016283605.1 Prevotella sp.
AGTTGAGACTCTCCACACTCCGCTGGGCGGAAGAAGTGAATAGTGAATAGTGAATAGTGAATAGTATCAATACCGTTAATCGCTGCATGGTTGTTCTTTTTTTGTAGTTTTGCATGTTGATGTCAGTAATTTAATTATTCACTAGGCGGAAGTACTCTACTCCGCCTAACAGGAAGCAACCGGTGCCGTAGTCCTCGAAGTCGGGAACTTTGGTGTAGGAGAGAGGTTGGCCTGCAGAGGGGTCTTTGCCTGTGCCTTGGGCCCATCCGAGGAAACCGTCGGGATGCACGCAGTCACGGAGCAGTCCCTCCCAGGCACGGTCGCAGACGGGCTTATAGACCTCAGCCTTGAGATAACCTTTCTGGATACCCCACGCCATGCCGTAGAGGAAGAGCGCTGTGCCCGACATCTCCTTGCCGCCATAGTCGGCGTAAGAGACGAGACTCGGGTTCCAGAGTCCGTCCTCCTGTCGCTGACAGGCCTTTAGGGCAGCACTCATCGTGAGGAAGTCCTTTTTCAGTTCTTTATAATATTTGTCCTTGGGCGATAGCTGGTTCATGCAACGTACGAGGGCGGCATATACCCAGCCGTTGCCACGGCTCCAGTAGCAGTTCTTGCCGTCGGGCGTTTTGTAGGGCGCCACATAGTCCTTGTCGCGCCACCACAGACCTTCCTTTTCGTTGAAGAGTCCTCCGGCCAGGGTGTTACGGCTCCAGCGGTACATCTTCATGGCGTGGTCGGCATACTTGCGTTCGCCTGTCACCTTATAAATCTGCATGTAGAGCGGCATGGCCATTTGGATAGCGTCGATCCACGTCCACCAGCCGTAGAGCGCACCGTCGGCCTTGGGATTCGCTGTCTGCATCTGGTTGTCGAGGTTCTCGATGACCTTGGCTATCTTCTCCTGACCACCGCTCTGCATGTAACGGTCCACGAAGGTCTGTCCGCAGCACTGGTCGTCGGCATCGTTGGTCTTTACGCCGTTGCGGGGTGTCCATTGGTGGAACGTGCCCCAACGGTCGGTATATTCCGTATAGCGTGTCTGAGGGTCGATCTCATAGAGTGCCATCAGTCCTTCGTAGTACACGGCTCTTGTCCAAAGTGACGAGGGCCGGATCTTGTTCACGTTTGTGGGTAGGGTGGGATCAGCGTACTTCGCCATAAAATAGTCGTTCACCAGGCGCAGGGCCTTCATCACCCCTTGACCTTGCTCACTCTGGCCCATCGCCAGTGTGGTCACGGCCAGTGCCACTATTGTCAGTAGAGTTTTCTTCATTGTCTGTGTATTTGTTTGTATGTTATGATTTTTACTTTGATTTGTTTCCGGTTGCAAAGATAACAAAAATCCGCGAAACTGCTACAAGTTTCGTGGAAAAGTTTTGTCCAAAAGATTTTTTTAGTTTTTTATTTGCATAATTCGAAAAATGATTGTAATTTTGCAGCAAGATCAACAATTTATTGTGAATAAATGTCCAATGAACCTTCTAACAGTACTTTTACTGTTTTGTTTCTCGTCTGCAATCGCTGCGAATGAGGAAGATGAGAAAGTGCGGCAGATGTATCGCCAGTACCGTGTGCTCTATGACAAGGGCGACGACAATGCTTTCTACCAACATGTGCATGCCTTTGAAGCGTATCTGAAGGAGAAGAAAGACCTGAAGTCTTATTATAAGATTATGACCAACGAGGGATTCTATGATATTAAGCAGAATCATCTGTTCCGCGCCATACAGACGGCACAGGCCCTCGATGCCGAAGCTCGGAAGAACAAGTCTGTTGACTATTATTACCTTGCTACAGCGCTGATGGGAAACATCTATCGCGCGTCGCACGATATCCGTAGGGCAGAACAGTATTTTAAACAGGCGCTCGACGAAGTGGACGATCGCGACCCGAAGTTCACGATGGTCACTCAGCGTGATCTCGCTCAGTTGCTTTGTGTCAAGAACCCTTCTGCGGCTATCGAATATACCACCCAGGCAGAAAAGCTCGCAGAAGAAAGACAGGATCTGGACAACCTCTCGCTTTCGAAAGCCATGAAGCTATATGTTTTGTTCATGAATGGCTACAAGGACGAATTTGACAAGACCTATCGCGAGTATGAGCAACTGCGGCAGCAAGGTGATAAAACATTCAATCACCAGTATGACAATCTGGTGGAGATCGCCCGTCTCACCTTTGACGGCGCCTATCAGGAAGCCCTCGACAAATTGAAGGAGGAACGTGTGTTTGTCGACAGTTCGCTGGTGGCTGTTTGTATCTACGACCATGCTGGTGATACCGAAAATGGCTTCAAAGCCATGAAGCGCAGATACCTTGAGATGGATTCCCTATTCGGTCTTGTCCAGGATGCCAATTTCAACCAGATGGCTACGGAACGGTCGTTGATGAGATCGCGTGAGGAGGCTTCGGCAAACAAGAAGGCGGTGAAGCGACTCACCAACTGGATTATAGGCATCTGTGTAGCTTTTCTGATTATCTATATCATGGGCCGTCGTCGACTTGTACGTATCATCTGGGACAAGAACAAAAAACTTCAGGTGGCCCTTGAACGCGCCGAGGAGTCGAGCCGCATGAAGTCAGCATTCATTGATAACATGAGTCATGAGATACGTACGCCCCTGAATGCCATAGGAGGATTCTCCGGTGTGCTCTGTCAACCGGGTATCGACCTGAGTGAAGATGAGAAGAAGGACATACAGGACCGCATTACCTATAATGTGGACCTTATCACAACCATCGTCAACGAGGTACTGGAACTCTCGAAAAGCGAGAGCGAGAAGAACCTGCGTCCTGATTCTGAAATGTCGGATGTTATGATTAATGGCTTGTGTCGTAAACTGTTGCATTCTAAGGCCAATGATTCCAATGAGGACGTAGAGACTCGATTTACGACAAACGTCGCTGACGACTACACGATACGTACCCATCCGTCTACTGTAAGCCGTATTCTGAAACATATATTTGAGAATGCCCAGAAGTTCACGGAAAAGGGCTATATTGAACTGCGTTGTGAGTATGATAAGCCTGCCGGTCGGGTCAAGTTGATTGTGGAGGATACCGGCATCGGTATCAAACCTGAGGACAGAGACCGTATTTTCGGTCGCTTTGAGAAGGGTGAAGGCAACTTCAAGGAAGGTATCGGTCTCGGACTTCCGATTTGTCGGCGACTCGCCAGTTCGATTGGTGGAGAGATCGCCCTTGATTCCGATTATACCCACGGATGCAGGTTTATTCTCTCCTTACCAGTTTAGTGTGTGATGTATATCCCGTCTTATTTTGTGCCGAGGTAGAAACCGGGCTCGGGGGGCTGGTTGTACCCGGTGTTTTCAGAGGCTACGCTGAGGCGGTAGGGGATATCCTCCATCAGACAGGGAATGCGGTGGTCGGTGGGGATGGTAGAGACGTAGAGTCGCAGTTCGGTGCTCTCGCGGTTGCGGATGAGCACCTCCTCACGCCAGTCGCCCAGGATGTCGGCAGAGAGGCAGGGGTTCGACTTCGTGCCGTTGTTGAACTGGCCGTCGAACCTCTGGACAGTCGTGACCTGATGGTTCTCCCAGTCGTATTTCGATACAGTCTCGTGGTCGAGCAGCTCACGTAGCAAGTCGCCGTCCCACCAGATGCCGAAGTTTACGGACAGCGGTCGGCCGTTGAGTCGCAGATGCTGCTGGTGCTGTGGGTCGCTGGGGTCCTGGGCACTGTAGATCACCTCGCCCTTGATGTTGCGGATGCCGTGACTGTCACTGCTCCACATCTCCAGGCCGGGGTTGGTGGGGTCGATGTCGGCAGCCATACAACGGCCTACATCGCTCGTGCTGGGAATCTGGAAGATGATCTTGCCGGTGGCGGCATCGCGGAAGTCGCTGCCGTCGCGACGGTTCTCGTGACAGTCCCAGACCTGCAGCCGGTCGCTGGAGGGGTCGAAGACCATCAGGTGGAGGGCATCGCCGTGGCCCATGCCAGTGTTGTAGAGTCCCCGTCCGTCGTGGTCGACAGCCATCGAGCCGTAGGTGATCTCGTCGCAGCCGTCTCCGTCGACATCGGCCACGCGCAGGTTGTGATTACCCTGTCCGGCGTAGCTGGTCCACTCGGTGTCGTTGGTGTCGAACACCCAGTGGGTCTTCAGCTCATGTCCGTCCCAGTCCCAGGCGGCAATGACGCTGCGGGTGTAATAGCCGCGACAAAAGATGCCGCTGGCGTGGATGCCGTCGAGATAGGCCACACCCGCCAGGAAACGGTCGGAGCGGTTGGCATACTCGTCGCCCCAGTCGTTGAGGTTGCCGCGTTCGGGGATATAGGGTTTGGTGTCGAGGGCACGGCCTGTGAGACCGTCGAAGACGGTGATGTATTCGTTGCCCGTCAAGATACGGCCCGTCATCGGACGCTTGCCGTTGTTGTAGCGCGCCCATTCCTCACGACGGTTAAAAGGACGTTCTTCCTGAGGCGACATCTGGCCTTCAGCCTGTCGGGCCTGGGCTTCCTTGACACCGTGACGGTAGTCGGCTGTTGCATCGCCGATGACGTTCCCGAGTCCGTCGGTAGTGCCGTCGGAGGTCCTGACCATCAGCTCCGCCTTGCCGTCGCCGTCGAAGTCGTAGACCATGAACGGCACGTAATGGGCACCGCTACGGATGTTACGGCCCATGTCGATACGCCAGAGCCGCTTGCCGTCGAGACGATAGCAGTCGAAGAGGGTAGGACCGGTGAAACCGTCGTGGGCATTGTCGTGGGCATTCGAGGGGTCCCACTTCAGGATGATCTCGTACTGTCCGTCGCCGTCGACATCCCCGACGCTGGCATCGTTGGCGATATAGAAGTAGGGCTGTCCGGAAGGCGTAACACCGTCGGCAGGCTTCTCTATCGGAATGGGGATATAGCCCTCGGGGGCATCGGCCTTCAAGGTGTAAGAGCCGTTCTTGCTGCCGCCCCGCACTTCGTAGACGACATCGCCACTGAGGGGCGATTCATCGACATAGAAGGTGCCGCCCGTCTTTGAAACCGAGAGTTTCTGACCGTTGCGGTAGACGTCGAACGTCTGGTTGGGGTCGTCGGTCTTCAGCAATCGCCAGCTGACGATGACTTTCTGGCGGTCGCGGATGGCGACTACCCCGCGGTCGAGCCGTTCGCGGCAGATCTTCTCCATGTCGTAACGCGGCTGGGCCTGGGCTGTGAAGGGTGAAGCGTGAAGAGAGAGGATTATCACGATCACTTTTACGATGGTCCTTTTCATATCTGTTTAGTCTGTTTGGTCGGTGTCTTGTTAATATCTGATGCTTCCGTCGTAGTTGAAGATGGATTCATTCGTCGGCACTTCGTTGTCGTAGAACCAAACGGCAGAGTCATTCATCTTCGGATGCTGGCGCTTGAGCATGTTGATCATCTCCGCTCCGGCCCAGATGACAGGACCGTAGCCGTGGGCTGCCATTACGTGAACCGGACGGTAGGCATAGAAAGCCGGGTCGAAGGCCATGCCCGTTCCCACGCAGACGTTCTCCACTTGTCCCTTGGTATTGACGGCCGACTCGACGGCGTGCCAGGCCAACTGTACAACAGGACCATAGACCTTCGCATCGATCCAACCTTTGTTGATGGCGTGGGCGAAGCAGTAGGTGTAGATGGCTGTGGCCGAGGTCTCAAGGTAGGTGTCGTTGCGGTCGAGCAGCTGGTGCCAGAAACCATCGTGATGCTGTAGGGCGGCAAGACCTTTGACGTGCGATCTCAAGAGCGCCAGGATCGTCGGACGTCCGGGATGGTCTTCGGGCAGTATGTCGAGCACCTCACACATGGTCAGGATCGCCCAACCGTTGGCGCGGGCCCAGTGGAAGGCGGGGTGCTCGTCCATCACCTCCACCCACCCGTGACGGAACAGGTTCTTCTCAGGTACCCACATGCGGCTGGCGAACTGTTCAATCTGCCTGACGGCCTCGTCGTAGTATTTCGTATCGCCGGTATACAGACCCATATAGGCCACGGTGGGGACGCCCATGAACATATCGTCGAGCCATACCGTGTTCTTCTGGGGTCGGAGACGGGCGAAGGTGCCGTCGGAAAGGCGGTATTCCTTGTTGAGGATGTAGTCGGCATAGTGGCGGATACGCTCGTCGAGGAGTTGACGGATGTGAGTAGACTGTTGGCAGTTGACGGTTGTGAGGGCCTTGATCATCGAGCAGCAGACGGCTCCGGCATCGTCGAGGGCGTGGGGGTCGATGATCTTGCGCACATTGACATCGATCTTCTTGTCCTTCGCATATACCTTATTATAATAGGGGGCTATCTCGGCCAACAGCTGGTGACGGGTCATGACATAGTTGCGATAAGCCTCGTCGCCGGTGGCCTTCCAGGCAGCGAGCACACCCGAATAGGTGACGCCCCACTCATAGCTCGTCAGACGGAAACCACCCTGCTTCAGCTTGACGTCGGCCGTGATGTCCTTCCATTGCGTGACGGTCTCGCCCGTCTTGGCGTTCACCAGTTGGGCGGGTGTCTCGGCATCGATATACTGGAGCACACGGTCCATCGTCTGTTTGACACTCTCTGCCGTCGAGACACCATAGCCGTGTCTGTAAGCGGGCTTCATGAGGTGGAGCGGCGTGTTGTTGTCGTTGATCTGTTGAGCAAAGAGGCTGCCCGTTGCCCCCATCATGAGGGCTAATACCATAGTTCTGAAGTAGTTCGTCATATCCATAGAGTTATTCAACGTCTGCAAATATACGATATTTTACGGAAATCAGAAAGCAAAAGTCAAAAAATCGGGGGCTTCGGTCAAAATATGTAGTTCATTTTTAGGGAAAAGCGCTAATTTTGCCACCGTAATCAAAACTAATCGTCATGATGAGGATATACGTGTCGTTTGTGGTGTTCTGTTTGGGCATCCTACAGGCCATGGCTTACGAGTCGGGGCTTCAGGCCAAGTCGTTTTCGAGATATTGGCAGGTGGAGTCGGAGTCGCCCGACTACCGGGTGACGTTTCGGGGTGACACCTGTGAACTGGTTTCCCCCAAGGGCCTTACTCTCTGGCGCAAGGAGAAGATGAAGGCGGGAATGACCGTGGAGTACGATGCCTGTGTCGTGGTGGAGACGGGTGAAGACCGTCTGAGCGATATGAACTGTTTCTGGCTGGCCTCCGATCCACAGGCGAAGGATATCTGGGCCCGTGCGAAGTGGCGCAGTGGTATCTTCCTGCGTTGTTACACCCTGCAGATGTACTATCTGGGTTATGGCGGCAATTACAATAAGACGACCCGTTTCCGTCGTTACGACGGTAATGAGGCTGGGGTGGAGGATGCCACACAGCGTCCGGCTATCCTGAAGGAATATACCGATGCCGACCATCTGTTGAAAGCCAACCACTGGTATCATGTGAAGATAGAGAGTAAGATGGGCCATACGCGGTTCTTCATCGACGGGGAGTGTATCGTCGACTATTTTGATCCGCAGCCCTTGGAAAGCGGGTGGTTCGGTTTCCGTACGACGCTGTCGAGGACACGCATCACCAACTTCAAGGCCTACGATACCCCGACGTTGTCGGTGTCGGAGACTGGCGTGCCCCTCCATTGGGTCGGTGCAACGGTCGGCGGTCCACAGTCGATGGTCAACCATCCTGTGAGCTTCGGCGTGCCTTTTGCACTAGGAGAACTGAAGGATGTCTCATCGTTGACACTGGCTGGTGATATCCCCACCGATGCCTGGGTGAACGCCCGTTGGCCTGACGGCTCTGTGAAATGGGCGGGTATCGCTGCCGTCATCCCGGAGGGAAGTGAAAGAGTGGATAGTGAAAAGTTAATAGTGAATAGTGGGAAGGCCAAGAAGGGGCAGAACGGCGGTTTGCAGGTGAATGAATCTTCAGGTCAGATCGTGGTGAACACGGGAAAACTGACCGCTTACCTTCCAACGGTCGGGACAGCCTTGTTCGACAGTCTCTGTGTGAATGGCTGTAGG
>JAEENF010000281.1 GCA_016283605.1 Prevotella sp.
ATGAAGGAGTATTATGCCAAATATGCCGGAAAGATGGAGATTCTCGGTATCGACTGCAACGATAGCGAAGAGAAATGGAAAGCAGCCGTTGCCGAGCACAAGTTGCCCTGGTTGCACGTCTACAACAGCGACGAGTCACACCTCTTGGAGAAGTATGGCATAGAGGGCTTCCCCACGAAGGTGATCATCGATCCTGAAGGTCATATCGCCAACGTTGTCGTCGGCGAAGACCCTGCTTTCTATACCTATCTCGACAAACTGTTTCAGTAAGTTCTAGCGGATGAGTTGTAGCATCTTCATGAGATACTTCTCATCCGTCCAGCTGAAACCCTTTATCGACATGACTGATTCCATGAGCTGCCGCTTGTCCTTGTTCAGAAAACGCTTCAAGTGGCGCTCATGGGCCAGTACAAACTGATCGCCGATCTTAAAGTAGTAAATGGGAACAATCGGGAAGTCGTCTTCCTCGTTGGCATCCAGCGTCGTATAACCAAGTACGGTATTGAAACTCAGGTCTAAGTTCGTGATGTTCTTATTGTTCTTCAGCGCCTGACGGAAGGCTTTGATGTCGATGACCCTCGCACAATAGAGGGCATTGTTTTCGATGGAGTCCACCTGATAGGCCAGCAACGTGTCGATGCGGATATAAGTGCGGTCCTTGAAGTCGACGCGCAACAGGTTCTTCGTATCTGTCTCCATAGGTACACCGTCTTTGTTCAGATAGAGCAGCGAGCTGTTCTTCAGGAAGATATTCGCCTGCGGCAGATTCACGGTCTTGCCGTCGGCGAGGTGGGCTATGGCAGGACGGAATTCGCTGAAGACCGTCAGTCTTGACAACGTGTTCTGTGCAGAACCGCCAAGTGCCATCATAAGTAGTAGAGTAATGAGTAATGATATTTGTTTCATTTCTGTGTAAGTTGATTATTCTGCGTGCAAATTTAGTGATTATTTCCGAAACGACAAAAATCATGGCCGTATTGTAGCATAAAAAAAACTTAAATGCTAGTTTTTTCACAGTTTTTGTGTACCTTTGTAGCGGAAAATGAAAAAGATTATCATAACACTATTGGTGATGATGGTGGTTTCGACCACCTGGGCACAGATGATGAACCCTGTGCATTTCACCTCACAGCTGAAAGAGTTAAAAGGTGGCGAAGGCGAGCTGGTCTTCTCTGCCACCATCGACGCCGGATGGCATGTTTACTCTACTGGACTCGGTAACGACGGTCCTATCTCCGCCACCTTCAATGCCGTGAAGATGGAAGGCGTAGAGACCGTCGGCAAACTTCAGGCCCGCGGTAATGAGATCAAGCAGTTCGACAAACTGTTTGACATGGAATTGCGCTTCTTTGAAAAGGCTGTCACCTTTGTACAGAAGATCCGATTCACCAAGCCCGAATATGACATCGACTGTTATGTCGAGTACGGTGCCTGCAATGACGAGAGTTGTCTGCCGCCGTCTGAGGCCTCGCTGAAAGTCAAAGGCAAGAGCCCTGTGAAAAGTGAAGAGGTAAGAGTGAAGAGTGAAGAATTTGCTACCGCAACACCGGAAGCGGAGAAAGACGAGGATGCGCCTGCAGTAAAAGACAGTCTGTCCGCAGTGAAAAGCGACAGCTTGGTGGCGGAGAGCGACAGTTCGTCACTATCGCTTTGGCAGCCCGTGATTCAGGAGCTCAACGCCTATAGCGGTGAGAATCCTTCTGGCGAGAGCATGTCCTGGTGGCTGATTTTCCTCGAGGGACTCTTAGGTGGATTCATCGCCCTTTTCACACCCTGTGTGTGGCCCATCATCCCCATGACCGTATCGTTCTTCCTCAAGCGGAACAAGGACCGTTCGAAGGCCATCCGCGAAGCCACGACCTACGGCCTTTCCATTGTGGTCATCTATGTCTTGTTGGGTCTTGCCGTCACATTGCTCTTTGGGGCTTCGGCACTCAACGCCCTTGCCACGAATGCGGTATTCAACATCTTCTTCTGTCTGTTGCTCGTCGTCTTTGCCGCCTCGTTCTTTGGCGCCTTCGAGCTGACCCTGCCCGCATCGTGGTCCAGTAAGATCGATGCGAAGTCCGAGTCGACGACAGGTCTGTTGTCTATCTTCCTGATGGCCTTCACCCTGGCTTTGGTATCGTTCTCCTGCACGGGTCCCATCATCGGATTCCTGCTCGTAGCCGTTTCCACACAGGGCAGCATCGTGGCACCCACCATCGGTATGCTGGGCTTCGCCATCGCACTGGCCATCCCGTTCACGCTCTTCGCCATGTTCCCCTCATTGCTGAAATCGGCGCCGAAGTCTGGCGGATGGATGAACGTGGTGAAGGTCACGCTGGGATTCATCGAACTCGCCTTTGCACTGAAGTTCCTCTCTGTGGCCGATCTGGCCTACGGTTGGCATATCTTAGACCGCGAGGTGTTCCTCGCCCTGTGGATCGTCATCTTCGGACTCCTGGGTGTCTACCTGTTAGGCTGGCTGAAGTTCCCACACGATGACGAGGGAAACCGCACCAACGTTCCGCAGTTCTTCCTCGCGATGGCCTCGCTGGCCTTCGCCATCTATATGATTCCTGGTCTCTGGGGTGCCCCGCTGAAGGCCATCTCCGCCTTTGCGCCGCCGATGAACACGCAGGACTTCAACCTTCAGAAGACCTCCACCGAGCCCCGTTTCAAGGACTACGAACTCGGTATGTCCGCCGCCCGTGCAGAAGGCAAGCCCGTCATCATCGACTTCACCGGCTTTGGTTGTGTGAACTGTCGCAAGATGGAGGCAGCCGTATGGAGCGATCCTCAGGTGGCCGACATCCTGAACCACAAATACGTCCTCATCTCGCTTTATGTCGACGACAAGACCGCCCTGCCTGAGCCCGTCGAGGTGACGGAGAACGGTCAGACGCGTACGCTGCGGACCGTCGGCGACAAATGGAGCTACCTGCAGCGCGTGAAGTTTGGTGCCAACGCCCAGCCCTTCTACGTGTTGCTCGACAACGACGGTATGCCCCTCAACAGCAGCCGCAGCTACAACGAGGACATCCAGGAATACATCCAGTTCCTGAACACAGGACTATCCAATTACAACAACGTCAAGAAATGATAGAGAAAAAGACGCGCGAACAGATTATCGCATTGATGCATCAGGAGGTGGTGCCGGCCATTGGCTGCACGGAACCCATGTGTGTCGCCTTGTGTACGGCGAAGGCCACTGAGCAGTTGGGTTGTCGCCCTGAGAAGATTGAGGCCCTGTTGAGTGCCAACATCCTGAAGAATGCGATGGGTGTGGGTATTCCTGGCACAGGCATGATCGGCCTGCCCATCGCCATCGCCCTCGGCGCACTCATCGGCAAGAGCGACTATCAGCTGGAAGTCTTGAAAGACCTCACCCCTGAGGCGGTCGAACAAGGCCGGAAGTACATCGCTGAAGGTCGTATCCATATCGCGATGAAGGAGGGCATCAGCGAGAAGCTCTACGCCGAAGTCATCTGTTCTGCTGGTGGGAAGTCCGCAAGGGCCATCATCGCCGGCAGCCACACACACTTTATAGAGGACAGTGGAGCGTGCACAGTGGAGCGTTGTGATGATGTCCACGCTCCCATCTCCCTGAACATGCGACTGGTCTACGACTTTGCCACAACGGCTCCCCTCGACGAGATCCGTTTCATCGAGGAAGCCCGCACCTATAATATGAATGCCGCGCGCGAGGCCATCAAGGGGAACTACGGCCACAACCTGGGTAAGACCATCGACCGTCCCTTAGCCAAGGGCATCTTCGGCCACTCCATCTACTCCCACATCATCTCGCGCACCGCCTCCGCCTGCGATGCCCGTATGGGTGGTGCGATGATTCCCGTGATGAGCAATTCCGGCTCAGGCAATCAGGGCATCTGCGCCACCAATCCCGTCTGCGTCTATGCCAAGGAGAACGAGAACACTGAGGAAGAACTTCTCCGTGCCCTCACCCTCTCCCACCTCACCGCCATCTATATCAAACAGAGCCTGGGTTCCCTCTCTGCCCTCTGCGGCTGTGTGGTGGCGAGCATCGGTTCCAGTTGCGGCATCACCTACCTGATGGGCGGCAACTACGAGCGCATCTGCTTTGCGGTGAAGAATATGATCGCCAACCTCACGGGTATGATCTGCGACGGCGCGAAGCCCTCGTGTTCGCTGAAGATCACCAGCGGTGTCAGCACGGCGCTGCTCTCTGCCCTGCTCGCGATGGAGGGTAAATGTGTCACCTCTGAGGAAGGCATCGTCGACGACTGCGTCGACAAGAGCATCCACAACCTGACCAGCATCGGCGCCGACGGCATGGGCGTTACCGACAATCTGGTCCTGAACATCATGACAACAAAAGGCTGTTAGACAGCTACTTAAATAATCATTAAAACAACAATCGCTTATGAAAGATCTAAAGATGTACATCAACGGCCAGTTCTGCGAGAGCTCGAACGGCCAGTGGATTAACGTATTAAACCCGTCAACCGAGGAGGTCATCAGTCGTCAGCCTGAAGGCACCATCGAGGATGTCAACCGCGCCTTAGACGCCGCCCGCGCTGCCCAGAAGGCCTGGGGCAAGACCCCTGCCATCGAGCGTGCCGCCTGGCTGAAGAAGCTGGCCAACGGTATCCGTGAGCGCCGCGAGGAGTTTATCGACATCATCATGCGTGAGCAGGGTAAGACCATCACCTGGGCCACCGTCGAGGTCGATGTCACTGCTGAGTATTTCGACTACATGGCCAGTTTCGCCCGTCACATCGAGGGCGAAATCATCCCCAGCGACCGTCCCAACGAGACCATCTTCCTCGCCAAGAAGCCTATTGGTGTGGTAGCCGGCATCCTGCCCTGGAATTTCCCATTCTTCCTCATCGCCCGTAAGGCCGGTGCAGCGCTGATTGCCGGTTGTACCATCGTCATCAAGCCCTCACAGCTGACCCCCGAGAACTGTACCGTCTTCGGCGAGGTGGTCGACAAGGTCGGCCTGCCGAAGGGTGTCATCAACATCGTCACAGGTAAGGGCAGCGTCATCGGCAACGAGATGGCCGGTTCTCCGAAGATCGACATCGTCTCCGTGACTGGTTCCGTAGGTGCCGGCGAGAGCATCATGGCCGCCGCCTCGAAGAACATCACAAAGGTCAGCCTCGAACTCGGCGGCAAGGCGCCCGCCATCGTCTGCAAGGATGCCGACCTGGAGCGCGCCGCCCAGTGGATCGTCGACAGCCGTATCGGCAACAACGGCCAGATCTGCAATAATGCCGAGCGCGTGTACGTACAGAAAGAGGTGAAGGCCGCGTTCACGAAGATCCTCGTCGAGAAGATGAAGGCCGTGAAGGTGGGCGATCCCTGTCAGGACCACAGCGTCGACATGGGTCCGCTGGTCGAGCAGCGTGCCCTGGAGAGCGTCACCGAGAAGGTGGAGCGCGCCATCAAGCAGGGTGCGAAGTTGCTCTGCGGCGGCAGCCGTGTGGGCAGCAAGGGCTATTTCTATGCCGCCACCGTGCTCGACGATTGCCGTCAGGACATGGACATCATCCACGAGGAGACCTTCGGTCCTGTGATTCCGCTGATTGAGTTCGACACCGTCGACCAGGCTATCGCGTGGGCTAACGACTGCGAATACGGTCTGGCGTCGAGCATCTTCACGAAGGACATCAACATCGCCACAAAGGCCGCCCGCGAACTGGAGTTCGGCGAGACCTACATCAACCGCGAGCACTTCGAGGCCATGCAGGGCTTCCATGCCGGCGTGAAGAAGAGCGGTATCGGTGGTGCCGACGGCAAGCACGGCATCGAGGAATACCTTGTGACGCACGTCACCTACCTCGACACCTACGAGGACATGTAAAAAAAGAAGCCCGGAACTTAACTTTCCGGGCTTTTTTATTAGCGATTCATATTGATTTTCCTTGACGTTCCGTCGGCAACCGTTCGCCGATATTGTCCGATACGGAGTGTTCCGTCATCCAGACTTCCTTGCCGTACTTAGCAGGCAGGACGGCGGCGGGCTTGATATACTGGAGGGGCGGATGTCCGTAGATGTGGCCCGCCACGATGTCAATCTGTTCGCGGCAGACGGGATCGTTCATCAGCGGATCGGTATAGTTCTGTGTGAATCCGAGGGGCTCGCCGCTGATCAGCTTCACGCCCTTGAATTTCTCGCGGTCGAGCATGTAGGCGTAGTTCTTCACCAGCTTCACCAGATCCTCAGGGTCATAGAGACAACCGGAATAGTCCACCCACCAGTCGGGCTCGTTCTGGATGCTCACGGCGTCCACGTCGACACCCTTACTCTTCATCCATCCTAAGAACTGATTCAACCAGGGGAAGAACTTCGGATAGCAGTCCTCGCGCAGCTTGCCGCGCTTGTTGCCCTGACTGTCGGATTTGCCGCCTTGTGCCGTACCGTTGGTCTTATACTCGCCTGGAGGAGACCAAGGTGTACCAAACACAATACCGCCGCACTCTTTAACGTACTTGGCTGAGGGTAACGAACCGTTCCAGTCATAGTCACCCCACCCGTCAGCTTCAAAACTTGGTGAGATCTCCATACGCATGATGTTCAGTCCTACCACCGAATTTTCACCGTAGAGTTTCTTCACGGGCCCCGTGTCAGTACCAAACGGTTTCATCGCGCCGTCGCAACAGGCAGCGCCGAAACCCGTAATCGTCTGAAGCCGATTGTCGGTCAGTGTAAGCGTGACCGTCGCCTTCCTCGCATGGACGGCCGTCAGGGCCGCCAGCACACAAATTGTAACAAATAACCTATTCATTTTTATAGTTGATAACCTAATCGGCTGCAAAGGTACAAAAATCAGCCGAAAGTACCAAAACTTTCAGCTGATTCTTTCTGGTGAATCATGGGGACTGGGTGAATCATGGGGAAAGGCTACGGGTAGGCGACCGCAGGTCGGGAATCTCGCTCAATGATCAGAGCTTTGCGGCGATCAGGGTGCCTGTCCCCTGTGATTCGCCTCGCTCCCTAGAGCGAAATAGGTCCGAATCCCATACAACTCGTGGTCGTCTCTGCAACCTGCGCCGCCGCTCGTTTAGGCCGACGGAGGTCGAGCCCATCTTTACCCAGCTCGGCGAGCCGTAACGCGCCCGTGTACTTATGATTAAATACTCTTATCTTATTTTCTACGGAAAGTTTTTCGCTACATCGCAGAAGTCTCTTATTGAAACACCCTTTTTCGGGAAAAGGTAAACAAAGTAAACAGGTAAACAAGTAAACAAAACCTTCATTTCAGTAAACAAACATAGTCATATTAATTATATATATTATATATATATTATAATATATATATAATATATATAATTCAATACCACTCACTCCTCATCCCCTAGAAAATATCCAATCCAAAATTTTCCACTAAAAAAACACTTTTTGTTTACTTGTTTACCAGCATGGAGGGTAAGAGACTTTTTTCTGTCTAAACTTACGGCAACACCGTATGAGTAGAAATGGGCTAAAAAAGGAAGTTTGATAGTATTGAAGCAAACTAATCCTGCTGGACATCGCGGATGGGAAGAAGCTGGACTTCGATGAACTGATCCTCGAGAAGCGCGGCACGACCATCTGGGTGCACTTCGCCGTGCGGCCCAAAGGCAACCGCCGCTATGTTTACTTCTAAGGACACAAGAAAAAGAAAACGACTCACGGGACCTGTCCCCGTGAGTCGTGCTTAGAACTTGAATTTGTAGCTGACACCCAAGAGATGCCTGTTCGGTTCGAGGTCATCGTCGTCGTTCACCTTCTGGTAATAGTAGAAAGCGCCCACGGCGTGCTGTTTGGAGAGTTTCCAGTCGAGACCGACGGTGTAGCGCGTCTTCTGCAGCTTCCAGGCATTCCAGAATTCGACGTTCGCGTAGGGCGTGAGCGAGAGTCCCTTCTTGTCGTACTCCACCTGCAGGCGGCTGCGCAGCACGTTCTTGCCGCTGCCGCCGTAGGTCTTCGCCTTGCCGTCATAAGCCTCGTCGAGATAGCTCCAGCGCTCACTGACGGTGTGTTCGGGGCGCCAGGTGTACTGCCAGCGCTCGCGCAGGGAGAAACGGAAGTCGCCGAAGAGCTTCTTGTCGAACGTCAGCGACACATTGAAGCGGTGACGGGGCGCCCAATACTGCGCGCACTTCTTCGGCAGACCTACCTCGTCGAAGTCACCGTCATCGACATCCTCCTGGTCAGAATAGCTGATGCGCTTCGTGTTGTCGTAGAGCAGACTGTAGCCAGCGGAGGCCTTCACCCACTTGGCAATCTTGTAGTCGACGCCAAGGCCGAGGCTCCAGCGGTCGTTGGTCTTCGCATCGTCGCGC
>JAEENF010000282.1 GCA_016283605.1 Prevotella sp.
TACAACTTGGACAACTTAAACAGCTTTTTCTTATCTGCCCGCAGACGGCAGTTGCCGTCGTAGACTGTTGTCTTTGTTGTCATGGTTGTCGTTTTTAATCAATAATTCTAATTCCTCCTTTATCCGCAGAGGCGACGCTCTGGGCGTAAGCTCTTAAAGCCTTTGACACGAATCTGTTGCGCTTTAGCGGCTGCTGAGGACGCGCGGCGAGTTCCTCGTCGCTCAGTTTAACATTGATCGAGCGTGAGGGGATATCGATAACGATAATGTCACCATCCTTGATCTTGCCGATGTTACCGCCATTGGCAGCCTCCGGCGAGATATGACCGATACTCAGACCTGACGTACCGCCAGAGAAACGGCCATCGGTAATCAGCGCACACTCCTTGCCGAGGTGCATCGACTTGATATAGCTCGTGGGATAGAGCATCTCCTGCATACCAGGACCGCCCTTCGGCCCCTCGTGGGTAATCACCACGCAGTCGCCACTCTTCACCTGACCACCGAGGATGCCCTCACAGGCGTCTTCCTGAGAGTCGAACACCACAGCAGGACCCTCGAAGTGCCAGAGCGACTCATCGACGCCGGCAGTCTTCACCACACAGCCGTCCTGGGCAATGTTGCCGAAGAGTACGGCCATACCGCCATCCTTGGTATAGGCATGTTCGATATCACGGATACAACCATTGGTACGGTCGGTATCAAGCGTCTCCCACTGGGCATCCTGAGAACCCATCACGGTAGAGAACTTTCCACCAGGGGCACTGCGATAGATGCGCTCTGCCTCAGGATCGATGGTCTCACCGGTGATGCTGTATTTCTGGATATCCTCGCCTAAGGTTGCGCCATTCACGCGCTTGCAGTCGAGCTTCAGCAGACCACCCTTGGCCAGTTCACCCATGATACCGAGGATACCACCGGCACGGTTCTCCTCCTGAATGGAGTACTTCTGCCAGTTGGGTGCAAGTTTGCAGAGGAAGGGCACCTTGCGCGACAGGGCGTCGATATCCTTCATGTTGAAGTCTACCCCAGCCTCCTGTGCCACAGCCAACAGATGCAAAACGGTATTCGTAGAAGCACCCATGGCGATGTCGAGTGTCATGGCGTTGAGGAAGGCATCACGCGTAGCGATACTACGAGGCAATACGCTATCGTCACCCTCCACATAATATTTCAGCGCGTTCTTCACAATGAGCTGTGCAGCATCACGGAACAGCTGAATGCGGTTCTTGTGGGTAGCCAGGATACTGCCATTGCCAGGCAACGACAGACCGATGGCCTCCGTCAGCGAGTTCATCGAGTTAGCCGTGAACATGCCCGAACATGCACCACAGCCAGGACAGGCACACTGTTCGATCTCTGCGAGATCCTCGTCGCTCACCGTGGGATCGCCACCCTTCACCATCGCCGTGATCAGGTCGGCATTCTCGCCACGCCATTTACCTGCCTCCATCGGACCACCGGAACAGAAGACCGTAGGAATGTTCAGGCGCATCGAAGCCATCAGCATACCTGGTGTCACCTTGTCACAGTTGGAGATGCAGATCATCGCATCGGCCTTGTGGGCATTGACCATATATTCCACGCTGTCGGCGATGATGTCACGCGAGGGCAGCGAGTAGAGCATGCCGTCATGACCCATGGCGATACCGTCGTCGATGGCGATGGTATTGAACTCTGCGGCATAACAGCCCATCTTCTCAATTTCTTCACGTACTATCTGGCCTATCTCATGCAGGTGCGTATGTCCAGGCACAAACTGCGTGAACGAGTTGACGATAGCAATAATGGGTTTGCCAAACTGCTCATGTTTCATACCTGTGGCCACCCATAGTGCTCTAGCGCCAGCCATACGACGACCTTCTGTGCATACTGCACTTCTCAACTGATGTTTATAATCCATAAAAGTATCTATTTTCGAAAATATAGGTGCAAAATTAAACAAAACCGAGGAAATAGCCAACTATTTCGGGATTTTTTCGTATATTTGCAGCAAAATAATGACGACAAATAACTATTTGAAATGAAAGTAAAACTGATAACGACGTTCTTATTGGCCGCTTTGATGGCATCAGCACAAACGCGCCATGAGATTACACTGAATGAAAATTGGCAATTCTCGCATGATAAAATGACGTGGAAAAAGGTATCCGTTCCACACGATTGGGCTATTGCGGGCCCCTTCGACAAGAAATGGGATTTGCAGACGGTGGCCATCGAACAGAATGGAGAGAAACAGGCCACAGAGAAAAGTGGACGTTCAGGAGCTCTCCCTTGGATTGGCGAAGGACACTATAAGCGCTCATTGACCATCCCCGAGGGCTACGAACATGCCGAACTGCTCTTTGATGGGGCTATGGCAGAGCCGACGGTATTCATCAACGGCCAAAAAGCCGGCTACTGGGCTTACGGATACAACGCCTTCCGTGTGGACATCACACCATTCGTCAAAAAAGGCGATAACCTGTTGGAGGTTGACCTCAAGAATGTGGAGGAGAGCTCGCGCTGGTATCCTGGTGCAGGAATATACCGTCCTGTGAAGCTCATTCTCAACAAAGCGAAAGCCCGCATCGATGACTGGGGTATCACGACCAATACTGAACTGCATTATAAGACCACTAAGCACAAAGACTGTACAAAGCTTGTTGTAGAGGTGCCTGTCATCAATGCCGAAGAGGGGAAGGGATTGCCCGTCATACTGACCCTCAACACCCCTGATGGAAAAAGGATCACATGCTCTCCTGCCCCAATGCGCAAAGGAACGAAAGTAGCCGTCGGAACTTTCCTCATTCCTGATGCCAAGCTGTGGACACCTGAAACACCTTATTTATATAAGTTACTTATTACACTCTACGATGGTAAAGGCGCTCCGAATGTCTACGATGACTTCGGCAAGGCTATCGACGAGAAGACCATCACCATAGGCTTGCGCACTGTAAGGGTATCACGTGAGCATGGTTTCCAGCTGAACGGCATCACCCGCAAGCTTAAGGGCGTCTGTCTGCACCACGACCTCGGCCCCCTCGGAGCTGCTGTGAACAAATCCGCCCTGATTCGCCAGATTAAGATCTTGAAGGCGATGGGCTGCGATGCCATCCGAACCTCGCACAATATGCCGAGTCAGATGCAGATGGACATCTGCGACTCTTTAGGCATGATGGTCATGGCCGAGAGTTTCGATATGTGGCGTTATCCGAAGTGTAAGAACGGCTATGCCCGTTTCTTCGATGAGTGGGCCGACAGAGACATCACCAACCTCATCATTGCTAACCGCAACCACCCTTCGATTGTGATGTGGTCGATAGGCAATGAAATTCCAGAACAGAACAGCGAAGTGGGACGTCAGATCAGCATCCGTCTTCAGGGCTTATGTCACAGTCTCGACCCCACCCGACCTGTTACTCAGGGTATGGACAAGGCAGAGGCAGCGCTCAACAGCGGTTTTGCTCAGGTAATGGACGTACCAGGATTCAACTACCGTGTACACAAATATCAGAAGAATCTCGAACAGTTGCCGCAGGGATTCCTTCTCGGTTCTGAGACCGCTTCAACAGTGAGTTCACGTGGGGTGTATAAGTTCCCTGTGGAGGTGACGGACAATTCACAATATGCCTCATGGGCACCTAGCTACGACCCTATGGCGATACAAAAAGCCGACGGTCAGTGTAGCAGTTATGATGTAGAATACTGTTCTTGGAGCAATCTGCCAGATGACGACTGGGTGTGGCAGGATGACTATCCGTGGGTCATCGGCGAGTTCGTATGGACTGGCTTCGATTATCTAGGTGAGCCTACGCCTTACGATGAATACTGGCCTGCACGCAGCAGTTATTTTGGTATCTGCGACCTCGCGGGTCTGCCAAAGGACAGATATTTTCTTTATCGTTCAAAGTGGAATGAGGATGAACATACCGTCCATCTCCTACCCCACTGGTCATGGGGAAAGGCACGCAAGGGTAAGGTGACACCCGTCTATTGCTATACGGACTATCCTACTGCCGAGCTCTTCATTAATGGCAAAAGCCAAGGTAAGATTTCGAAAAATCCAAAGGAGCGTCTAGACCGTTACCGTCTGCGCTGGAACGATGTCAAGTATGAGCCAGGAGAACTCAAGGTCATCGTGTATGATGCCGACGGCAAGCCAGCAGGCGAGCAGACCATAAAGACAGCTGGCAAACCCTCGAAGCTTCAACTCGATGTCTGGACGCAGAACAACAACATGCTGAAGGCCAATGGCGAGGACCTCGCCTTTGTGACCGTCTCGCTGACAGATGCCAAAGGCACACTCATTCCCGATGCCGCAGACCAGCTGACCTTCGACGTCTCGGGCGCAGGCTCCTTCGAGGCCGTCTGCAACGGCGACGCCACCAGTCTGGAGTCATTTAAGAAGCCGACGATGAAACTCTTCAGCGGACAACTCGTCGTCATCGTGCGCAGCAGCCAGAAAGCTGGCAACATCACCCTGAAGGTGTCCGACAAACAGCGTGGTCTCTCGGAGTCTGTTGTCATCAAGAGTATGCCTGTTACAGATCAGAAGAGCATCGTGATTCTCTACGAGAACGACGCCCATTGCGGCATCGAAGGCTATACGAAGATCGCAGGTCTGCGCGATGCCATCAATAAGTCTGATACAGCCTATGCTGCAGCGGTCTGTTGTGGTGACTTCCTGCAAGGCAACACCACAGGAGCCATCTCGAAAGGACAGTATATTGCTGATATCCTGCACGATATGGACTACCACGCCCTGACGTTGGGTAATCATGAGTTCGATTATGGCGTACCTCGCATGAAGCAGCTGTTGGAAGAGGCTGGCACCCCTGTGACTTGCGCCAATCTCTATGAAGCCGGAGAGCCTCAGCCACTCTTCGCACCCTATATCATTCATCAGTATGGCAACAAGAAGATTGCCTTCGTAGGTGCCTGCACCCCAGAGACGATGATTCTCGAAGGCTATTCGTTCTACGATACCAACGGCATTCTGCTCTACGACCTGAAGCCAAAGACGTTCTATCAACTGGTTCAACAGGCCGTCGATAACGCCCGTGCTGAAGGAGCCGACTATGTGGTGCTGCTCTCACATGTCGGCGAAACCCCACAGTCGATGGGGTTCAGTTCCCATCGTCTGGTGAATAACACCAGAGGCATCGACGTCGTACTCGATGGCCATTCGCATGAGATATTCGAGGGAGTGAAGGTGAAAAACCTCGATGGTAAGGATATCACCGTTACACAGACAGGTACGCAATTCGCCAATGTCGGAAAGTTGCTTATCACACCCGACGGACGGTTCATCACCCAACTTATCAAGAGTAAGGACATCCCTTACAAGAACGCCAGGATCTCGGCCATCACCGATAGCATCCGCCAGAAAGTGAAAGCCGTGACCTCAGAGGTGGTAGCCCATAGTGACTACACCCTTGTGGTGAGTGACGAGAATGCCCAATGGATTGTTCGTGGTCAGGAGACCAATGCCGGTGACCTCGTGGCCGATGCCTACCGTTATGCCCTCAAGGCTGACATCGGTTTCGAAAATGGTGGTGGTATCCGTAACGATATCCATGCAGGTGATATCACGTATGGTGACATCATCGGTATGCTGCCCTACGACAACACCCTGCGTCGTATCTCTGTCACTGGCGAACAACTGCAGCAGATGCTGACCCGTTGTACCGCTCTCGTACCAGTACTCGATGGTAACTTCCCACAATGTTCAGGTCTGCGCTTCACCATCCATAGTAAGAGTCATAAAGTCAGCGATATCGAGATTCTCCAGGAGGACGGTAGCTATGCACCTGTCAATATGAATCGCACCTATAGTGTGGCGCTGACAAACTATAACCACGAAGGAGGCGGATTCTTTGAGTGCTTCAAGCAATGTCCTGTGCTCTTCGAAAGCACACTTCGCTATTACGAGGCACTGTCTGACTATCTGAGAACAGTCCTCGGTGGAAACACAGGCCAGAGCTATGCTAACCCCCAAGGACGTATCAAAATCGTAGAAGATTGATCATAAAAATATTAACTATTCAAAACTAACAAAATCGACTAACTTATGAGAAAGTTATTTGTAATGACATTTTTGGTGCTTGGCTTAACGGCTTCTGCACAGCAAGTACCTGCACTCGAACAGATCAAGTCTGACCCCAAGAAGAGTTATGGTACCGATTATCCCTATGCCTTCACCGCGACTCAGCTGACGAAGGCACCAAGCGGTTACAAACCGTTCTACATCAGCCACTACGGTCGCCACGGATCACGCTATTATTGGAATGCGATGCTCTATCGGGAGCTGGACAGTCTCTTGACGACTGCCCACAAGAAACAACTCCTGACGACTGAGGGCGAAGGTTTCTATGAGAGGTTTATGGCAGCCAAGGAGGAACTCAAGACTGGTGTGAGTGAACTGACACAAGTGGGCTGGGAACAGCATCAGCGCATCGCACGAACAATGTATAATAACTTCCCGCAGGTATTCAAGAAAGGTGGCAATGTACTGGCCATCTCTTCGCTATCAGGTCGCTGTGTGCTCAGTATGTCGGCCTTCTGTCAGGAACTGGTGCAATGCAATCCGAAGATTGAGATCCGCGAGCAGTCCTCACGCTTCACCCTCGACGGTGTTGTTCCCACCGACAGGGAGAATCCATTGCGACGGAAGTTCCCCAAAGCCAAACCCCGTTACGAAAATAATCGCGACAGATTCAGCTATAGCGACTCGCTGAACGAGCATATCATCTCGAGGATGTTTGTCAGCACGGAGGGACTGCCTGGTAACATGAACCATGTTGCCAGCAACCTCATCAATCTCTATACATCGCTCCCCAGTATCAGTCATGAAGGTATGATGGGAAATATCATCACCGATGAAGAGATTGCCAGACGATGGGAGTCCTCAAACCTCGACTCTTATTCCTGGGTATTCGGTCCTCAGTACGACATGATTCCCATCCTTGAGGACTTCATCAAAAAGGCCGATGCCGTCATCAGTGGGAAAAGTGACCATATTGCCGATCTTCGTTTCGGCCATGATACTTGCCTTGGACCGCTGACGGTACTCATGGGCATCAATGGAGCCGACACTGACCCTGAGGATCCTAACGAGGTGAAGAATATCTACCAAAACTGGCAGACCTGCAAGGCATCGAATATCCAGTTGATTTTCTATCGAGGGAAAAAAGCTTCTGACGATATCCTCGTCAAATGTCTGCTCAATGGCTCAGAGGCTAGTCTCCCTCTGCCTTCCGACGCTTATCCTTATTACAAATGGTCTGACTTCCGTCAGTTCTATACCGAGCGCTGCAAGGCACATACAAATTAAAACAATAATCCCTCGCCGATTGGCGAGGGATTACTGTATATTAGACTTCCTCGATAATCTTAGCACCTTCCTTCAGAGCCTCCATATTCAGGGGGATGAGGTCGTGGTGACGCTCAGGAAGAGTCTTCTTTAAAGCTTTCTCCACGCCCTTGTCGCTCACTACAGGAGCCACCTTCAACAGTCCACCGAGTACGATCATGTTAAACACCTTACCGTTTTTCATCTCGGCAGCCTTGTCCATAGCGTTGATCTCATAAATGGTGATGTCCTTACGAGTAGGCTTGTTGATGATGCCAAAGCCGTCGTAAATCAGGATACCACCAGGCTTGATCTTCGGCTCGAACTTCTCGAGCGAGGGCTGGTTCAGCACCACAGCGATGTCGTACTTGCTGAGGATAGGCGAAGAGATGCGCTCATCGCTGACGATCACCGTCACGTTGGCCGTACCACCACGCTGCTCAGGACCGTAGGCAGGCATCCAAGTCACCTCTTTATCCTCCATCAGTCCACTATAGGCCAGAATCTTACCCATCGAGAGCACGCCCTGACCTCCGAAACCTGAAATAATTATCTCCTTTTTCATTTGTCTGTCGTATCTTTTAAGTCTCCTTTGGGATAGAAGGGGAACATATTCTCCTTCATCCATTCGTTAGCCTTAGCAGGCGTGAGTTTCCAACCGCTGTTACAAGTAGAGACGAACTCCACGAGCGATGAACCCTTACCAGCCATCGAAGCCTCGAAAGCCTTGCGCAGTGCCTTCTTCGCCTTGTTGATAGAGGCCACAGACTCCACACTCTGACGAGTGACGTAGCAAGTACCCTCGAGTCCAGCAGCGATATCTGCCATCTTCAGGGGATAGCCGTGCAACTGAGGATCACGGCCATAAGGACAAGTAGAGGTCTTCTGACCAATCAGGGTCGTAGGAGCCATCTGACCACCCGTCATACCGTAGATGGCATTGTTGACGAAGATAATCACGATGTTCTCACCACGGTTCAGGGCGTGGATGGTCTCACAGGTACCGATACAAGCCAGGTCACCATCACCCTGATAGGTGAACACCAGACGATCAGGCCAGCAGCGCTTGATACCCGTAGCCAGTGCGGGAGCACGACCGTGGGCAGCCTCCTGCCAGTCAATATCTATATAATTGTACGCGAAGACGGCACAGCCTACAGGGCTTACACCTACGGCCTTGTCTTCCATACCCATCTCTTCGATGACTTCGGCAATGAGCTTATGCACCACACCGTGACTACAGCCCGGGCAGTAGTGCATGTTGTTGTCGTTCATCAGCGTCGGCTTCTTGCAGACGATATTCTCTGGTTGAACTATTTGATTTCTATCCATAACTTACATGACCTTCTTTAAAGCTTCAACAATCTCCTCGGGATCGGGCACGATACCTCCCAGACGACCGAACTGCTCTACAGGCACAGCGCCATTCACAGCCAAGCGAACATCCTGTACCATCTGACCAGCATTGATCTCTGCCACGAGGATACCCTTCACCTTCTTCGACAACTCAGCAATCTGCTTCTCAGGGAACGGGAACAGCGTGATAGGACGGAACAGTCCGACCTTGATACCCTGCTCGCGGGCAATCTCCACAGATTTCTCAGCGATACGGGCTGCAGAACCAAAGGCGACGATAGCATACTCTGCATCGTCCATCAGCTGCTCCTCATAGCGAACCTCATTCTCCTGAATCTTAGCATATTTCTCCTGGAGAGCGATGTTGCGCTGCTCCATGATCTCAGGCTTCAGCTCCAGAGAAGTGATGACCACACGCTCACGATTCTTCGGCTTACCAGTAGAAGCCCAAGGGCACTGCTTGATCACCTCCTCATCCGTACGACGGGGCTTGTAGGGAGGCAGCACCACCTTCTCCATCATCTGACCAATCACACCGTCAGAGAGAATCATAGCGGGATTGCGATACTTGAAGGCCAACTCAAAAGCGAGATCCACAAAATCGGCCATCTCCTGAACAGAAGACGGAGCCAGTACGATCACCTTATAGTCACCATTACCACCACCACGGGTAGCCTGGAAATAGTCACCCTGTGAAGGCTGGATAGTTCCCAGACCAGGACCGCCACGCTGAACATTCACAAACACGCCAGGCACCTCGGCACCAGCCATATAAGTGATACCCTCCTGCATCAGGGCGATACCAGGACTCGACGATGAAGTCATCGCACGCTTACCAGCACCGGCAGCACCATAGACCATGTAAATCGAAGCCAGCTCACTCTCTGCCTGAACCACCTGCATTCCAGTGGTCTCCCAAGGCTTCAGCTCAGCCAGCGTCTCAATCACTTCACTCTGCGGAGTAATAGGATAGCCGAAATAGCCGTCGCATCCGCAACGAATAGCAGCGTGGGCAATAGCCTCGTTGCCTT
>JAEENF010000021.1 GCA_016283605.1 Prevotella sp.
GTCTCCACCTCTTCCGTGCGGAACACCTTCTGAATGTTTTCTAACTTAATCATATTTTTTTTCGTTTACTCATTTTTAATACTGTTTACTGGGTTCTCGTTTGCAGTGCGCCAGCTTTGGATGATGACGGTGGCGAGAGTTATAGTGCCAACTGCGAGGAGAGCCAACGGGAAGAGCCACCAGTAGATGGGAGTGCGCTCGGCGAAGGATAGGAGCCACTCATTGCCGATGTACCAGGCCAAGGGTGCAGCGACGATGAAGCTGCTGATGAGCAGCCAGACATAGCGGCGGCACAGCATAGCGAGAATCTCTCTGGTAGAACTGCCCATCACCTTGCGGATGCCGATTTCCTTGCGGCGGTACTCCGTCTCGAACATCGTCATGCAGAACACACCGATGAGCGTGATGATGAGACAGATGACGCTGAACACCAATACCTGCCGCATGAAGCGGAACTCCTCTTGATAGAGCTCTTCTAAATGTTGGTCGAGGAACTTCACCTCAGGTTCATGTTGCATTCCCAACTTCATGCAAATATCTTTGATTTTCTGTCGCATCTGCACTTTGTCGGTGCCTGCTGCCACACGCACATTCATTATATTCAATGGAGGAACCCATCCTTCGCTCTTTATGATATCACCAGTTACGATGAATGCCAACGGCGAATCGTTGTTGTCAATGCGCGTAGAGCCGAAGCGAATATTACGGCACACACCAATTACCGGCAGGTCATCATCCAACAGTTTTTTGTCCATCTCCACCCAGTTCCATTTCTTACGGGCCGCCTCGTTGATGATATAGCAATCACCATCGTGCTCTGTGAAGTCACGGCCTTCAACCACCTTGATACCCATCGTGCGAAGATAATGACAGTCGACGGGCAGCACCGTGTACTGTATCTTATGGTCTTTGTCGCTCCGCCCCCAGTTCATATACGTGTCGTTGAAACCCAAAGCGAATTGAGAGAAAGCAACATCAACCACACCCATCTGTTGCATGAGCTCAGACCGCAGAGCATCTTGCTTGTCCTTCAGTTCCCAGGTATTTGCATATAAGATTTCATCTTTAGAAAAGCCATAGTCGGAATTGAAGATGTAGTGGCTTTGCAGATAGAGGATTCCGATGTAAACGACCATAATACTTGTAATCAGAAATTGGAGGCAAAGCAAAGCTGTACGTAGTTTGCGACCTTGTGGAGAGAGCCCGAATGCGCCCTTCAGCACCAATGCCGGTTGGAACGAGGTGACGTAGAATGCGGGGTAGATACCTGCCATGACGCCTACCAAAACAGCGACCAACGACAATGCGAGGATGAGCAGGACATGATTGCTGAGCGCGATGCTATCCACCATGAGTTCGCTGATAAATGGCCAGTATGACAGCAGCCAGCAGATGACCATGGCCATGAGGAACGCCAGAAGTGATATGATAATCGTCTCGGCAATAAGTCCCATTCTCAATGAACTGACATTACTGCCCAACACCCTTCGAGTGTTGACACTCTTGATGCGCATCGGACTCTCTGCCAGCACGAAATTAAGAAAATTGATGGTAGCGATGATGATGACCAATAGGCACGAGAATCTGAGAATCCAGTCTACCATCTTGTTCCCCTTGTCCAGTTCCATATCTACGCCCGAGTACCACGTTTCCGTGATGGGCTGCAGGCGCATGGCGAACGACACGCTGCCTTTCTCTTCTTCCCATTGGGCCTCCATCCCGTTTTCAACAAACAGCTGATGCCATTTCTCCATCATGGCATCCCGCATGCTGCGGTTGACTTGGGCTGTATCTATCTGAGCATTGAGCCTTAAGTAACAAACGTAGTTGTAATTACTGATGTTGCCCTGATTTTCATCGCGCATGTTGGAATAGATGCAATTTCTTACGGAACAGTTTTCCGGGAAGTCGGCAAACACGCCTCTTACCATGGCACTGTCTCCACTCTCCCACATCATGTGGCGGCCCGCCACCTGTACAGAACCGAAATACTGCATCGCTATCGACGCCGGGATGACCAATCCTTTTTGGTCACCATCCTTCCAGGTGAGTTCACCATCGAGCAGCCGAG
>JAEENF010000283.1 GCA_016283605.1 Prevotella sp.
TCCTGCACATGCCGGAGCGTGCCGACATCCCCGAGAACATTAAGGAACAGTCAATCGTTGAGTTGTACTCTAAGAACTAAATCATTAAATTAATGGCGATATTAGCATTTCAAAAACCTGATAAAGTTGTAATGTTGGAGGCCTCCGACAAGTTCGGCAAGTTCGAATTTCGTCCTTTGGAGCCGGGTTTCGGTGTAACCATCGGTAATGCCCTTCGCCGCATTCTTCTTTCATCGCTTGAGGGCTATGCCATCAATACCATCAAGATTGCTGGTGTTGAGCATGAGTTCTCTTCTGTACCCGGTGTCAAGGAAGATGTAACCAACATTATCTTGAACCTGAAGCAAGTTCGGTTCAAGCAAGTTGTAGAAGAATTCGAGAACGAGAAAGTCAGTATCACGATCGAGAATTCTACCGAATTCAAAGCCGGTGATATCGGCAAGTATCTGACTGGATTTGAGGTGCTGAATCCCGATTTGGTGATTTGTCATTTAGATTCCAAGGCATCGATGCAGATCGACCTGACAATTAACAAAGGTCGTGGCTACGTGCCTGCTGATGAGAATCGTGAGTTCTGTACAGATGTCAACGTCATCGCAATCGACTCTATTTACACACCTATCCGTAACGTGAAGTATGCTGTCGAGCCTTATCGTGTCGAGCAGAAGACCGACTACGACAAGCTCGTCATGGAAATCACGACGGACGGTTCCATTCACCCGAAGGACGCCCTGAAGGAGGCTGCGAAGATCCTGATCTATCACTTCATGCTGTTCTCTGATGAGAAGATCACACTTGAGACTTCTGAGACAGAGACCAATCAGGAGTTTGATGAGGAGATCCTGCACATGCGCCAGTTGCTGAAGACACGTTTGGTAGACATGAACCTTTCAGTTCGTGCGCTTAACTGTCTGAAGGCTGCTGATGTGGAGACACTCGGTGATCTTGTGCAGTACAACAAGACCGACCTCCTGAAGTTCCGCAACTTTGGTAAGAAATCGCTCACGGAGCTTGATGATTTGCTCGAGAGTCTGAATCTGTCGTTTGGAACTGACATTTCAAAGTATAAACTTGAAAGAGATTAAAGAAAATGAGACATAATAAGAAATTTAACCATCTCGGTCGTACTGCTAGTCACCGCAGCGCCATGCTTGCAAACATGGCTATTTCGCTGATTGAGCACAAAAGAATCACTACGACCGTTGCCAAGGCCAAGGCCTTGAAGAAGTACGTCGAGCCCCTGATTACAAAGGCTAAGGACGACTCCACCAATTCACGTCGTGTTGTATTCAGCTACCTGCAGAACAAGGAAGCCATCAAGACTCTCTTCGGAGAGGTTGCTGAGAAGGTCGGCGATCGTCCCGGTGGTTACACTCGTATCATCAAGCTCGGTACCCGTCAGGGTGACGCTGCTCAGGTCTGCTTCATCGAGCTCGTAGACTTCGATCCCGAAATGGCCAAGGACGGTGGTAAGAAGAAGACTCGTCGTTCACGTCGTTCTTCTGGCGCTAAGGCTGAGGCTGCTGCCGAGGCTCCCGTAGCTGAGGAGACAAAGGCTGAGGCTCCCGCCGAGGAGGCTGCTCCTGCTGCAGAAGAGGCTAAGGCTGAATAATCGGATTGATATTCACCTCTATATGAAGGCCTGTAACTCACAAGGTTACGGGCCTTTTTAGGGTTTCCCCTATATAGTTTTCGGGTTTTTCCCTTTGCGCATTTCCAAAAAATGCTTACCTTTGCACCGTACAACAATTTAAAACGTGACGATTATGAAGAAAGGTTTGATTGTTTTGGCAGGAACCATGTTGCTGTTGAGCAGTTGTGGAACATACACAGCCAATGGCGCAGCAACAGGTGGCTGGTTTGGGTCGATGATCGGTTCTGCCATAGGCGGCATTGCCGGAGGTCCTCGTGGCAGTGACATCGGTACGCTGATTGGTATGGCTGGTGGCGCAGCCGTTGGTGCGGCCGTAGGACAAGCCGCAGACCGTGCTGAGCAGCAGAAGTATGAGGAGTACAAGGCTGCTCGTCGTGAAGCACGTCAGGCTGCTCGTCAGAGGGCGGACAGTAACCGCAGTTACAATGACTACAACGACTACAGCAACGAGAGTGGTTACGATTCGACCAACAGCGGCGACGATCGTCTCTACGGCTTTGGCGAGAACTTCGAAGGCACAGCCAAGAGTGCTTTGAACGCTCCTGTTAATCTGGAGATCCGTCATGCACGCCTTCTGGATTCCAGCCGCGACGGTGTGCTGACGCGCGGCGAGGAGGCTCGAATGGTGTTTGAGATCTACAATAATTCCTCGCAATATGTCTTTAATGTGCAGCCTTCTGTCGCTGAGGTGACAGGTAACAGGCACATCCACATTTCAGAGAACATCCTCGTGGAGAGCATCGCCCCAGGTAAGGGCGTACGTTATACGGCAAATATCAAGGCCGACAGTTACTTGCGTAATGGTCAGGCGGTGATTCGTATCGGGGTGTTCCAGAACAATAGGGAGGTTCCCGCGCAGACTAAGGAATTCACTATCCGCACCAGTAAGCGATAGAATAAATCAGGGAGGCCGTCGATGACCTCCCTGATTTGTTTATTTCCCTTGCCGTTTCAGATACGCTTTCGACTTATTAGGATTCCTGCTGATGTCATTCAACAACTCATCGTTCGTTTTCTGCTGAATCTGTTGAACCTGCTTCTGAGGATCATGTGACATCTGTGAAGCTTCTTCCTGTTCCAACGTAGACGACTGCTTCGTTGACGCAGCCAGCGCTTTCTTCCTGAGTTCCTCTTGCTCGTGCTCCTTCCGTTCCTGCATCTTTCTTTCACGGTCTTCCTTCAGAGCCACCCATACAGGCTTGGTGTCAGAACCTTCATTGGTGCCGATCTCGAAATCAGGCAGATCCAGGATCTCCTCAGCCTTGAAGGGTGGGATGATATCGCTATAGCGTTCTACGACCACCGTGGCGATACCTTGTGCGATGATACCCAGCTCCCGCGCAGCTCTGACAGAGAGGTCAATGATTCGTCCTCTGACGTATGGTCCTCGGTCTGTGACGCGCACGACGACGTTCTGTCCATTGGCAGGATTTGTCACTTTCAGCAGGGTGCCGAAGGGATAAGTCCTGTGGGCACAGGTCAGCGAGTCGTGATGCAGACGTTCACCGTTGGCAGTCTTCCGCCCTGTGAACTTCTTGGAATAGAAAGAGGCCTTGCCCGTCTGAGCGTTTTGGGCGCTCAGAAGTGAAGAGTGAAAAGTGAAGAATGAAGAATTTGCAACTGCGCAGAAGAGAAACGCAATCACTACGATCATGCGTCTCGGGTAATCTCTCTTTCGTGATTTCCACCCTACAGCGGTAGCAAACTCTACATTCTCCACTCTAAACTATTAACTTTATACGATTCCTTGAGCTAACATCGCCTTGGCTACCTTCATGAAGCCGGCGACATTGGCACCCTTGACGTAGTTGATGTAACCACTGGGCTCCTTACCGTATTTCACGCATTGCTCGTGGATGCCTGACATAATCTGGTGCAGACGCATGTCTACTTCCTCAGCCGTCCATGACATACGCATAGAGTTTTGCGTCATCTCCAGACCCGAGGTAGCCACGCCACCCGCATTCACGGCCTTGCCAGGAGCGAACAGCTGTCCTGCAGCGATGAACTTGTTCACGGCTTCGGCCGTGCATCCCATGTTCGACACCTCTGCGACGCACAGCGGCTTCTGAGCCAGGATCTTGTCGGCATCCTCACCGTTGAGTTCGTTCTGTGTGGCACAGGGCAGATAGATGTCAGCCTTCTGCTCCCACGGCTTCTTGCCGGCGAAGAACTTCGAGCCTGGGAATTCCTCCTCGTAGGGTTGGCAGACGTCATTACCGCTGGCACGCAGTTCGAGCATGTACTCGATCTTCTCGTCGTCGAGACCTTCTGGATCATAGATATATCCGTCAGGACCAGAGATGGTGATCACCTTCGCACCCAGTTCCGTGGCCTTCTTGGCAGCGCCCCAGGCCACATTGCCGAAGCCTGACAGCGCAATCGTCTTGCCCTTGATGTCAAGGCCGTGAGTTTCCATCATGTGATGTACGAAATAGAGTGCGCCGTAGCCCGTAGCCTCCGGACGCAGGATCGAACCGCCCCATTCCATGCCCTTACCCGTGAGGGTAGCGCCGTGGAACTGACTCGTCAGTTTCTTGTAGTAGCCGAAGAGGTAGCCGATCTCGCGGGCGCCCACGCCGATGTCACCGGCAGGCACGTCCATATCCGGACCGATCACCTTATAGAGTTCGCACATAAAGGCCTGACAGAACTTCATCACCTCGTTGTCGCTCTTGCCACGGATCGAGAAGTCCGAACCGCCCTTGCCGCCGCCCATCGGCAGCGTCGTGAGGGCATTCTTGAAGGTCTGCTCGAAACCGAGGAACTTCAGGATGCTCAGGTTCACGGATGGGTGGAAGCGCAGACCGCCCTTGTACGGGCCGATGGCGCTGTTGAACTGCACGCGATAACCGATGTTCACCTGAACTTCGCCCTTGTCGTCGACCCAGGGCACACGGAACGTGGTGATGCGCTCAGGCTCCACGATGCGCTCTATGATTTTTGCCTTTTCGAACTCGGGATGCTGGTTGTAGACGTCCTTAATCGATTCCAACACTTCTCTTACAGCCTGTAAGTACTCCAGTTCGCCAGGATGCTTCTGCTCCAAGGCTTGCATGATTTTTTCAACTTCCATAGTCTTTTGGTTTTTTGAATACCTGTTTTAAGTTTTACAAATTGTTACTTTGATGGTGCAAATATACGAAAATATTCGGTACCTTCCAAGGAAAATACCGAATATTTTTCTTATAAAGTTACAGTTTGTTAAATCTGCACCTTTTTTATATCTTTTCCAGTGCCTGCTTGATGTCATCGAGGATGTCTTCCACGTCCTCGATACCTACTGAGAGACGGATCAGGTCAGGAGCCACACCGGCCTCGCGCAGCTGTTCGTCGCTCAGCTGACGATGGGTGTGTGAAGCGGGATGCAGCACGCAGGTACGGGCATCAGCCACGTGGGTCACGATGTTGATCATCTCCAGCGAATCCATCCACTTGATGGCCGTCTCGCGGTCGCCCTTCAGACCGAAGGCGATGACACCGCAGCTTCCGTTGGGCAGATACTTCTGTCCGAGGGCGTAGGCCTTATCGCCGGGCAGTCCGCAGTAGTGTACCCAAGCCACCTTGTCGTTCTGGCTGAGGAACTCTGCCACTTTCTGGGCGTTCTTGCAGTGCTGGGCCATGCGCAGATGGAGTGTCTGCAGACCGAGATGCAGCAGGAATGAGTTCTGCGGAGCGGGAATCGATCCGAGGTCGCGCATCAGCTGGGCGACAAGCTTCGTCGTGAAGCCCATCTTACCGAAGGCCTTCACGTAGGTCAGACCGTGATAGCTCTCGTCGGGCGTGCAGAGGCCGGGGAACTTCTCGGCATGTGCCAGCCAGTCGAAGTTACCGCTGTCTACTACGACACCGCCTACCTGCGTAGCCAGACCGTCCATATACTTCGTGGTAGAGTGGGTGACGATGTCTGCGCCCCACTCGAAGGGACGGCAGTTCACGGGCGTGGCGAAGGTATTGTCGACAATCAGGGGCACACCGTTCTTATGCGCGATCCTGGCGAAGCGCTCGATGTCGAACACAGCACAGCCCGGATTCGAGATGGTCTCGCCGAACATGGCCTTCGTGTTCGGACGGAAGGCCGCCTGTATCTCCTCGTCGCTGGCCTCCTGCGAGATGAATGTGCAGTCGATGCCCAGTTTCTTCAGCGTTACGCCAAACAGATTATACGTTCCGCCGTAGATCTCGTTCGAGGTGATGAAGTGGTCGCCGGCCTGACAGATGTTGAAGATGGCGTAGAAGTTCGCTGCCTGACCGCTCGATGTCAGCACAGCGCCCACACCGCCTTCGAGTGTGGCGATCTTCGCGGCCACAGCGTCGTTCGTCGGGTTCTGCAGACGGGTATAGAAATAGCCCTCCTTTTCGAGGTCAAACAACTTCGCCATCTCGTCAGAGTCGTCGTACTTGAATGTCGTCGACTGGATGATGGGCAACTCTATCGGTTCTCCGTTCTTGGCCTTATAGCCAGCCTGTACACAAAGCGTGCCTTGTCTCAGTTTCTTTTCCATATCTTTATTTCAGATGATTAATTTAGTCCGCAAATGTGAAGACCAGGTCTTCGAGGGTGCAGAGGGATTGGTCTTTGAAGTCCGACTTGAAGACGAGGAAGATGGCGTGCTTGCCGGCGAGGTCCTTTTCCTTAGCCTCGTCGGAGATGCCTCCAGCCACGTCCCAGACCTTCTTGTCCATGTTGGTGGTGAGTTTCATCTCGCCGATTTTCTTGCCGCCCTGCGACTCCCAAGGACGGTCCATCCAGATCTCAATAGTGCCCTCGAGGCCTTCAGGGATGAGGCGCACGACGAGCATCAGACAGTTCGGA
>JAEENF010000284.1 GCA_016283605.1 Prevotella sp.
TCTTCGGTGGGGCATGTCACCTGTATCCAGCAATTGGGCTGCCACTCTGTGAGCTGGCTCAGTCCGCCTTGGGTGTTCCAGAAAGTCTTCATTGTGCTAATCCTTTTTTCGTTTGAAATGGTTTTAGCGGCAAAGGGATTAGCAGCCTTGCCACTCGTCCCCCGCCTTTACGAATTGTAATTTTCCGCCGGGTAATCGTCCATAATTTTATTAATACTTTGGTTTATCGGGTGCAAAGATACGAAAAAAAGGTAAAAGTGAAAAACGAAAAGTGAAAAATTTGCTACCGCTTATTGATTTTTCATATTATTGACATTTGTGCGGTAGCAAATTTTTCACTTTTCACTCTTCACTTTTCACTTCTCTGGAATGTCCTCGAGGGCCTTCTTCAGCAGTTGCCAGAAGGGTTCTACGGTAGCGATGAGGGCGCGCTCGGTTGTAGTGTGAGGTGACTTCATCGTAGGACCAAAGCTGACCACATCGAGGTGAGGATACTTACCCAGAATGATGGAGCACTCCAGACCTGCGTGGTCTACCTGGATGATACCATCGGCATTGAAGAGCTCCTTGTACTCTTTCAGCAGCAGGTGCAGGATGGGAGACTCGGGGTTGGGGTCCCAGCCACCATACGAACCGGCTGTCTCAACCTTCATGCCGGCCATATTGAAACAGCTTTCGAGGGTCTTCACAATATAATCCTTCATGTCTTCACGGCTACTGCGGGCGAGGATCTTCAATGAAGCCTTGCCTTCACCGATGTTGATGATGGCGAGGTTGGAAGAAGTCTCTACGACGCTGGGGTAGGAGGGAATCATACGGATGACACCATCGTGACAGCCATAGATGGCATTGATGAGGTTGTCCTGAATCTCTACGGGTACCTCCATCTTCGGTGTCTCTACATCTTCGCAGATCACCTCGATACCACTCTCGATGCCTTTGTATTCGTCAGCGAAGTCCTCAAGCCAATCCTGGGCGAGTTCTTTCAGGGCCTCAACGTTTTCCTTCGGTAGGGTCAGTACGGCCTCTGCCTTGAAGGGGATGGCGTTACGCATATTACCACCCTGCCAAGATGCCAAGCGAGCCTCGCACTCCTCGATAGCCTCGCGAACGAGACGCACCAGCAGTTTGTTGGCATTACCACGACCTTCGTGGATCTCCAATCCAGAGTGTCCGCCACGCAGACCTTTTACCGTTACCTTTACAGCTGCATCGTCGGTATCCGTTTCTACCTCTTTATAATCGAGGGTTGCAGTCACGTCGATACCACCAGCAGAGCCGATGACGAACTTTCCCCAATGTTCGGAGTCGAGGTTCATGAGGATATCGCCGTTCAGTTCGCCTGCGGGCAGGGCATTGGCGCCAAACATACCCGTCTCTTCATCTGCGGTAATCAGGGCCTCGATGGGACCATGCTTCAGACTCTTGTCCTCCATGATGGCCATAATGGCAGCGACGCCCAGACCATTGTCAGCACCGAGGGTGGTACCCTTGGCCTTCACCCACTCTCCGTCGATCCAAGGCTGGATGGGGTCTGTTTCAAAGTTATGTGTTGACTCGGGTGTCTTCTGCGGTACCATATCCATGTGGGCCTGTAGGATGACGCCCTTCTTCTTCTCCATGCCTGGAGAAGCGGGCTTACGCATCACGATATTGTCGGCAGGATCCTTAAAAGCCTCCACACCTGCTTGTTTGGCAAAATCGAGCAGAAAATTCTGTACTTTCTCGAGATGCCCACTTGGACGTGGGACTTGTGTCAGTGCATAAAAGTTTTTCCAGATGCACACTGGATTCAGATTCTTAATTTCACTCATAGTTATGTCGTTTTATGGGTTATACGTTTCGTGAATAAGAGGACTGCCCAAGCATAGATGCCGAGGGCAATCACCAACAGTGTCTGTACGGTATGTACAATGAGTACGAACCACAACGCCTGTTCGTCGGCCACACCATAGAGGATCAGCATGGTCTTGATGGCGAAATGCCAAGGTCCTGCACCGTTGGGCGTGGGTACGATGACAGCGAAGTTGGCTACCACAAACGATACCAGTGCACAGCCGATGCCTAAATGCTCCGTGAAGTCGAAACAGAAGAATGTCAGATAGTAATGCAGGAAGTACATCACCCAGATACCGATGGAGAAGAACAGGTAGAGTGGCAGGTTTTTGACTCCCTTCAACGAGAGCACGCCCTCCCAGATACCACTCAGCGTCATCTTTACCTTATTATATATAGAGAAGTCCTTCAGCAGCAGATGCAAGAGGATCAGGACGGCAATGCCGCAGATGGCGGTGACGAGCCAGCCTGTCAGCGAGAAACTCTCGAGGATACGGTCGAGTGAGGTGCCCGTCTTCTTAAAGAAAGTGCCGAAGACGCTCATTTCTATCAGCAGGATGATACCAGAATAGAGCATGACGATCAGGGTGTCGACGGCCCGTTCTGTCACTACCGTACCCAGAGCCTTGCTGAACGACACCCCATCGTAGCGTTTCAGAATGGCACAGCGTGAGAACTCACCAATACGTGGGATCACCAGACTGGCAGCATAAGAGATGAATACGGCATGTATGCAGGTGGCATTGCGGGCCCGGATCTTCTGACCGTTGGCGGATTGTTTGACGGTACTTGGCGACAGGTCTTCGATGGGATCGAGTGTCTGCTTCCATCGCCAGCCACGGAACATCTGTGCCAGGATGCCGAAGGGGAATGACAACAGCATCCAGGTCCAGTTCATCTCTTCTGTTAATACATGACTGATGGTCGAAAAGTCCTCACCACGGTACATCCACCACAGAATCGTTCCGCCAAGCAGGAAGGGCAGGACGATCTTGATGATATTGCCGAGTATGCTTTTCTGTTCCATTGGTGCAAAGGTACAAACAAATTCTCAAATGCACGAACAGAAACGTATTTTTTTAGAGATATTTTACTTGATGATGGGAATGTTTTGTTTCTTCTGTGTCTTGGGCGCGTTTTTCTTTGCAAATATACAAAAAAAAAGTGATATGAATACGGTTTTTACCAGAAAAAACGACATTTCATCTAAAAAATTGGCATATTTCGATGGTTTTGACAGATTTTTTGTACCTTTGGGGCCATGAAACAAGTAAGACCGAAAAAGAATCTGGGTCAGCACTTCCTGACTGATCTGAACATCGCCAAGAGAATAGCCGATACGGTTGATGAACCCTTTGCTGAATTACCTGTCCTCGAGGTAGGTCCTGGTATGGGTGTGATGACACAGTATTTAGTAGAGAAGCCCCGTCCGTTGAAGGTCGTGGAGATCGACCGCGAGAGTGTGGCTTATCTCCGTGAGAGCTTTCCACGCCTTAATAATAATATAATAGGTGGCGACTTTCTTCGTATGGACCTGCACGAGGTGTTCGATGGTCAGCAGTTCGTGTTGACAGGCAACTATCCCTACGACATCTCCTCGCAGATATTCTTCAAGATGCTCGACAATAAAGACCTTATTCCTTGTTGCACGGGTATGATCCAGCACGAGGTGGCTCTCCGTATGGCATCGCAGCCAGGCAACAAACAGTATGGCATCCTTTCGGTATTGATTCAGGCCTGGTATGATGTCGAGTATCTCTTTACGGTTGAGCCTTCTGTCTTCAATCCTCCTCCAAAGGTACAGAGTGCTGTTATCCGCATGACGCGTAATGCGGTGACGGACTTGGGCTGCAATGAACAACTCTTTAAACGTATCGTCAAGACGACCTTCAACCAGCGCCGTAAGATGCTCCGTGTCTCGTTGCGTCAGATACTGCCTCCTGATTCTTCACTCTTCACTCTTCACTCTTCACTTCTTACACGTCGTCCAGAACAACTCTCCATTCCCGAGTTTGTTGAGCTGACCAATAAGGT
>JAEENF010000285.1 GCA_016283605.1 Prevotella sp.
CTCAATCAAATAGGCATTGTTGATCATTGAGTTGTTCAGCAGAAGTTTCTTCTGCGACAATGAAAGTTGCTCGTAACGGTTCACCCCCCAGCTGTTTCGCCCATACCATTGCTCAAAAGCCGAGTCATTCGCCGCAAACAGCGTCTTCGATCCCGTGTGGCTTAGCGTCTCCTTTTGCCCCAGATCGTCAATCAGCTTCAGCATCGTCGTGTAGTGACCGTCCTCTTCCAGACGCTCATAGATAGAGTTACCCAGCCATGAGGGTTGACCTGTCAGGACGTCATCATCCTTACAGCCCTGAACGACTGAGGTACCTATCAGCAGTCCGCAGACGGCAATCTTCCAATGATGCCGTTGTTTAGCGATTTGTTTTTGTACCATAAAATTTTTCTTTAATTAGTTATTTTTTATCGTTTTGTTTCGTTTTGATTGATTTACTTTATTTATAAATAAATAGGCCGTTGATAATAATGTGGATGCAAAATTAGATATAAATTTCTAATATTGGTGTTAAAATTACATTTTTTTTGTATTTGGATACATTCTGCAAAGTTTGTGTAACACTCAAAGATGTAATAAAATAAATAAGGAGCACTTATTTTCGATAAGTGCCCCTTGTTTGGAAATACTCGTGGGTGTTCTAGAAGGCGGAAGCCTTAAGTCTAAGACCTGCCGTTTCATCGAGGCCGAACATGATGTTCATGTTCTGCACGGCCTGTCCTACAGCACCCTTCAGGAGGTTGTCGATACATGATGTGACAAGAACTTTGTTTTCGAAGATATCGATATGTACGAGACATTTGTTCGTGTTCACTACCTGTTTCAGGTCTAATGAATGATCTGTGTAGTGTGTAAAGGCTGTGTCCTTATAGAATGTTTTATAGCCAGCGATAATCTCCTCGGCATCAGCCTTGGTGCGGATGACCTCTGTACAGAAGATGCCGCGAGCGAAGTCGCCACGATAAGGAATAAAGTCGATGTCTACATCAAGATGCCCCTGCACCTGCTTCAAACTCTGACGGATTTCTGCCAGATGTTGGTGGGTGAAGGGTTTGTAGATGCTCAAGTTGTTGTTGCGCCACGAGAAGTGGGTTGTACTGCCTGGCTTTTGGCCAGCGCCTGTGGAACCCGTGATGGCATTGACGGCTACATCGTATTGTAATAGCCCCATTTTGGCGGCAGGCAGCAATCCGAGCTGGATACAAGTCGCAAAGCATCCAGGATTAGCCACATGTTGTGCTTTCGCAATCTCAGCCTTGTTGATTTCCGGGAGGCCATAGATATAGTCGTGTGTCGGCGCAGCGATGCGGAAATCTTGTGCCAAGTCGATGATCTTGACTTGTGAAGGGATCGTGTGCTCCTTTAGGAAGGCTTCGCTTTTTCCGTGCCCGAAGCAGAAGAATACGACGTCTACCTCCTCAAAAGGCATCTGGTCGGTGAACTTCAGGTCAGCTTCGCCGATGAGACCTTCGTGTACGTCGCTAATCAGATTCCCAGCGTTGCTCTCAGAGTTCGCAAAAACGATCTCTGCATCAGGATGGTTCAGTAGTAGACGAATCAACTCTCCACCCGTATATCCCGCTGCGCCTAATATTCCTACTTTTATCATATCCGTGTAATTCCGTGTTAATCTGATGCAGTTATTACCGGTGCTCGTCTTTGTGGATACCGTAGTAAACACGCAGCGGTGTGCTTGAAACCTTGATAAAGCCCTTGGCCTCGTCGGCTGTCCAGCCCGTCTGTGTCTCTCCGTACTCTCCGAGTTTGCTCTTCGTCAGGTCGTTAGCGCTGTCGATACCTACAGTCTCAAAGCCGTATGGACGTAGTTTCAGTATCGAGGTTCCTGTGACGTTGCGCTGACTAGAGGTCAGCATGGCTTCCATATCAGGCATTACGGGCTCTAGATACTGGCTCTCGTGCAGGAACATACCGTACCAGTTAGCCACTTGATCCTTCCAATACTGCTGCCACTTGGAGAGTGTCGACTTCTCCAGCAGACGGTGTGCCTCGATAATCAGTTTGGGAGCAGCAGCCTCAAAGCCTACGCGACCCTTGATGCCGATAATCGTGTCGCCTACGTTTGCATCACGTCCGATAGCGTAAGAAGCGCCGATCTCTTCAATCTTTTGGATGGCCTTCACTTTATCATCAAACTTCTCACCGTTGACAGCAACAATCTCGCCTTTTTCGAAAGTAATCTTCAACAGCGACTCTTGCTCTTTGGCTGTCACGTGCTTCAGATAGGCATCCTCAGGCAAACCTTGTGTGGGGTCGAGCAGTTCACCGCCGCAGATGCTGGTGCCCCAGATACCTACGTTGTAGCTGTACTTCAGTTTGGTGAAGTCTGCGAAGAAGCCGTGTTCGTTCAGATAATCCACCTCTTCCTTACGCGTCAGTTTCTTGTCGCGTGTGAGAGTAATGATCTCCACACCGGGTGCCATCACAAGGAAGGTCATGTCGAAACGGATCTGGTCGTTGCCGGCACCTGTTGAGCCGTGAGCAATGGCGTCGGCACCTATCTCTTTCGCGTAACGCGCGATAGCGATAGCCTGGAAGATGCGTTCGCTGGATACCGAGATGGGGTAGCAGTTGTTACGCAGCACATTGCCGAAGATCATATATTTGAGTGATTTCTCATAATACTCCTGAGTAACGTCGAGGGTGGCATACTTTACGGCCCCCAGCTTATAGGCGTTCTCCTCGTTGGTCTTCAGCTGTTCTGCGCTGAAACCACCCGTGTTGGCGCAGGCGGCATAGACGTCCCAGCCGTCCTGAGTCAGTTTCATTACGGTGTAACTGGTATCAAGCCCACCAGAAAAGGCTACTACAACTTTCTTCTTTGCCATATTCTTTATATTTTTTTATTTTTCTTCTAATTCCTGTAAATGATTGATGCGTGATATGACTTCATCTGGAAGTTTTGCGGGCAGATGTTCCGTCGGGTCATAGAGCATTGCTGTGCAGATGCAGTATTTGCGACCTGTGCGGTGCAGCACGTCGACATTCACGCAACCCTCACAGCCTTTCCAGAATGCCTCGTCATCAGTGAGGTCGGCAAAGGTTACTGGCTGATAGCCTAGGGCGGTATTCATGGCCATCACTGCTGCTCCACTCGTCAGAGAGAAGATTTTGGCGTGAGGCCAACGGGTGCGTGCCAGTGTGAAGGTCATGTCTTTGATGCGTTTAGCTACATGATGCCCTCTGAAGTCGGGGTGAACAATCAGACCCGAGGTGGTCACATATTGCTGGTTCTCCCATGTTTCGATGTAGCTGAAACCGGCAAAGCGCTTGTCCTCTTTCGTCAGGGCGATGACGGCCTTGGCCTCCAGCATCTTCTTGGTCAGATACTCGTGGGTGCGTTTGGCAATACCAGTCCCTCGCACCTTTGCCGCCTCGGCGATTGTGTCAAGAATGGTGTCGACGTAGATCTCGTGTTCGGGGCCTGCCACCAAGACTTCTATTTCTGTTTCTTTTTCCATATCTATTTAATCAGTAAAGTCAGTATAATTATGCTTAACGCATGTTAGGGACGACATCGCTCAGGGCTTCAGTCACCTCCTGAGGTTTGACTCCTTCTTTGATGACGATGAAAATGGTGTCATCGCCAGCGATGGTGCCGATGATTTCTGGAATGTCACTGTTGTCAATGTTCCAAGCGATTGAACTCGCATAGCCGGGACGTGTCTTGATGACACCAAGATTGCCGGAGAAGTTGATGCTGACGAAACCGGGCACCTTCATCATCTCGCGGACGCTGTTGGGGGTGCTGATGCGTTTATACATCGTCTCATTGGGCAAGACATATACATAGTTGCCACTCATAGAGGCTGCCTTAGCCACTTTCAGCTGTTTCAAGTCACGGCTCAGCGTGGCCTGCGTTAGTTTGAATCCCTCCTTCTGTAAGGCGTTCAGCAACTCGTCCTGACTTCCCAGTTGTTGACTCGAAATGATGAGTCTCAGCGCCTCCAATCGGTTGTTTTTTACTTTCATGTTGGTATATTTATTCAGAAATCGGCTGCAAAATTACCTAAAATTTTGCAGCCGACCAAATATTTCTGCATATTTTTGCAGAAATTCTTTTTAAAAAGTCTGTTAGTTACCTTTTCATGTCGAAACCAACGCGTACGCCTTCGTAGTTCTTACTCAGATCACTGATGGTCTGGAGATTGGCGTTTCCGCTCAGAGCCGACATTGTCTGGAGCACCGTCAACAGTTTTTTGGCCTCAAACAGGATGGAGATGCCGTTGGCCTCCTTCTTGGCATAGCAGTTGATTGAAAGCAACATGCCTTTCAGCTTAATCTGCTGGGAGGCAACATCAAATGTGAAAGTTCCGCTGAATGGCGTACCCGCAATCGTAGAAGAGAAAGTGCCGTCTTCCTTGAACGTGATGGTCGTGTTTGCTGCCGAGAGGCCTACCTGTTGGTAGTAAGGCTTCATTTTTTCTTCAATCTGTACTGCTGCCACCTCGCCGCCGGCTTTGGCTAGGAGGTTTTCGCTGGTGAAGGCACAGCCTGGGCCGTCGTAATGCCATGTGCCTATCAGGTTCTGTGCCGATACCTTGTCTAGTCCGATAACGCTGGAGATGGCATTGATGATACCTGTTCCGTTACTCATAGCACTCAGGACTTGTCCCATGTTTCCACAACTTGTTGCCAGCAGACTAATTGCGACAACAATTCCGATCATGTACTTTTTCATCTTTATGTTGTTAATTAATTATGATGTTATTTTGAATTACCGCCGCGAAGTTACAAACTTTTTGGTCAAAAATCATCTTTTTATCAGAAATTAACTCAAAAAGCCGGGATTTGTATTGCCAGGGTAGCGCCTGTGTAGCGTCTGGGTGGCGGTGGTGTGTCAGGGGATGTGTGGGTGTCCTAAAATCCATCGCGCGCGTAATATATAATAAGGTGTATACCTTTTCCGTTCTTGATGTTTGTCAAGACTTGTAGTTTTTTCGTCCTGAAACTGAAAATTTTTCTCGAAAAGTTTTGGCGGTTCGGAAAAAAGCAGTACCTTTGCACCCGCTTTCGCTCAAAAACTAGAGATGAGGGCATGAAGAAAGAGTTCTTTGAAAGATTTACATAGACAGAAGTAGTACAAGAAGCGAGCGCCTTTATATTATTAATAATGTACAGG
>JAEENF010000286.1 GCA_016283605.1 Prevotella sp.
TGACTCGGCTTTTGAGCAATGGTATGGGCGAAACAGCTGGGGGGTGAACCGTTACGAGCAACTTTCATTGTCGCAGAAGAAACTTCTGCTGAACAACTCAATGATCAACAATGCCTATTTGATTGAGCTGATGTCGAACGCGAACGGTAATCCGCCTCTGGAGGGCAAATGTATGCGCCGAGAGACGGCGACGAGTGTGTTTGACTCGGTGGAATGGATACGACCAGAGGCGATGCCGAACACGCCAGCCTGGGCGAGGCTGAAGGAGCGGGGCAAGAGTATCGCCATCGTGAAGGACGCCACTGAAGCTCCGATGATTCACTTCCTGCCGGCCTTCATGAAACTGAACAAGATGAAGATGGAGGATTTGGAGATCCTGACGAACCACGAGGCGAAGAGTCTGGAGGAGGCCTGGGTGAACGGCAAGCGGGTAACAGAAAGGGACATCACGTGTAAGAACGGATATATCCAGAAGATGAGCGGGGTGACGGAATCGTCACCGAACATGGCGGAGATCGTGCATCAGCATCCTAGTGTATCGAAATGGGCGGGGATGCTGGACAGGTTCAGCGCTCCGTATCTGAACATCGCGGGGACGAGGGAGTATAACCGTCTGTACGGGACGGAGGACTCGCTCTATACGCTGCGCTACTTCAGCGAGATATCGGCGGGAGGACAGCCAAACACGACGACTCCGAACGGGGAGGCCGTAGGGGCTACGCTGAAATTCGACCCAGGATGGAACCAATATATCACGAAGGGTAACGACATGGGACAGGACGCGGGGGCGATGTTCGCTCCGACGAACGCAGCACTGGAGGCGTGGTGGAACGGCGAAGGAAAGGACCTGAAAGCGGAGTATCACGAGATAGACAGTCTGCCTGAAGCGACGATGGCGGCGCTGATCAACGTGAATCTGAGACCGACGATGACGGAGACCGTGCCCTCGAAATTCGACCGTGTGCTAAACGACGCGATGGAGACAATGGGGATCACGACAGCAGACGTAGACTCGTGCTTCATGGGCTGTAACGGTGTGGTGTATATGACGAACAAGGTGTTTCCGCCGGCAGAGTTCTCGAGCGTGGCATTCCCGGCTCTGGCTCACCCTTCGACGATGAACATCATCTACTGGGCGATCGATCAGCTGTACTTTAGGCCTTATTTGCTGTCGATGGACTCAAAATACAGCGTGATCCTGCCGACGAACGAGGCGATGATGTGGTATATCGATCCGGCGAGCTACGGCAACGAAAGTGACGGACAGGAAGCTGCGACGGTGCTGCAGTTCTACTACGACGAGAAGAAGGCTATCAGCCAGAGGGTGCAGGCGGTGAGGTATAACTGTACAGTGGACCAGGACGGACGAATCACTTTGGGCGACGTGGCTCAGCAAACGGTGACAACATCGGTGATCAGGGATAACCTGAAGCGACTGATGGATCAGCTGATCATCGTGGGCGACGTGGAGGACGGCCATGAATACTATAAATCGAAAGGCGGCACGTTGCTGCGCGTGGTGAAGAACGGTGACCAGATAGGATTCGCGGGAGCCTGGCAGACGGAGCACAACGGCATGACGCTAAAGATGGACCGGAATGACATCTTCGAGAAGAAAAACGGTAAGGCTTACGTGCTGAACGGGATGATGCCGCTGGCGACGGGCAAGTCGGTGTACCGGACGCTGCAGGAGGAGAAGGACGCGGGGAGGGATTCGCTGTTCTTGCAACTGTTGTATGACGACGGTGCTGACCTGCTGATTCCACAGCTGAAGATTGGCTCGAAACAGTGGAGGGCAGGCAAACTGGCTGAGAACAACTTGAAACTCTTGGACAACTATAACTATACTATATACGTGCCTACGGACGCAGCTATCAAGGAGCTGACGGATCAGGGGCTGCTGCCGACATGGGAGGACTATGAGGCGCAGACTGAGGAAATATGGGGCTCGGAAGAGGCTGCGGAACAAGCGAAGGAGGCGATCAAGGACATCATCGTGGGTTTCCTGCGCTATCACGTACAGGACCACTCGATAGCCATCAATATGGCGCCGGAACTATTCGATGAGGAATATGAATATATCAACGGTGTAAAGACTGTGACGAAGAAGACGCCAATCTACGAGAACAGGTACGAAACGATGTTGAGAAACGCGGAAAACGGACAGTTCTATTCTCTGACGGTGAACAACGAGGGTGGCCAGATGTGGGTGAAGGACGCCCTGGGAAGGACTCGCCACGTGGTGAAGAGCAACGGGCTGTATAACAAGATCTGCCGGGAATACTGGTTTGCAGGCATTACTGACGCGAACTCGAACAACGCGACGACGTATATGGCCTCGGACGCTGTGGTGCATCAGATAGACGGTGTACTGCTGGCGAAGGAGATGAAGCCCTGGAAGGAAGTGGTCGAGAAAGCGGTCAAAGCGAGAATTAGGAATTAGGAATTAGGAATTAGAAATTATGATTACTATAAAAAGATATATTATTGTGGTGTTGGCGGTGATGGCGACAATGGCCGTCGGTGCCCAGACTGCGATTACATCGGTTCACGGTAACATCAGCGACGACATGGGTCCGCTGATGGGCGCTACGGTCTGTGAGATCGACGGCAACGGACGTATCATCGAGTCGACGATCACGGACCTGAACGGTAACTTCACGATGAGGGTGAGGAACCAGAAAGACCGCATCAGGTTCAGCTATGTGGGTATGAAGACGGTGACGCAGGCTATCAATAAGACGAACTATAAGATTGTGATGACTTCGGCGACGCAGCTGAAGGAGGTGACAATCAGATCACAGCGACGCGTACAGGGTAACGGACTGCCGATTCCTCAGAGAGAGGTGGCGAATGCGACGCAGAACTTCTCGATGAAGGAGGTGGAAGGTATGGCCTTCACTACGGTGGACGAAGCGCTACAGGGCCGTATCGCCGGACTGGACATCATCAGTAACTCAGGCGACCTGGGCTCAGGCTCTACGATGAGACTAAGAGGTGCTTCGAGCCTGTCGACGCTGACGGACGCGAACCCGCTGATTGTGGTGGACGGTAACGTAAGACAGGTGGACCTGAACAACTTCGACCTGAACTCGGCGAACAACGAGAAGTTTGCGGAACTGCTGAACATCAACCCTGAGGACATCGCTGACATCAGAGTGCTGAAGGACGCTGCGGCTACGGCCATCTACGGCTCGCAGGGCGGTAACGGTGTGATCGAGCTGACGACGAAGCGCGGTGCGAGGGGTAAACCGAGACTGTCGTACTCGCTGAAACTGACGGGTACGTATCAGCCGAAGGGCTATGACCTGCTGAGCGGTGACGACTATACGATGCTGCTGAAGGAGAGCTACTTCAATCCGGAGCAGAGCAACTCGGCGGCAGACATTCCGGAACTGAACTATGACCCCTCGTTCTCAGAATATGAGCAATATAACAACAATACGGACTGGCGTGACGCCGTGACCCAGTGGGGATTGAGACAGAACCACTATGTGACTGTGCAAGGTGGTGGTGAGAAGGCACTGTTCCGTATCGGTGCGGGTTACGACCACGAAACGGGTACGATGATTCAGCAGAAGCTGCAGAGGTTCTCGACTCGCGTGGCTCTGGACTATAATGTGAGTGAGCGTATCCGTGTGAGCACGAACTTCGCGCTAACGTATACGAAGAACGACCGTAACTCGGACAACCTGCTGGACATCGCGCAGAGAAAGATGCCGAATATGACCATCTATGAGCAGGACCCGAAGACTGGAGAGAATACGGACACATACTATACGATGCTGCAAAGCGCGAGCTCGGTGTTCAACCAGAACCAGAAGGACATGGTGAACCCCGTGGCAAGTGCCTACCTGGCCAAGAACAAGCAGACAAGCTATGACATGACGCCGGAACTGATCATCCAGTATCAGTTGCTGGGCATGGATCCTGAGCACTGGCAGTTGAACTGGAGGGGCTCGGTGTACATGAACATCGCGAACCGCTATGACAACAGCTACTATCCGCAGGAGCTGAAGACGGTAACGTGGGATCAGGGTGTGAACAAGACACATGACGGATCGTCGAAGAGTGTATCGTTTAACACGAAGCAGACGCTGACGCTGATTCCGGCATTTAAAAATAAGGACCACTCGTTTATGATGCTGGGAAGGTTTGAATTGACAAGCGGTTCATCGACGAATCAGTCGGAGGACAAGACTGGTGCACCGACGGGCATTGAGACAACTCAAGGTGGCGGACATATCACGAGTCTGAGCTCGGGATTCAGTCAGCACCGGTCGATGTACTATACGCTGTCAGCACACTATGCCTATAAGGGACGCTATATCCTGGACGGTTCGCTGCGTGCGGACGGTACGACGAAGTTCGGTCCCGGACATCGCTGGGGCTACTTCCCCTCGCTGTCAGCGAAGTGGATCATCAGTGACGAGCCTTGGATGGAGCCGACTAAGAAATGGCTATCGATGTTCGCTATCCGTCCCAGTTGGGGTCGCGTAGGTAACCAGCCCGGACAGGATTATCTTTATACTTCTAAATATGGTTCTACTGACCGTTATATCGACATGCAGGCCATGAAACCGAACAATATCCGTCTGACAAATATGAAGTGGCAGATCGTGACGAGTTGGAACGGTGGTATCGACTTAGGTTTCCTGAACGACCGTCTGACACTGACCATCGAGGGCTATTCGCAGACAACAACGGACATGTTGCTGTCGAACTACCGTATACCCTCGAACTCAGGATTCTCGAACGTGGCTTACCGCAACCAAGGTAAGATGAGAAATACAGGTTGGGAGTTCCATATCAATACCAACCGCATCATCACCATCGGCAAGAAGTTCTGGGTAGATATAAATGCGAACTTCGGTAACAACCGTAATGAGTTGCTGGAGCTGGACGACCTGACACTGGACAGCTATAACTCGGTATTCGGATTCTCGAATGACGAGACGCTGCAGAGGGTACAGCTGCACAACCCGTTGGGCGCCATCTACGGTTTCAGATCGAAGGGTGTATATCAGTATAACTACTCGACGTTCAGCCGGATGACTCCTGAGGAGCGGACGCAGTTCCTGGCTGAGGGCAAGACTGCCCCTGTGGCTATGGCGAAGGACGGCAGTGTGATCCTAGACGGTGAAGGTAATCCGGTGCGTATGATGTTCAACTATACGAACGACGCTACTGGCCGTAACTATCGCTTCAATGGTGGTGACGCCATCTATGAGGATGTGAACTATGACGGTCAGATAGATGCCTTGGACATCGTGTATCTGGGTTCGTCGCTGCCTAAGCTGACGGGGGGGTTCGGATTCAACATCACTTATGGGGACTGGCGCTTCAGCACGCAGTTTACCTATCGTTTCGGTAATAAGATCATCAACAAGGCTCGTCTGCATGCAGAGGCTATGATCGGTAACGATAACCAGAGTCAGGCGGTGAACTACCGCTGGCGTAAGGAAGGTGACGTGACTACGATTCCACGTGCGATGTACGGTAACAATTCAAACTACAATACGCTGATTAGTGACCGGTTCGTGGAGGACGGTTCTTATCTGCGTATGGGCTATGCTCAGTTGAACTATAATATCCGTAAGAAATACGCACAGGCACTGGGCGTGAACCGCATCAGCCTGTATGTGAGTGCGAATAATCCCTTCATCTGGACGAAGTACTCGGGTGTAGACCCGGATATCGCGGCAGGCGGCAATTCTCCGGCTATCGACAACGCCCAGACTCCGAGGTCAAAGTCATATACACTGGGTATCACTGTTGAATTTTAATTAATAAACGTTATGAAGACCAAGATATATAAAATAGGTTTAATGGGGTTCATGGGTCTGATGGGACTGATGGGTGTCACCGGATGTTCGGACTTTCTGGAGATTGAGCCCCAGAATGAGATTATCCTGGAGAAGTTCTGGAATGAGAAGGCTGACGTGGATGCTGTCATTGCGGGCTGCTATTCCAATATGCAGGACGATGGCGTGATCAAACGTATGATGGTGTGGGGCGAGTTCCGGAGCGACAATGTAGGCCCAGGTAGTAATGTGACTTCGGACGGCAGCCTGGAGAAGGTGCTTCTGGAGAATATCGATGCGAAGAACACTTATACGGACTGGAAGGACTTCTACTCTGTGATCAACCGTTGTAACACGGTGATCAAATATGCTCCGGGCGTGGCTGCGACGGATCCTGCGTATACGGAGAGCGAGCTGAAGGCGAACATCGCTGAGATGGTGGCGCTGAGGAGTATCTGTTACTTCTACCTGATCCGTGCGTTCAGGGACGTGCCCTTCTCGAGGGAGCCGTTTACGGATGATGACCAGACTATGGACCTGCCTGCGACGAAATTCGACAACGTGCTGGACTCTCTGATTATCGACCTGGAAGGTGTGGAGGGCTCTGCCATTAAGCGGTACCCGGAGACAAAGGAGATGTACCAGACCGGGCGCATCACTCAGGATGCGATTCGGGCTATTCTGTGCGAGCTCTACCTGTGGAAGAAAGACTATCAGAACTGTATCCGGTATGCGGACATGGTGATTGACTCGAAGAAAGTCATCGCGGAGGAGAATCGTCAGAAGCGTTCGAGCTCGGTGAGAGACGATGACTCAAAGACGAGATTCAACGGATACCCCCTGGTGAGCAACACGACTTCGGTAAACTACTATGGTGACGCGTATGAGATTCTGTTCGGGGAGGACCGCAGGAATGTGGACCAGATGAACCAGGAGATCATATTCCAGCTGGTGTTTGACGACAGGCCTAATGCGAACTCGATGAAGGCGAACGGGGCTGTGAACTCTTTCTACGGGAACTCGAACGCGACGGTGGGTCTGGTGGCTCCCTCGACTTATATCTTGGACGATATAGCGAAGACCTCGGGACGCACGGTGTTTGCCGACCAGAACAAGAAGCTGGACGCGAGGATGTATATCAACTGCAATACGGAAGAGGAGTCGATCAATAAGTATACGACGAGTACAATAGACATCCGGGTGTCGGGTACGGACCCGGAACCGAGCTGGGGATCGCTGTACACGCAGGACCAGAACGGCTCGAACTGGATACTGTACCGCCTGACAGACATCATGCTGCTGAAGGCAGAAGCCCTGGTGCAGATGGCGCGGGAGGGTACTGACGCCGAGACGAGCGCCTATAATAAGGGGCTCTTCGACACGGCTTTCAGCCTGGTGAACGCGATCAACAAGCGGTCGCTATGCGAGAGCAAGCTTGTGGACACGCTGAACAGGGCTTCGTATCCCGGCAAGGTGGAGATGGAAGACCTGGTGCTGGCTGAGCGCCAGCGGGAACTGATGTTTGAGGGCAAGCGGTGGTTCGACCTGGTGAGGCATTCGCAGCGCAAGGGGAATACCGAGAAGCTGATCAGCCTGACTATGATGAAGCACCATACCGGTGCGACGGGTGAGGGCATGATCGCGAACCATCTGAAGAAGATGGATGCGATCTACTGGCCTTATAACCTGGACGAGATGAAGGTGAACGTGAATCTGGTGCAGAACCCGGCGTTTGGCAGCGGAGAGAATGACAGCTATGAGAAGACGACGAAGAAGTGAGGAAGAAGAATTAGGAATTAGGAATTAGATATTAGGAATTATGAAAAGGAAGATATATAGAATCGCGATGGCTTTGTGCCTGGTATGCGGATGGACCTCGTGTTCTGACGAGCCCGACAGTGAGTACTTCTACACCTTCACGGGTGAGATGATGAGTGACTGGCTGACGAGCCCTGAGCGGCCGCAGTACAGTGAGTTTGCAGGCATTGTGGAGCGGGCAGGACTGATGGACCTGCTGGCGACGTACGGGCAGTATACTTGCTTTGTACCGACGAACGATGCCATCAACGAGTTCTTGCGGGGGCGGGGGCTGACGGACATCTCGCAGCTGTCGGACGCGGACTGCGACACGATCGCGCGGAACCATCTGGTGAGCAAGATGTACAGCACGTACGACATGACCTCGCCGAGGCTGCCAACTTACAACCTGATGAACCGTCCGTTGTTCCTGACACCGGGCTTCGACCGGGACAGTAACGCGGTGATCATGATAGACAATGCGCGGATCGACTTCTATCTGAAGGACGACTCGGTGGAGAACGGTATCATGCAGCCGGTGGACATGGTGATAGAGAAGTCAAGCAAACTGATTACGGACATCATGGGTGAAAACCCGAGAATCAGCACGTTCTACAGTGCGCTTCAGGCTACTGGAGTCATCAAGGAAGTGCAGGAGGTGGAGGATCCGGACTGGGACCCGAAGGCGTATGAGAAGTATCCTTACCTGTCGAATAATGAACGGGAGTATGCTATCGTACCGAAGACCAAGATCAAAGGCTATACCTTCTTTGTGGAGCCTGACGACGTGCTGAAGGAGAAGTGCGGGATCGAGAAGGGGGACCTGCGGGCGCTGTGGGAGCTGGCGTGCAAGATCTATGACCCTGTGTACCCGGAGGATGCTGGGAAACCGGGACACGGATTTGACCAGCTGACGGACAGCATCAACCCGCTGCACCGCTTTATCCAGTATCATATCCTGAACAAGAAAGCTTCGACCACGGCTGACCTGACTCCAATAGATATCACTTACAACGGCTCGAAGACGGCTATCGGCATAGACGAAACTGTACACAACCCGACTGACTGGCACTATACGCTGCTGCCGCACACGATGATAAAGGTGGAAAGGCCGACCGTGGCGAAATATGGGGGCTCGAGTGCTACGAGGACGCAGAACTATATTAACCGGAGATGCGACGACCAGTTCACTATTCCGGGGGTGCACATCACTGAGGTGGAGACGGAGAGGACACCGGAGGCCGTGAACGGCTACTACTTCTATGTGGACGATGTGATAGGCTTCTCGCAGGAGGTGCAGAACACGGTGCAGAACATCCGCATCCGCATGGACTTCAATGCCATTTTCCCGGAGATTATCGGCAATAACCTGCGGAGTGCGGGCAGCCCGACTTCGACGAGCAATGAATTTGACGAATCGGGCCATAATAAATATGGGGACTACTATTACTTCCCGATGGGGTACCTGAAGGACGTGACATTCAACGAGGGCTGCTACTTCATCCTGAGGCGGCCGAAGATATGGTTTAACATCTACCAGTGGGACGAGATGAACCTAAAGGGGGACTATGACATCACGTTCAAACTGCCGCCGGTGCCGTTCAGCGGTGAGTGGCAGCTGAGACTGGGCTTCACGGTGTATCACGACGGGGCTGACGACAGGGGCGTGGCTCAGGTGTACGTGGATAATATCCCTCAGGGCATCCCTCTGGACATGAGGCAGGACCTATCGACGGAGATGTACCTGGGCGACTCGTTCAGCGGCTCGGACTATAACAACTGGACGGACGAGCAGAAGGCTGAACAGCAGAAGACGCTGAAGAACCTAGGCGCCTATATCTATCCAATCGGGCTGTGGCGCGACGTGGGCTCAAAGGGGTACTGCCATACGGAGTACCAGAATATGAGGCGCGTGCTCTGCCAGACTTACCTTGACGCGAACAAGGATCATTACTTGCGAATGAGAAAAACTAATGACGGTAACCCGGACGATACGTTCATGCTGGACTTCCTGGAACTGGTTCCGAAGAGCGTCTACGGCGTTGACGGTGAGAAGATGGAAGACGACCTCTAATCATTTAGAATTTAGAATTTTGATTTAAGAATTAAGAGTTATGATTACTTCTAATATATATAATAAGCTGTTAGGGTTGGCTGTGGCCGTCATCACCTTCGGCGCCTGTGCAGACACTTGGGACGACCACTATGTCCAAAAAGGTGAAGGCATGAACGACGGTTCGCTATGGCAGGCCATCACACAGAACAGTAACCTGAGTAACTTCGCGAAAGTTGTACAGGCTTGCGGCTACGACAAAGCCTTGAATAGCAGCCAGGTATTCACAGTCTTTGCCCCTACCAATGAAAATTTCTCTACCCAGGAGGCAGACGAGCTCATTGCAGACTATAACGCAGAGAAAGGGAAAGTGAACGACGATGACAATACAGTGATCAAGGAGTTTATACAGAACCATATCCTGTTGTATAACCACTCTGTCTCGCCGACAAGCAGAGATTCGCTGGTTCTAATGAACGGTAAGGGTATTTGGCTCACTGCCAATACATTCGGCAACAACACGATTTTGTCATCTAACCAGCATTATGCCAATGGCGTACTGTACACGATTCAGGGTAAGGTGAAATATATCCCCACAGTATTCGAGTATCTACGTAAGGATGCTGACCTTGACAGTATCGCAAGCTTCTTCTATAATCCCCGTTTCCACCGCAAGGAGTTCTTCCCCGAACGAAGTGTGCCCGGCGGTATCGAGAACGGAAAGACGGTGTATCTTGACTCTGTATATGTGCAGCAGAACAGACTTTGGGATATGCTTTGGGCTTATACGAACAATGAGGACAGCACCTACTGGATGGTGACTCCGACCAATAAGGAGTGGAAGAAACTGATTGAGGAATACGAGCCCTACTTCAACTATGATGACCAGACACCTTTCCGGGATTCGATGGCCTATACGATGCCTCGCCTGGCCATTGTGGACGGCACAATTTTCAGCCGTACACTGAACACAGACGCTCACTTGACGGACTCGGCTTTGTCGACCAGTGCAGCAGAGACATACCTCAGCCGCGAATACAGCTGGGGCGATAAGAACCTGCACTACTACCAATACGGCGGCGCGTCGGCAGAGAACACACAGAAGCCCTTCTCGCCGACGGGTATTTTCTCGGGGACCGAAAATGTATCATGCTCGAACGGTCAGGTGATGAAGTCGGATAACTGGAAGATCAATAAGCTGAACACCTTTAACCAGTGGATCATCGTTGAGGCGGAGAACCAACGCTCGGTGAAGGACGTGAGTAGGAAGAAGAATCCGAAGACTGAGGAGATGGACCCGACGGTGACGGGAATGACGCGAAGGGTGATGAACAACAACCGCTTCTACGGGAAGGTGTGGAACAATGCCTTTGTGGAGTTCAAGCAGAACCTCACGACGCAGAATCACACGGTAAGCTTCAACATTCGCGACGTTCTATCGAATATCGGTTACGACATCTATCTGGTGACTGCACCGGCTCTGGCTAACGACAGTAATGCCACCGAAGCAGAGCGACTGCCTGTGAAGATCAAGTGCACCATCAACTATCACGACCAGAGCGGAACGTCTCAGTCGGAGGTGCTGCAGGAGTCTGTGACGACGAGTCCTGACATCGTGGACTATATCTTGCTGGCAGATGACTTCAAGTTCCCGACTGCCACCTTCGGTCTGAATGAGAGTGAGCCTCAGGTAACGCTGGACCTTGAAACGAAGGTGGAGAGTAAGGAATTCCGCAACAAGCTGTTTGATCGCACCATGCGTATCGACTGCATCATGCTGGTGCCTCATGGCATTTCGAATGTGAATGAGAATCGATTCGAGGTTGCGCCTCATGGCGACGGGGACGTGTTCCAATGGTGGAAGGAATAGTTTTTAGTTTATAGTTTATAGTTTATGGATATGAAGAGATATATTATATTTGGACTTACACTGCTGATGGCCTTTCCATTAAGTGTTGTGGCCCAGGACGAGGATACCGAAGGTGAAGACCTCATTGAAACCCTTGCCCGCAAACTAACGCCAAAGCAGAAACAGTACCCTACCCGAGTCATCAGCGGTCGTGTGGTGAATGCTACCACGGGACAGCCCATTGCCGGTACCATTGTCAGCGCAGACGATGTGGAAGGCTATAGTACACTGACCGAAGAAGATGGTACCTTCAAACTGAAAGTGCCCACATTCACCACGTCGGTATTTGTCAACATGCCTGATTACAATCCTGTGCGCTTAGGTCTGCAAGCCACGGAACAGCAACAGGTGGTTAAGCTTTACCCTCAAACGTTCTCGAAAGAGTATGAGAAGGCGACGATTAATATGCGCAATGATTATTCGACGAGCGACTTTGCCTATACTAATTCTGTGAATATCAAGGACGAGGTACAGAAGCACTTAGGTGCTCAAGTATACACTATTTCACGTAACGGTACACCCGGTATTGGCAACGTGATGTTCATGCAGGGTCTGAACTCTCTCAATGTGAATGCCCAGCCATTGGTGGTTGTGGATGATGTTATCATCGACCAACAGTACGGTCGTATGATGCTGCATGAGGGATTCTTCAATGATATTCTGTCAACCATCAATCCGTCGGATATCGAAAAGGTCACCGTCATGCGTAATGGGACAGCCCTGTATGGCGCTAAAGGTGCCAATGGTGTAATTATTATCCAGACTAAGCGCAGTAAGTCGATGGCAACCCGTATCACGGCCAATGTTTCAGCCGGGGTGGTTCTGAAACCGAAATACTTGGACGTGATGAATGCAGAACAATACAGGAATTACGCCTCTGAGATGCTGAAGACCACGAACACGCGTAACCGTACGTTTAAGTTCCTGAACGAGGATCCTAATTACTACTATTACACGCAGTACCATCAGAATACTGACTGGAAGGATCTTGTCTATCATACGGCCATGACCCAGAACTATGGTATCAACGTAGAAGGAGGTGATGCTGTGGCTAACTATAACCTCTCTGTGGGCTATGTGAATCAGCAAAGCACGCTAAGGTATAACGACATGGACCGACTGAACATCCGATTCAACACGGACATCTCGCTCAGTGAGCGTTTCTCTATTCGTTTCGATGCTTCATTCGGTAACATCACCCGTGACATTCGTAATGACGGTGCCCCAGCCACCTATGACGAGGGGACGCCTACTGCTCCTGGATTTCTTGCATACGTCAAGAGCCCCTTCCTGAGCCCTTACAGCTACGGTATGGGACGTCTATCGGACACGCATTTCGATATTGAGCAAGAGTCCTACCTCTCAGAGGCCTTGGCCAACTATAAGAACTACAACTGGAGACTGGGTAACCCGGCAGCCATCAATGAGTATGCCGAGGCCGAGAACAAAAACCGTCTGGAGAACTCCATGCTCAACCTGACCGTGACACCGAAATACCGTCTTACCCGTAACCTCACCCTGTCTGAGCACTTCAGCTACAACCTGGTGAATACGAACGAGACTTTCTATATTCCTGTTAATGGAACGCCCAGCTACTATGTTGGCAGCATCGGTGACTATCGTGAGAATGAGGTTCGCTCACTAGCTTCGAAACAGAACTCCGTATTAAGTGACACCCGTCTAGACTGGAGCAACCGCTACAACGCACACTTTATCCATCTCTTCGGTGGTGCCCGCATCAATTGGGAGAGCTATTCGATGAGTTCACTGCTCGGCTACAACACTGGTAACGATAAGCAACCTTTCATGAAATCGAGTTTGACCAATACCAATGACTTTGGTACTAGCGACAACTGGAATTCCCTAGCATGGTATGCTCAGGCAGAGTATAATTATATGGGACGCTATTTCCTTCAGGCGAACCTGACCGTAGAAGGTTCTTCACGATTCGGACAAGACGGCGGAGACTTCCGCGCCTTTGATGCTGCCTGGGGTATCTTCCCCGGTGTACAGGCTTCATGGATGATTAGCAACGAACCTTGGATGGCCAAGGTCAAAGCCATCAACTCTCTGCGTCTGACTGCAGGTTATGATGTCAGCGGTAACGATGACATCGACTACTATGCCGCACGTAGTTTCTTTAGTTCCTCACAGTTCCTGAATACGATTGCCGGTCTGACCTTCGCTGGTATTGGTAATACAACCATCCAATGGGAGACCACTCGTCGTATCAACATCGGACTTGAAACCAATCTCTTTAACAACCGGCTGAACTTGAGTCTTAACTATTTCACCTCAAAGACCAACAATCTGCTGACCCGTCAGTCATTAGGATTCCTCAGTGGTCTGAATGAGAACTGGACCAACGATGGAGAGTTGAAGAACAACGGCTTCGACGTGAGTGCAGCTGTAAAAGTGCTTGCCTTGAAAGACTTCCAATGGGAGTTGGGAGCCAGCGTAGGACATTACAAGAATGAGATTACACATCTGGCCGAAGGCCGGAACCACGTTGACACAGAAGTCTATGGCGGCACAATCCGTACCCAAGTAGGACAAGCCGCAAACCTCTTCTATGGCTACAAGTCTCTCGGCGTATTCTCGTCAACAGCTGAAGCAGAGAACGCAGGTCTTTATATCCTTGGCGAGAATGGTATCGACCGCAGTTATTTCAAGGCTGGCGACATTCATTTCGCCGACCTCAACAATGACCACCAGATTACAGATGACCGTGAGATCATCGGTGACCCCAATCCCGATCTCTATGGTAATATCTTCACAACATTATCCTATAAGCATCTAAAATTGGATATGCGTTTCAACTACTCATATGGCAATGATGTCTACAACTATCAGCGCGCACAGCTGGAGAGCGGTTCACGATTCATGAACCAGACTACAGCCCTCTTGCGTCGTTGGCAAGTGGAGGGGCAGCAAACCGACATCCCACAGATTACGTTCCAGGATCCGATGGGTAATTCACGCTTCAGTGACCGTTGGATTGAAGACGGCAGCTATCTCCGCCTGAAGAGTGTAACTCTGAGCTATGACCTACCTATGAACAATGAGTACCTGCAAGGCCTCCAATTCTGGATTCAGGCTAACAACGTATTCACACTGACAAAGTATCTGGGCAGTGATCCTGAATTCACGATGACATCAAGTGTCATCGGACAAGGTATTGACGTAGGGCAGTTAAGCCAGAGTCGCTCTTTCGTAGCCGGTATCAAGATTAAGTTGTAATTAAGAATTAAGAATTATGATTACCAAGATATATAAATTCATTTTTGCAATTCTTGCGATTGGTGGTATGACATCCTGCGCCGACTTCTTCGAGCAGGAGTCTGAGCACGTCGTATTCTCAGACAAAGACCACTTGAATAATGCCACAGACACTATCTATAGCGTCATTGGCATTCTCAACAAACTGCAGGCTATTGGTGACCGTACCGTCCTTCTTGGAGAGGTACGCGGCGATCTGGTTGACGTCACAACGACTGCCAATAGCGACTTGCGCGACATGGCCCTCTTTAATATCGGTGATGACAACCGTTATAACAACCCTACCGATTATTATGCCATCATCAACAACTGTAACTATTTCATTGCCAAGGTTGATACAGCCTTGAAGAACAACCGTAATGAGTATATCTTCATGAAGGAATACGCTGCAGTGAAAGCTATTCGTGCATGGACTTATCTTCAGTTGGTTCTTAATTATGGCTCAGTACCCTTTGTGACAAAGCCCATCCTCAGCAAGATCGAAGCCGAGGAGAACTATCCGAAGTATGATCTTCAGGCTGTCTGCCAATACTTTATCGACGACCTGATGCCATTGACGGACCGCTGGGCTAATGAGTACCCTGGCTACGGCAACATCAGAAGCCTCCGAGACGGTGCCTCCAGACTGCTTTTCTTCCCTATTAACATTGTATTAGGAGACCTGAATCTCTGGCTGGCGAGCAAAACAGGAAACCAGGCCAGTTACCGCGAGGCTGCCATCCGCTACTATAAATACATCTCGCAACGCAATGGTGACAATTCCGCCTACCCCATCGGGACTGAACGTAGCTATTGGGAAATTGGCTCCACCACTTGGGATGATTATTACACTAGCACGACATACGGCACAGAGACCTACGGAACAAACACGGAACTGATTACACTCATTGCCGGAGACTCCATCCGTGCAGAAGGCAACTATAGTGAGCTGCGCAATCTGTTCTACTCGCGAGATGAGAATGACTTCCACGTCAGCATTGTACCCTCAAGCTACATGTTCGAGTTGTCGGAAAGTCAGGCCAACTGCTGTCTGGGAACCGATGGAGCCACCTGGTATTATGCACCCGCAGACCTGACCGAGCATCGATCGGGCGACCTGCGCCTCATTTCCGGCTATGACTATGGTGAAAGAACAGACCGCCTGACCAATGAACGATTCGATGTGTCGTATATAGAAAAGCAGTCGTTCCAGAACATCCACATCTATCGTCGTGCGCAGATCTATCTGAGACTGGCAGAAGCCCTTAATGGAGCTGGCTTCCCCCGTGTTGCATTCGGCATCCTCTCGACAGGCATCAACAACAGAGTCTACAGGGATGTCGTCTATCCCTACTGTTCCGAGAGCGATTCTCTGTGGATTAGCCAACTCGACTTCCCTGAGTCACGCTATGGTATTGTAACAGCTCAAGAGATTGCCACAAGAGAAATTGCCAATGGACACAACACAATCGGCATCCACTCTCGCGGCTCCGGTTGGACACCTATGAACGAGTATTATGTCCTCCCAGATGACTCTCTGATGACAGAAGAGCAAAAGAAGCCTATCCAGCAAGCCTTTGTCGATAGTCTGCTGCTGAATGAGAACGGTCTGGAACTGGCATTCGAGGGCACCCGTTTCTACGACATCATGCGCTTTGCCTTACGCCAACCAAATCCTGGACAGTTCCTCGCCAATAAAGTTTATGCCCGTCGAG
>JAEENF010000287.1 GCA_016283605.1 Prevotella sp.
TTTTTCACATTTCATTCATCACTCGGCCAATTAATATATTAATAAATAATGAGTGAACTTGTGGGTTTGATGAATAGCGGTAGCAAATTCTTCACTCTTCACTCTTCACTCTTCACTTAAAAAATTATGGGAATCTTTGGAAGTGAATCGAAATTCGAGAGTAGTGTGAAACTCATTCCCTACCCTCAGCAGGCTGTCTATAACAACATCAGCGACCTGCGTAATCTGGAGAAGGTTAAAGACCGTGTGCCCGAGGATAAGGTCAACGACTTCTCGTACGACGAAGACACAGTGAGTCTGAACGTTCCTCCTGTGGGTGAATTGAAACTCCGTATCTGTGAGCGCGAAGAGCCGAAGTGTGTGAAGTTCGAGACGGTTCAGTCGCCTGTACCCTTCAATCTGTGGATTCAGGTGTTGCCCGTCGACGAGAACTCCTCGAAGATGAAGGTCACCGTGAAGGCCGAACTCAATCCCTTCATCAAGGCGATGGTAGAAAAGCCCCTTCAGGACGGTGTCGAGAAAATCGCCGACGCCCTCGCACAGGTACACTATGTGTGAGTGAACAATGAGATAATAGCCTTATTGGTTTCATCAATAAAGACAATAAAGAAAAATAACAACTTAGATTAATGAGTGGAAGTAGAAGCTTGAGGAACAGCGGAAGCAAATTCTTCACTCTTCACTCTTCACTCTTCACTTACAATATGAAACTTTGGGAGAAGAATTTTGAGATCAATAAAGAGATAGAGCGCTTCACCGTCGGTCGTGACCGCGAGATGGACCTCTATCTGGCCAAGTACGACGTATTGGGCTCGATGGCCCATATCACCATGCTCGAGAGCATCGGACTCCTCGAGAAAGACGAGCTTACGGCCCTGTTGGCGGAGCTGAAGAACATCTACCGTCTGGCCGAACGCGGCGAGTTTGTCATCGAGGACGATGTCGAGGACGTGCACTCACAAGTAGAGATGCTGCTCACCCGCAAACTTGGCGATATGGGTAAGAAGATCCACTCTGGCCGCAGTCGCAACGACCAGGTGCTCGTAGACCTCAAACTCTTCACCCGTCATGAACTGAAGGACATCGCCGACGAGGTAAAAATCCTCTTCGACGAACTCATTGCCAAGAGCAACCAGTATAAGGATGTGCTGATGCCGGGCTATACGCATCTGCAGATCGCAATGCCGTCGAGTTTCGGCCTGTGGTTTGGCGCCTATGCGGAGAGTCTGACAGATGATATGCTTTTCCTGCAGGCGGCCTATAAGATGACTAACCGTAATCCTCTGGGGTCGGCGGCCGGCTATGGCTCTTCGTTCCCCCTGAACCGTACAATGACCACAGAACTGCTGGGCTTCGATTCGATGGACTACAACGTGGTCTATGCCCAGATGGGCAGAGGAAAGATGGAACGTAACGTGGGCTTCGCTATTGCTACCATCGCCGGCACGATTGCAAAGATGGCCTTCGACGCCTGTATGTTCAACTCGCAGAACTTCTCGTTTGTGAAGCTGCCGAAGGAGTGTACCACAGGCTCTTCAATCATGCCACACAAGAAAAATCCCGATGTCTTCGAACTGATCCGTGCGAAATGCAATAAGCTGCAGAGTTTGCCTCAGCAGGTGACGCTGATTATGAACAACCTGCCCTGCGGCTATTTCCGCGACCTGCAGATCATCAAGGAGGTCTTCCTACCAGCTTTCGGCGAATTGAAAGACTGTCTGCAAATGGCGGCATATATTATTAATAAGATTGAGGTGAATGAGCATATCCTTGACAATCCGATGTATGATCCGATGTTCTCCGTCGAAGAGGTAAATCGATTGGCTGCTAACGGTATGCCTTTCCGCGATGCTTACAAGAAGGTGGGTCTCGACATTGAAGCTGGCACCTTCAAGGCCAGTCACGATATCCATCATACCCACGAAGGCTCCATTGGCAACCTCTGCAACGACCATATACAGGCCCTCATGCAGCAGACGTTAGACGGTTTCCACTTCGAACGTATGACACAGGCAGAAGAAAGACTGTTAGACATTTAGACTATAGATTTTAGACTATAGACTTTAGATTATAGACATATAAAGATAAAATAAGATGATGGATACAAAGGAATTGGTTGTGATTATTGAATGTGCAAAGGTTCTGACAAAATCGAAATCCGTCACAAATATCGTCTCTACAAAAAACTCTAATCGCCTATCTGTCTATCTGTCTAATTGTCTATAATCTATAGTCTATAGTCTTTAATCTAATCGTCTAAATGTCTAAAATGTCTGTCCAAATGTCTAAATATCTAAATGTCTATAGTCTAATTGTCTTTATCTGTGTCTTTCTGTCTGCATGTCAGGCAGACAGTAATGTGTCACGCGACTATCGCTGTTATTTTGTCTTCGACACCTCGTTGCATCCTCAGCCTTGTCAGCTGACAGCCATACTCGGCAACAGCGGTCATTT
>JAEENF010000288.1 GCA_016283605.1 Prevotella sp.
GATGTCGGCGATGGACGGCGACAAGGTGAAGGTCTCGTATATGGCCCGTCGTGATAAGCATATCAAGGAGGCGATGGTGATTGAGATTGTGCGTCGTGCCCACGACCAGATTGTCGGAAAGCTCCGTGTCGAAAAGGACTGGGCTTTCCTGATTCCGCAGGATACCACCTTCGTCCATGATATCATCATTCCCAAACGTAAACTGAAGGGTGGAAAGACCGACGATAAGGCTGTCGTGAAGGTCGTACAATGGCCTGATGCCGAGCATAAGAACATTATCGGCTCTGTGGTGGATATCCTAGGTAAGACGGGTGAGAACAATGCCGAGATGCACGCCATCCTCGCGCAGTACAACCTACCTTATAAGTATCCGAAGAATGTGGAGGATGCAGCTGAGAAGATCGATGCTACCATTACGCCGCAGGAGATTGCCCGTCGTGAGGACTTCCGTGATGTCTTCACCTGCACCATCGACCCCAAGGATGCCAAGGACTTCGACGATGCCCTCTCCATCCGCAAGTTGGATAGTGGCCTCTGGGAAGTAGGCGTTCATATCGCCGATGTCTCTCACTATGTGAAGGAAGGTTCTACCATCGACAAGGAGGCCTACAACCGTGCCACGAGTATCTACCTCGTCGACCGTACCATTCCCATGCTCCCTGAGCGCCTCTGTAACTTCATCTGCTCGCTGCGTCCCGATGAGGAAAAGCTCTGTTACAGCGTCATCTTCCAACTCGATGCTGAGGCCAATGTCAAGAAGTGGCACCTCGCGCATACCGTCATCAAGAGCGATCGTCGTTATGCCTATGAGGAGGTGCAGCAGATTCTCGAGGACAATGGGGTGAAGGACGGCACCGGTGAGCCTGCTCCCGCCGCTACGAAGAAGAATCCCTATAAGGGAGAGAATGCCACCGAACTCATCACCCTCGATGCCCTCGCCAAGAAACTCCGTGCTGCCCGTTTCAAGAACGGCTCGGTGAAGTTTGACCGTGAGGAACTCCATTTCGACATCGATGAGAAGGGCAAGCCCGTGAAGGCTTACTTCAAGATGTCAAAGGATGCCAACAAACTTATCGAGGAATTCATGCTGCTGGCCAACCGCACCGTTGCGGAATCGATAGGACGTGTAAAGAAGGGTCAGAAAGCCAAGACGCTGCCCTATCGTGTCCACGACCAGCCCGATCCCCAGAAGCTCGAGAACCTGCGTCAGTTCGTCTCGAAGTTCGGTTACAAGGTGAAGACCAGCGGTACGAAGGGAGCCATCACCAAGTCGCTCAATGCCCTGATGTCAGATGCTGAGGGAACCCGCGAGCAGAATGCCATCGAGACCGTAGCCCTGCGGGCGATGATGAAGGCGAAGTACAGCGTCCATAACATCGGCCACTACGGTCTGGCCTTCGACTACTACACCCACTTCACCTCGCCCATCCGTCGTTATCCCGATATGATGGTCCACCGCCTGCTGACGAAATACCAGGATGGTGCCCGTTCTGCGAATAAGGATAAGTACGAGGAGTTCTGTGAGCACTGCAGCGACATGGAGCAGATCTCGCAGAATGCTGAGCGCGACTCGATCAAATACAAGATGGTGGAGTTTATGGAGGATAAGATCGGCAATACCTACGATGCCCATATCTCCGGACTTACCAGCTATGGCATCTATGCCCAGATCGACGAGAACCACTGTGAGGGTATGATCCCCATCCGCGACCTCGGCAACGACTACTACGACTTCGATGAGAAGAATTTTGTGATTGTCGGTCGCCGCAACCATACGAAGTACCAGCTTGGTGATCCCATCCGTATCCAGGTCGCCCGTGCCAACGTCGAGCGCAAACAGCTCGACTTCACATTAGCTGAATAAATAAGCAATCAGGGGGACCAGCTGGTCCCCCTGATGCGTTTAGAAATCTACGTACCTTCTGTTACCCTTGGGCCTTACCGCGAAGTGTACCCAGATAGTGGTGCCGCGCTTCTCGAGGATGAGCTCATCGAAGTCCAGCTTTTTGCCGTCGGCGATGTCCAGCAGGATACAGGCATAGCGTATGGCCTGTTCCTTACCCATGCAGTGGATATCCACCGCACAACCCGTCAGATGGTTCGAGTTCTTGGCACCTCCGCATTTCTGATTCACCTCCGGCGACCTGAAACCACTATTGA
>JAEENF010000022.1 GCA_016283605.1 Prevotella sp.
TCGATCCAGTGGCTGGAGCAGTTCCTGGCGCAGTCGTCGAGTGCTGTGGTGCTCGTCAGTCACGACCGCGCATTTATAAATAATGTGTCGAACCGTACGTTGGAGATCTCCTGCGGACGGGTGATTGACTATAAGGTCAAGTACAATGAGTACGTCGTTCTGCGCAAAGAACGTCGGGAACAACAGTTAAGGTCTTACGAGAACCAACAGAAGGAAGTGGCTGAGATGAAGGACTTTATTGAACGCTTCCGCTATAAGGCTACGAAGGCCGTTCAGGTGCAGCAGAAGATTAAGCAGCTGGAGAAAATCGTGCCCATTGAGATCGATGAGGTAGATAATTCTGCGATGCATCTGAAGTTCCCGCCTTGTCTCAGGAGTGGTGATTATCCGATTATCTGCGACGATGTGCGTAAGGACTATGGTGCCCATACCGTTTTCGATCATGTCACCCTCACGATCAAACGAGGTGAGAAGGTGGCCTTTGTGGGTAAGAACGGTGAGGGAAAGTCGACGCTCGTGAAGTGCATCATGGGCGAGATCCCCTTTACAGGTGAACTGAAGATCGGCCATAATATTCAGATCGGTTATTTTGCGCAGAATCAGGCACAGTTGCTCGATGAGAGCCTCACGGTCTTTCAGACTATCGATTATGTCGCGAAGGGCGACGTACGTCTGCGTATCAACGATATCCTCGGTGCCTTTATGTTTGGCGGCGAGGAGTCGGATAAGAAAGTCAAGGTGCTCAGCGGTGGTGAACGGAGCCGACTGGCGATGATTCGTCTGCTCTTGGAACCAGTGAACCTGCTGATCCTCGATGAGCCTACCAACCACCTCGATATGCCTTCGAAAGATGTGCTGAAGGAAGCAATCAAGGCTTTCGACGGTACAGCCATCATCGTGAGCCACGACCGTGAGTTCCTCGACGGGCTTGTGACGAAGGTCTATGAGTTCGGAGGGGGTAAGGTGAGAGAGCACTTGGGCGGCATCTATGACTTCCTTCAGGCGAAGAAAATCAGCGAACTCAACGAACTCGGAAGGACAGACAAAAGTTTACAGGCGGTAACCCCGCAGTTTAGTGCCGGTAAACAAGAAGTTTACCGTAAGGAAACTACAGGCGAACAGGAACCTGTCGACAAAGACGTCCTCAACAAGGCCCTCAGCTATGCCGAACGCAAGGAACAGCAGAAGCGCAGAAACCGTGCGGAGAAGGCCGTGAAAGAGTCTGAGGCGAAGATCGAGAAGATGGAGAACCGTCTGAAAGAACTCGACGACCTACTGATGCAGCCGGAGAACGCCTCAGATATGGTGCTGGTGACAGAATACACCCAGACGAAACAGGCACTCGACGAAGAGGTGGAGCGTTGGGAGAAACTCAGCGAGGAGTTAGAAGAGTTGAAGAATTGAAAAATTGAAGAATTGAAAAATTGAATCATTATAAAATTGAAAAGATATGAAAAGAATTGTAACAATGATGGCTATGACATCTGTTTCATTGATGATGATGGCTCAGGGCGAACTGGGATCAGGCCTGAATACGGCTGATTTCAATAAGAACGTCCGTCCTGGTGATGATTTCTACGAGTACGCTTGTGGCGGTTGGATGAAAGCTCATCCTCTGCCTGCAGCCTATTCGCGCTATGGTAGCTTCGACCGTCTGCAAGAGGACAATGACAAGCGTATCAACGGTATTCTGAAAGAATTGCAGAGCAATACCTATCAGAAAGGAACGGTCGAGCAGAAGCTCAGCGATCTCTACAAGCTGGCGATGGATTCCGTCCGCAGGAATCAGGAGGGCGTCAGTCCGGTGATGCCTCTGATCAAGAAGATGGAAGCTGCCAAGAACAATCAGCAGCTGTTTCAGATTCAACTGGAACAGGCACCCTATGGTGAACAGGAGTTCTTCTTCTGCGGAATAGGGGCTGACGAGAAAAATGCCACACAGAACATTCTCAATGTTTATCAGGGTGGTTTGTCGTTGGGACAGAAGGAGTACTACCTGGATAACGACAAGGCTACAGCTGATATTAGAGAAGCATTTAAAAAGCATGTAGTCAATATGTTCCAGCTCTTCGGCTTTAGTAAAGGTGCGGCCACAAAGAAGATGCAGAACATCATGAAGGTTGAGACGGCATTGGCTAAGGTTTCGAAGTCGCGTACAGAACTCCGCGACCCAGAAGCCAACTATAATAAGATGACCCTTCAGGAGTTTGAGACGAAGTATCCCAATCTTCCTCTGGTGAAGGTGATGAACGCCAAAGGAATCCAGACAAAGTATCTGCAGGAGATGGTTGTCGGACAGCCGGCCTTCCTTGAAGGTGCCAACAAACTCGTTGGGACGCTTAAGCCTGCGGAGTATCGCGACGTGATGGAGTGGAGCATCATCTCTTCGGCAGCTAACTTGCTGAGCGATGATGTCGTCGAAGAGAGTTTCGACTTCAATGGCCGTAAACGTTCAGGCAGGAAGGAGAACCATCCGCTCTGGAAACGTAGTACGGCCCAGGTGGAACGGGTAATGGGTGAGGCGCTTGGTAAGATCTATTCTGAGAAGTACTTCCCAGAGGCTGCCAAACAGCGTATGATTACTCTTGTGAAGAACCTTCAGATTGCCCTTGGTGAGCGTATCGCTGCTCAGAACTGGATGGATGATTCGACAAAGGTGAATGCACTTTTGAAACTGAGTACCTTCTATGTCAAAGTTGGTTATCCTGATAAGTGGATCGATCTCTCAAAACTTCAGATTGACCCTGAAAAATCTTACTACGAGAATATGCAAGAGTGTAGTAAATTCTGGAATGCCTGGCGCATTGAACATACGGCAGGTAAACCCGTTGACCGCGATGACTGGCACATGAATCCACAGACGGTGAATGCCTACTATAATCCCACCACTAATGAAATCTGTTTTCCCGCTGGTATTCTGCAATATCCGTTCTTTGATATGACTGCTGACGATGCCTTTAACTATGGTGCTATCGGTGTGGTAATCGGTCATGAGATGACTCACGGATTCGATGATCAGGGGCGTCGTTTTGATAAGGATGGAAACATGCATGACTGGTGGAAGAATTCTGATGCAAAGAATTTTACAGAACGCACGGATAAGTATGCGGATTTCTTCTCTGCTATCGAGGTTCTTCCTGGTCTGAATGGTAACGGACGTCTGACGCTTGGCGAGAATCTTGCAGATCATGGTGGTCTTCAGGTGGCTTATGCTGCCTATAAGAATGCTACAAAGTTGTCGCCTCTCGGTGAGAAAGACGGTCTGACGGCTGACCAGCGTTTCTTCCACGCCTATGCTGGTGTGTGGGCAGGTAACATTACGGAAGAAGAGATTCGTAATCGCACGAAGAGTGATCCCCACTCATTGGGCCGTTGGCGTGTGAATGGTGCACTTCCGCACATCGACGCCTGGTATGAGGCGTTTGGTGTGAAAGAGGGTGATAAAATGTTCATTCCGAAGTCAGAACGCCTGGATTTGTGGTGATTTCTTTGGTTAAATGCATAAAAATGCCGTCGTAAATGAAATTTACGGCGGTTTTTTTGTTTGTTTTAAGAATTTTTTCTTATCTTTGCACCAAACTTTAGCTTAAACACGTGTTTTATGGATGATATAACTCTTAACCCTGGAAAGGCAAACGGTTTTTCACAAGAACGTCAGCGTGAAGAACTGATGATGGAGAAGCCTGTTGAGAATGAGATGCGTAGTGCTATGAATATGCATGCTGCAGCAGGTGTCCAGTGTCCCCAATGCGGAACGGTAAATGAGCCGGAAGCGATGTTCTGTGCTTCATGTGGTACGCCTTTAGGTATGGCCACCTGTCCGAACTGTGGTGCAGAGATAGAACCCGATGCCGATTTCTGTGAAACTTGTCATCATTATATCCGGACGGATGTCTGTTCTTTCTGTGGCTGTCATCTGACGGGCAATGAGGCTTTCTGTCCTGAGTGTGGCAGTCCGCGTGGAGGCATTGTCTGCCCAGTCTGCCATACGCTTAACAACTTCTCGTTCTGTAAGCAGTGTGGAACGGCTCTCACAGAGGAGGCCCGTGAGCTGCTGGCAGAACTCCAGATGACTTCGGAATACAAGGAGATGCAGCAGTTGGCTAATGAGTTGCAACAGCTTGACATGTCCCAACCTTATACCTCTGAACGCGATGTGGTCAGAGAACAGCTCAGTCAGAAACTCCGTGAACGCGTATTGACGTTGCTGGCTAAGGATAAGGGTGTGTCGACGCCCGTTCCTCCCAAACAGTCTAAGCGTTTAAGTAAAGAGGAGTTTGAGGCTCAGAAGAAAGACCGTGTAGGACGTCTGACGGCTTTACTTGAGCAGATGGCTCAGGCACCCCAGCCGCAGCCTGCAAAGGTGCGTAACTATGCGATGGCCTGCAAGCCTCAAGGTGTGCGACTGGCTTGGGAATGCAATTTCAAGCATGCTCTGCATTCCAGTCCGTGCGGATGTGCCAAACCACAGATGGGCGGCAAGTGGATTATTCTGGGAAATAATACTAGACAAGAAATAAAAGACGATAAATAATGAGTACATTGAGACCTTCAAATTATCAGGAGCCGGTTTCAGACGATGCATCGAATGATGTGACGAGACGTCCTGCTACGATAGTCCCGCCAACAGGAGATACGACCATGCGTCCATCTAAGCCTATGCCAGATCAAGTGCAAATTGACAGCGACTTCTTTGACCTTAAAGGCGTCAAATATCGTAAGTTGGAGTGCCTGAGTGACAATTCTGGTGAAGCTCAGGTGTTTCTCGTTGATAAGGATGGGGCTGAGTTCGTCCTGAAGATTTACTATCCTAATTTTGATGTTAACAAGAAATTGCTTCAGACGATTTACAATTTCGACTTTGAGGTGATTGTTAGCTTGCTGGATTATGGCAAACTATATGTTGATGGCAAACATCGCTATTATGAGTTGATGGAACATCTGGAAGGCGGAACGCTCCAGGATTACAAACTCAATGGCGATATGGATAAGTTCCGCAGGATCGCTTTACAGGCTGCCGGAGCCCTGGCCTATTGTCATGCGAACAATATTTTGCATAAGGATATCAAACCCAGCAACTTCTTCTTCCGCGATAAGGCACATACCCAGTTGGTCTTGGGCGATTTCGGCATATCAAGCCTTTTGGAACAGGATGGTAAGGCCCATCGTACGACTCAGGCTCGCACTCCGATATATGCTGCTCCAGAAATGTATACCGATGTCATTGACGGGGTAGTGGAGATCACCGCTGCAGCAGATTTCTATTCTCTTGGTATCACATTGATGGCCGTATGGCTTGAGGGAAATCCCATGAGCAGCAATGAAAGGGTGATGATGCGACAGAAGAATGAAGGCAGATTACCCAGAATGAATGAACTGCCTGAGCGTGTCCGTATGATTGTACAGGGCCTGACATCTGTCAATCCGCTCAGCCGTTGGGGATTTGACGAGGTAGAGAAATGGTTCGAAGGTGAGAGTCCCAAGGTGGATATCTCTTCACCGTTCTTGAAATACAAGAGCTTCATTGTCGATCCTGACCGTAACCTGGTCGCTGACAATATCCACGAACTGGTTCCGATGCTCATCGAGAATGAGAAACTGGCTATTGGATATCTCTATAATGGTCGGATTGGCAACTGGTTGGAGTCTTGTGGCAACCAGAAACTCAGTACCATCGTCAAGGATATTATAGTCAACAGATATCCCGTTGACCAGCATGCCGGACTTATGGCCGCCATCTATGTCATGGAGCCGACCTATTTCTACAAAGACGTAAAAGGCAATAATTGCGATGATGTCCATAGTGTGGCTATGTCCTTGCTGAGCTATTCGAAGGAGTATGGTGTGTTATTGACGAATCCTAATGATACGTTGTTCCTTTATCTGGAGTCTCACACCAAGTGCCGCGTCGACCGTCTCCGTTCTTATTTCGAACAGAAAGAGGGGTTTGATGCCCGTGTGGCAGTCCTCCGACTGGTCTATGAGATTGATCCGGAGATACCTTTCATGGCCCGTTATCCATCTTCGAATATCAAAGATATCGTTAAGGTGTTCGGCCGTGAAGAAGTAACGGAGGATGATTGGCGTAGTCTTACAGACGGTCGTCTTCTTTCCTGGATGTTCAGTCATGAGGATAAGATGGCTTGTGAGAGTCTGAGAATACTGACTCAGAACCAACCGTATTCGAAGTCGTTGGCTTATAAGGTGCTTTACAATCTTGACCGTGAGGCGGCATATGATCTGCGGTTTGCCCATACTTCTTTAGGCGTCGGTGATTTACTTTGTGAGCGCCTGAAAGCGGCTCAGCATTTGAGTGAAGAGGAATTGAAAGAAGAAATGAATGACTTCTTGGAGCCCAATGGACGGTTCTGCTACTTTGCTCAATTGCATGGATGGAATGAGATGCTTAATGAGGCTAACCGTTGTTTCAATCTCAAGAGTGATGAAAATATGGAACGACTTGGCGCCTACGATGCTCGTACAGCCCTCTATCGTTTTGCCCGTAACCTGGGTTCCAAACCTGTCTATCTCCTGCCTGATGGTACGGAACTGGATGATGGTCGGCATATTGATGCCCGTTATTATGGAATGATCCGTCAGGAGATGCGTGAAGGATCATTTGCACAGTGGATGTCAGTCTTCTATCATGAGGATCCGGAAGCAGACTTTACCGAAGAGTATGCCTATGAGCATACGCTTGAAGAGTGGTTGTTGGAATTGGGTAAGATAGACAGTACGCAAACTTACTATAAGCGTTTCGTTGAAGCGCGGAAAGAAACTGCAGACAGAGTGCAGGGCGTCAGAGACGGTTGGAAACGTGCAAAAGGTAAGGAGAATATCTGGCGATGGATGTTCTATGCTTTGTCTGGTGTCTGGATCTTGCTTTTGCTTCTCTTTGGCGTGAAGAACCATACCTATCTGCTCTCTCATAGTCTTCTCACTATCGGACTCCCATTAGGTGGTATGACAGGCGTCATTGTTGCGACAAGAGCTTATTTCAGAGGTTATGGTTTCTTCTTCTCGTTCCTCTGGGCTATGTTAGGTGCGCTTTCAGCATATATACCTATTATAATATTAAAGTATATAGACCAGTCACATCCCTCACTGTTCACTTTGACTATAGTGGCCATATCTCTGGTATACATGTTAGTATGTCATCTGACAGACTTCAGGGGAGACCAGAAGGCAGATAGTAAACTGATATCGGAAGTACTTGATAACGACATTAAGTCGACATTGCTCGAGCCTCTCTATTATACGTTCAAGACAAAGTCATATCGTTTCAAAGGCTCGAAGTTCGGTCTTTTGGATGATGTGACCGACCAGGTACGTTCCATCAGTGGCGAGAGTGTTCTCCACTATTTCTTATGGAGTTTGTTGGCACTCATCTTTGTGCTCATCTTTATCATTTACAGTCCGAGCCTGATGAATGTCAAGAATCCTTCAAAGGAGAGTATTAGTTCTAATCCAACTGAAATCATTCAGCAAATAGATAATGATGACGAATAAATGATTTGCGAACATTGTCATAAAGAAAACAGAAGCATAGCGAAGTTCTGTAAGTGGTGTGGAAAACCGCTTGCCAGTCAGAATCTGTTAGACAGGCTGGTAGGACTTGACGAGGTTAAGAAACAGCTGAAGACCATCGTCGATACGTATGCTTTCCTTCGTTCCAGAAAGGATATTGCTCAGGTAAGAGTATCCGTCAACACCATTATTATAGGTGAGACGGGAACGGGTAAGACTGCTTTGGCGGAAATCCTGCGTGATTACTTCTACCAGAACAAGATTATCGAGAAACCGAAACTGACGATGGTAGATGCTGTTGACTACCAGCGTTTTGTGGATAAATGGGATGACAACATCAAGAAGGCGAAGGGTGGCATCCTGTTCTTTGACAATGTTCAGAAACTATTGCCTGATAAATATTCCAATCAGGTCAATCCGCTCGACAAGCTGTTTGTGGAGATGGATAAATGGGAAGACAATCCTATCGTCATCATGTCTGGTCTTCCCAAGGGTCTTGACGACTTCCTGGAGAGTAACCCTGCCGTTGCCAATCGATTTAAGTATACTTTCCGTCTGCCGACACCAGGCTATCAGGAGTTGACGGATATCTGTAAGCTGACGCTGAAGACACGTTATGGTATTACTGATTATACGCCAGAGGCCGACGATCAGTTGAGGCGTTTCTTCAAGTATCAGGTGAAAATCAAGGATGAAACCTTCGGCTATGCCCATCTGGCACTCAAGACGGCAGAAGATGTGTTCACCCAGTTTATCACTCGTGGGGCTGATGCAACCGTTGTTGAGAAGAGTGATATCAAGGGATACGTCCCTGAGGAGCGTTCCGTAGACGATATCCTCAGCGATCTGGATACCTTCATCGGTATGGATGAAGTGAAGAGCGCTGTCAGGGAGATTGCCTATGCCGTTCAGAATGCCGTACAACGTGCGGAGCGCGGTCTCGGTGAACAGGAGAAGATGTCGATGCACATTATCCTAACGGGTAATCCCGGTACAGGTAAAACGACTATAGCCCGTAAGCTGGGAGAGATCCTGGCCGCGATAGGATATCTGGACAGCGGACATGTGGTCGAAGTGGACCGTGCCATGATGGTCAGTCCCTATCAGGGTGAGACACCAAAGGTCGTCGATCGTCTTTGCGACAAGGCTATGGGTGGCATCCTGTTTGTCGATGAGGCTTATACTCTGGCTCCGGTGAATGCTTCAGGTGAACGTGACAACCAAGGCGCGCAGGCCTTGGAGAAACTGATGAAGCGTATGGAGGATGACCGCGGAAAGTTCGTTGTCATTGCTGCAGGTTATCGTACGGAAATGGACAACCTCTTCCGCATTAATCCTGGTTTCCGAAGCCGCTTCAACTACTTCCTGAATATTGAGGATTATACGCCCGAGCAGTTGTATCAGATCATGCTGGTCTTTGCAAAGGAAAAGAAGTATATCTTCTCTGAGCAGGCTGAGGCTCTGACAAAGAAGATGATCTCAGAACTTCACAAGTCGCGTGACAAGGATTTTGCCAATGGTCGTACGATGCGTTCACTCTTTGATCAGATCTGTAAGAAGCAGGCTCAACGTCTACAGGGTAAGGACATCTCGACGATGAGCAATGAACAGTTGATGACCATTGAGGACCAAGACATACCATACGAGGCACCAAAGGCCGTTGACTACACAGAGTGTTTGAAGAAGCTCGACGGATTGGTCGGTCTTGCTGGCGTGAAGAAAGAGATTTCCAATCTTGCTGCCTTCCTTAATCTTCAGATCAAACGTGGTGAGACCAATACGTTCCAAGGTAAACACTATGTCTTTACAGGTAATCCGGGAACGGGTAAGACAACCGTAGCCCGTATTATGACGGACGTGTTTAAGACACTTGGTGTCGTTTCTCGTGGACAACTCGTAGAAGCTGATCGTGCGAAGCTTGTTGCGGGCTACTCCGGCCAGACAGCGATCAAGACGAATCAGTTAGTGGATCAGGCTATCGGTGGTGTGCTTTTCATTGATGAGGCTTATACCTTGAAGTCGAACGATAGTGATTCCTTCGGCTCAGAAGCGATAGATACCTTGTTGAAACGTCTGGAAGACGATCGTGGCAAGTTCATCTGTATCGTAGCAGGATATACGGAGCAGATGCATGATTTCATTGATACGAACCCTGGTTTGAAGAGTCGTTTTACTCAGACCATCCATTTCGACGACTATACGCCTGATGAGTTGACCCAGATATTCCTGAATTTGGCAAAGGGAAAGAGCTTTGTTATTGACGAACCGACACAGGCGGCTATCCACCGTCAGTTCGAACAGCTCTATCTGCGTCGTGACAAGAATTTCGGAAATGCCCGTGAGGCTCGTCGTATCTTCAATGAGGCGGTGGAGAAACAGAGTCAGCGACTCGTGAGTCTGATGAACGATCCCGGATTCCAGGAAGAGGATATGTATAAGCTGACTACGGCCGATCTCCCGATGGCTCAGAACGAGGCTGCACGTCCTCTCGATGAGGTTCTCAACGAACTCGATGAGTTTGTCGGCATGCGCTCTGTTAAGAATTCGATCCGTCGTCTGGCCGTACAGAGCATGTTTATGAAACAGCGTGCTGCGATGGGGGCTGGCAATGTCCAGCAATTGGCCATGAACTTTATCCTGACGGGTAATCCCGGTACGGGTAAGACCTCTATTGCCCGTAAGATGGGCGAGGTACTTCAGGCGATGGAAATCCTGCCTACCAGTCGGGTGATTGAGGCAAGCCGTGCAACCCTCGTAGGAAAATATATGGGTGAGACGCCGAAGATCGTCAACAATATGTGTGACAAGGCCATGGGTGGTATTCTGTTTATTGATGAGGCTTATACCCTCAGCGATGGAGGTGACCAGTATGGCAAGGAAGCTATCGACACGTTGATGAAACGCATGGAGGACGACCGTGGAAAGTTCGTCGTCATTGCGGCAGGCTATAAGGATAAAATGGAAGAGTTTATGGCCATCAATCCAGGACTTGCAAGTCGATTTACGCATAAGTTGCAGATTGACGACTATAATGAGGATGAGTTGTTGGCCATCTTCAAGGGTATGGCTCAGAAGGAACAGTATACGCTTTCGCAGACTGCTGAGTTCAAGGCACTTGACAAGATCTATAGAATGGTAGTCAACAAGAACGAATCATGGGGTAATGCCCGTGAGATGCGTAACTTGCTTGATGCAACGATACAGAGGCTCTCGATGCGTGTGTCGCAGCTTAATCCGGATGAGGTGACGAAGGAAACCTATCAGATGATATTACCTGAAGATATTGAATAAGAGATATGATTATTTGCCCTACATGTAAAGAGGAGATCGATAGTGATTCCCATTTTTGTGACCAGTGTGGACAGGAATTATTTTTCTGCAACCAGTGCGGACGTGTTGGTATAGGTCGTCGTTGTACCCATTGTGGAGGTCTGATGATGTCTCCTGACCAAAAGCAACAAGCTGGACAGAAAGGTTCTGGAAGATTGTCTGAGAGCCTGGCTAATGCTTCATTAGGTGCTGTAACCAATACCAGCGTGGCACGTCCGTTGGTTCAGCAGCGTCCAACGGGAGTGGCAGCAGGTGTTCCTATGCTGACGCTTGTCAATGAGAGCCTCAATATCCGGATTGTCGGTATCAATGGCGCTGTTATCGGAAGACGTAAAGGACCATATACTCAGTTCTTTGAGCAACAGGCATATGTGTCAGGCGCTCATGCACAACTGAAATACAAGAGTGGTGCAGGCTGGGTTATCACAGACAAACACTCTTCGAATGGAACAAAGGTGAATCAACGTCCATTACAGCCTGATGTTGATATGGCCTTGAATAATGGAGATATTGTAACCATAGCTAATATCAATCTACAAGTTATTGTAAGATAGAAACAGATAGATGATACAGTTGGAAATTTCTGCAGCCAGCAGAGTTGGCTGTGTGCGCGAAAATAATGAAGACATGATACTCGTGGGAGATTGTTTCATTCGCAATGATGAGTTTCATGCTAAGATAGAACTGCAGGACAAGGATCGCTACATGATGGCTGTGGCTGATGGTATGGGTGGTCATAATAGAGGAGAAATAGCGAGTAGTTTGTCTTTGTACAATCTTCAGTTTTTCTTTAATGACATCCCCTATGGCATGAATGCTGGCGAATTTAATGAGTCTATTATCGGTTGGTTGGACTCTGCCAATCATATTCTAGAATCGAAAGGACTTGTCGACCTTTCTATGAAAGGTATGGGAACGACTTTGGTGGCTTTTGCTTATTATGATGGAGATTTCTATTCCTTGAATTGTGGAGATAGTCGTCTGTACCGTCTGCGTGACGGTCAACTTAAACAATTGACTAACGATCATTCGTTGGACAATATGATGGGAGAGGCAAAGCATACGAGTATTATTACGAACTGTATTGGTGGAGGATGTAAGACCTCATACATTGATATTGTGCAGATGACTAATGATATCCGCAGGGGAGACGTCTATTTGCTCTGTAGCGACGGTCTGACAGATATGGTGAGTGACCATCGACTTGAAATTTTACTTCAGGATGGTGTTGATGCCGATAAGTTGTGTGATGCAGCCATAGAGCGTGGTGGACTTGACAATGTCTCGGCATGTAGGATCGATGTGAAATTATTATTATGATTGTATAGACTATGCCTTTAAGATTACCAGATAGACTACCGGCCATAGACCTGCTGAAGCATGAGAACATATTTGTGATGGATGACACCCGTGCGCATTCGCAGGATATCCGTCCGCTGAAGATTGCTATTCTTAATCTGATGCCGTTGAAGATTACAACGGAGACAGACTTAATTCGTCTGCTCTCTAATACGCCTCTTCAGTTGGAAATCAGTTTTATGAAACTTCGTAGTCATACTCCGAAGAATACGCCTATCGAGCACATGATGATGTTCTATCGTGATTTCTCAGAGATGCGTCAGGAAAAGTATGATGGTATGATTGTTACTGGTGCTCCAGTGGAACAGTTGGAGTTTGAGGATGTAGGTTATTGGGATGAGATTACCGATATCTTCGCGTGGGCGCGTACGCACGTGACGAGTACCTTATATATATGTTGGGCTGCACAGGCTGGACTGTATTATCATTATGGCATTCCAAAGTATCCGTTAGCGATGAAGATGTTTGGCATCTTCCCTCAGAAGCCACTTGATCCACAGCTGCCGATTTTCCGTGGGTTTGATGATGAATTTATGATGCCTCACAGCCGACATACGGAAATTCGTCGGGAAGATATCTTGAAGAATCCTGAACTGACTCTTCTGGCGGAGTCTCCAGAGAGTGGCGTAAGTATTGTTATGGCACGTAACGGACGTGAGTTTTTTATCACGGGTCATCTGGAATACGCACCTAATACCCTTGATAATGAGTATAAGCGTGATAAGGACATCCGTAAGGATGTGGCTCCTCCGCTGAATTATTATAGGAACAATAATCCGGCTAATCCCCCTTTGGTCACCTGGCGTTCACATGCTAATTTGTTCTATACAAACTGGGTGAACTATTACGTTTATCAAGAGACCCCGTATAATATTGAGGATATTAAATAGTTGAGAGCGTTAGAATTACTTGCACCGGCAAAGAATTTGAAGTACGGCATTGCGGCTATCGACCACGGTGCCGATGCTGTTTATATCGGTGCCCCTCGTTTTGGCGCCCGTGCTGCTGTAGGAAACAGTATTGAGGATATCCGACGTCTCTGCGACTATGCGCATCCCTTTGGCGTAAAGGTCTATGTCACAGTCAATACGATCATCTATGATCAGGAGATCGAAGAAACACGTTTCTTGCTGAAAGATCTGGAAACAGTCGGTGTTGATGCTATCCTTATACAGGATATGGCTGTTTTTCAGATGCTTCGTGGTTCTTCTATTGGACTTCATGCTTCTACACAGACAGATAACCGTACTCCTGAAAAGGTACGTTGGTTGCGGAATATTGGTTTCTCCAGGGCTGTGTTGGCGCGTGAACTTTCGATTGAGGAGATAGCGGATATTCATCGTGCTGTACCTGACATGGAATTGGAGGTCTTCGTTCATGGCGCTTTGTGCGTCAGCTATTCTGGCATCTGTTATGCTTCTCAGTATTGCTTTGGTCGCAGTGCCAATCGAGGAGAGTGTGCACAGTTCTGTCGTATGAAGTTCTCCTTGCAGGATGCTGAGGGCAGGGAAGTGGAACATGACCGTTATATGCTTTCTTTGAAAGACATGAATCAGAGTGACCATATTCTGGATCTGATTGAGGCTGGTGCATCGTCGTTTAAAATTGAAGGCCGTCTGAAGGACATCTCCTATGTGAAGAATGTAACAGCGGCCTATAGTCAACGACTCAACGAGATTATCCGACGTTTTCCAGACCAATATTGTCGAAGCTCGCGTGGCGTGTGCCACTATACTTTTACACCGGATCTTCGTAAGACTTTTAATCGAGGCTATACCACATATTTTCTTAAAGGGCGTCAACCTGACATAGCTTCCTTCGATACTCCAAAGGCTATGGGTGAGTATGTCGGTGTGGTCAAGGAATTGCGTGGTGATTCTTTCAATGTGGCGGGAGTTGCCAGCTTCTCCAATGGTGATGGACTTTGCTATATGGACGAGAACCGTCAGTTGGAGGGATTCCGTGCAAATAGGGTAGTGGGTAACAGAATATATCCTTATCGTATGCCAAAAGGTCTGCATCCAGGTGTACGTCTCTACCGCAATAGTGATCAGGAGTTTGATCGTTTGCTTTCCCGTCCTAGTGCAGAACGTAAGATACCCATCCGTATGGCTTTGCGTGCTATATCAGACGGTTTTGAACTACGTGTCGAAGAAACTGTTCTTCGTGTGCCTTTCGAACATCAGCAAGCTCAGAAGTCTCCCCGTGAGAATATCATCCGCCAGCTCACAAAACTTGGCGACACCATTTATTTTTGTGAGGCAGTGGATATCCCGGACGACTTTAATTACTTTATTCCCAATAGCGTCCTTTCTGACATGCGTCGGGGGATTATTGAGCTCATCAAGACGTCGAGTTGTGAGGTGCGTGGGGTGAGAAGTGAGAACACTCATGCTACAGAACATCCTCTCCATAGTAATCTTCCTCCACAAACATCTCTCTATAGTTCACATCATTACCTTCTCAATATTTCGAATCGGCTGTCTCAAACATTTTATGGGGTGGAGGAACAGACCGCCTATGAGTTACGAGGTGGCAATGGTCCTATTATGCAGTGTCGTCATTGTATCCGTTATGCACTGGGATATTGTATTAAACATGGAGGGCAGCGTCCTACATGGCGTGAGCCTCTCTCTCTGGTTTTAGGCGATGGCCGTCGTTTCCGTTTGGAATTTGATTGCAAGAACTGTCAGATGAATGTCTATGCATCGTAGCTGTTTTGTCCTCATTCTTGTCTGTCTGCTGACGGGTTGCTATAATCAGGGACCTATCACCCCTGACGCATGGGATCTTACTGCTCAGCAACTCGACTCCATTTCCTTTTATACCACCCATCATTACACACAGGGCTATAATTTCGTGGTGAGTAAAGATTCGTTGAAGATTCTTGAGCAACAGAGTGAGATGATGCCAGTGCCGGATATTCTCACATCAGAGATGACCGCCGGAGATGAGACGATGCCGATGCTCTCACTTGTTGATTCCATTATTCTCCATCGTCATGAGCATCTGGTAGTAGCCGATATCCGTACGGTGTCTAACGATTCTATCGATTCCGTATGGGTGAAAGTGGCTCGTGATCAGCTTACTCAGGGTTGGGTTCATGAGAGCGACTTGTTGGCGGCTGTGTCTCCAGATGATTCTATTAGTCAATTCATTGATTTCTTCTCCGATTCTCATCTACTGGTGTTCTTGGGATTCTGTGTTATTGTCGGAGGTGCTTATGGCGTTAGGAAACTTCTTCGAAAAGGGGCAAGAATAGTACACTTCAATGATATCCCATCATTCTATCCTACGTTTCTTTGTTTGCTAATAGCCTCTTCTGCAGTTTTATATAGTAGTATCCAGCTCTTTGCTCCTGAAACCTGGCGACATTTTTATTATCATCCATCCCTTAATCCGTATGCTTTACCGTGGTTCCTGGGACTTTTCGTCATGTCTGTCTGGGCTATCGTCATAGTGGCTATTGCGACAATCGATGATGTGCGCCATCATCTGCCGATGGGAGAGGCTATCCTTTACCTTGGTGGACTGGCTGCTGTCTGTGCCGTTGATTATGTCATATTTAGTATCACCACATTATATTATATTGGCTATCCATTGCTGATAGCCTATTTCGTATTTGCCCTTTATCGTCTTTCTTTGCAAAAATCCATATAAATGAGGATTGTATGATATCTGTAATTGTTGTACCTTTGCACCCGAAATTACAGATTTAATGGAAATATGAAGAAGTTTTATTTGATATTTTTTGCTTTTGGATGTCAGCTTTTGGCTGTTGGAAATACTTTGAAAGGACTTGATACTGAGGCTTTTGCTGATTCTAGTAAGGTCGTAGATCTTGATGAAGTCGTAGTTGTTTCACAACCTAAGGAACAGGTTCGCCTGCGTCTCCAACCTGTGAGCAGCAATGTGTTTGGTAGTGAACAACTCCAGCAGTTTCATATCCATGACTTAAGCCAACTCTCACAATATGTGCCCTCATTTGTGATGCCTGCTTATGGCTCACGTCTTACCTCATCGATGTATGTGCGAGGCATCGGCTCTCGTATTAACAATCCCGCTGTAGGCGTCTATTACGATAATATCCCGCTGATGTCGAAGGCGGCTTTCAACAACCACTTCTATATGCTCGACCGTGTGGACATCCTGCGTGGTCCGCAGGGTTCGCTCTATGGTCAGAATACTGAGGGCGGAATGGTGCGCATCTATTCGAAAAACCCGATGAACTATCAGGGGACGGATATCCGTCTGGGTATCGGTACAGGATTATATCGTAACGTCGAGGTGGCTCATCACCATCGTCCCTCTGAGAAGCTCGCCTTTACTGTAGCAGGATTCTACAGCGGCCTGAAGGGCTTTATCAATAATGATAACTTCAGTGAGAAGAACGACAAATCTAATGAAGCTGGCGGTAAGCTCCGCCTCATCTGGTCGCCATCGAAGAAACTGAAGTTCGACTGGACGGCTGATTATCAGTACGTGAACCAGAATGGTTTTGGATATGGTGAGGCTAATACTGTCCTCGACAGTTGGGTGATGGAAACAGGCTCGCCTAAAATGGACAACGTCAAAGATCCTGCGACAACGATCATGAACGGCTACAAGCGCAATATGCTGAACACGGGTCTGAGCATTGGCTACGAGACCGACCGTCTGCTCTTTACCTCGACGACGAGCTATCAGTATCTCAAAGATGCAATGTTGATGGATCAGGATTATATGACACCTGATTACCTGCAACTACACCAGAATCAGAAAATGAACGCCGTGACGCAGGAGTTTGTGCTGAGAAGCAATAATAAGGGTTTGATAAGACAGATATTTCCAAGTCGTTGGCAGCACACTACGGGTCTCTTCGGCTCGTATCAGTGGTTGCGCACTGATGCTCCTGTCTATTTCGGCGATGGCATCACGGGTCCTATAGGTAATGCCATCACCAATGCTATGCGTAATGCCATGAAGCAGTCGATGTATCCTCGTATGTATCAACAGATGTTAGAACAGATGATGGCCCAGGGCATGCCTGAGGCGATGGCTGCCAAGCAGGCTGAAACTGCTGCAACGGCTGCTGTTCAGAAGACACTCGATGGTATATCGATGAGTGCCGAGATGGCTGTGCCTGAGTCGTTCAAGACACCATCGTTGAACTTCGCCGTATTCCATGAGTCGAACCTCCTTCTAACCGATCGCCTAAAGCTGACCCTTGGCTTGCGTTTCAATGTCGATAAGGTGAAGATTGAGTATGATGCCCTCGCCTATATGAATATGACAGGAGGAACAGCAGAGCGCCAGGCAACTTATCACCTTACCTCGCATGTGTTTGACAGTCGTCAGAAGACCTACACCCAGTTGCTGCCGAAGATAGGTATTACCTATACTTTCGATGAGCAGATTGGTAATGTCTACGCCCTCGTTTCGAAGGGCTATCGTGCTGGAGGCTATAATATCCAGATGTTCAGTGACGTTTTACAGACCGAACTCAACGCCCACCAGCAGGATGCTATGCGTGGCGACTACGATGTACAGCACACCACACAAGACTACGATAATATCAACGAGACAATCAGTTATAAGCCCGAGGAATCGTGGAATTACGAGTTGGGCACGCACCTGAATCTCTTTGGCGGCGCTGCGCACTTCGATCTTGCGCTCTATTATATGCAGATACGCAACCAGCAGTTATCCATTATGGAGCCCAATAGCAACTATGGCCGTATGATGGTCAATGCCGGTAAGAGTCACTCATGTGGTGTGGAGGCTACCTTGCGTGGCAAGGCCTTTGACAATGCACTCGACTGGGGGGTAACCTATGCCTTTACCAATGCCAAGTTCGATGAGTACAATGCTAACACAATGAACGTGAGCAGTCATGGTACAGGCTATGAGCCACTAGTTTCTTACAAAGACAACTACGTGCCCTTCGTTCCTCAGCACACTCTTAGCGCTATGGTTGACTGGCACATCGACAAGTTCACCATTGGTGCCAACATGAACGGTCAGGGTAAGACCTGGTGGGACGAGGCTAACACCTACGCTCAGAAGTTCTATGCTGTGGCTGGTGCACATGCTGATTACGACTTCGGCCCAGTACTGGTATCACTCTGGGGCCGTAACCTCACGAATACACATTATAATACGTTCGCCATCCAGAGTTCAGCAGCAGGCGGCACGCGGTATTTTGCCCAGCGCGCCAACCCCATCCAGCTCGGCCTCGATGTCAGTATCCACCTCTAAACGTCAGAACGTCGGAGTAATCACGAAGCGGATGCCGTGGCGTGTTGCCGTCGGCAGGTTCATGTAGTTGATACGGTGGACATACTGAATCTGTATCAGGCTCAGGATATTCTGCACGCCGACGGCATATTCCCAGTATGGTACCTTGCCGTCCATCGTGAAGCAGTTCTCAGGGAAGACCATCAGTTTTGAACTGCCCGCATTCTCTGGGAGGAAGGGGTTGTTCTTCTTCGAGAGTGTGCCCCATAGGCCTTTGAACTCCAGAATCTCGCGGAGTTTCATCTTGCGGAGCAGCGGTATACGGTTCAGGATCTTGCCGCCCATCTCCCAGGTGAACTGCACAGATGCGAAACGGTCGTTAAGGAACTCCATGTTGTTGATCATGTTGAACAGTTGCGGCGAGATGACGTACGAGAGATTGGCTTGCGGCATAGGCAGTAGCGGCCAGGGTACTTGGTTCCACTGGATACCGAGGCGCAGGCGGGTGTCGAACTTGCCCCAGCTCATCGGGAGCCATGTCCGACGGAACCATTCGAACTCCGTGTAATTGTAGTTATAGTCACCTCCGAGTACGCCGTTGTAGCCCAGGGTGTGCTGCAGCTGGATGTACCACGCGTCCTTGTTCATCGGGCGGCGGCGCTGCTTCGTATTGACGAACTTCTCGTCGGGGGCGAAGCGGATGCCGAATGTCGACTCGGTGTAGCGCATCTGGTCGAGTGGCGCTGCTCCGGCTATCAGCGGCTGGAAGACAAGGTTGCCGATAGGCTTGATGCGCTCCGTCTTCAGATCAGCTGTGAATCGCCAGTGGGTGGAAGTTTCGAACTCATAGGCCAGCCGCTGCGACTTGTACATGAGCATCTTGTCGATGTCGTGTACCTTGAACGAGGAGAAAATATTGTCCTTATCATAGACGCTGTACTTGTCGCTGGGGAGTGCGACGTCGCGCTTTGCAGAGACGATGATGTTGTTCACAGGGAATTCCTGCGGCAGGTATTGCTTGGGCGTGAGCGAGTAGGTGAGTTCGGCATTGTAGTAGTTCTCGTGGGTCTTCGTGCCGTAGGCGTAGTAGCCCTTGGCGAAGAGGTGCGGGTTCAGGTTGGCCGTTGTCTGTCCCCCCACACGGAGTCGTAGGCCGTCGTGGAAGTTCTGCGAGATGAACGTGTTGATAGGTCCGACGTCGAACTTGCTCGGTTTTTCACGAGAGCCAGTTTCGAGGTAATTCTCGAAGAGGGCCTTGAGCACGAAGATGGCGTACTTGAATCCCTTGAGCTTTTCGAGATGGTCGAGGAATCCGCCCATGCCGGCCTCGCTCTTGGTGAATTCCACCTGTCGGTGCTGTGCCCAGAAGTCGTCGCTACGGTTGTCGGAGCCCGCCTCGAACTGCATGGGGTTCTTTTTCTTGAATCGCTCGTCGGGCAGGGGATCGAAGGAGAAGTCGGTCTTTCGCGTCGTTCGGGTGACGACGCCCTTCTGTATCCAGTCCGTCAGCATCAGTTCCACAATCATATCGTCGATGGTGAGTAGCCACTCGCCGTTGTCTTGTTTCGAAAATTCCTGCATACACTGCATCGACTCCACCCAGTTCACGTCGCTTGAGCGGGGGATATAGAGTTCGCAGCGCTTCACCTGATACGTCGTGTCGGCAAGGATATAGATCTGTCCGCGGAAGCCGAAGTCCTGTTGGTTGTTGGGCAGGAAGTCGAGGTGGATACAGCGGTCCTGACCTACGTAGACGGTATCAGTGATATAGTAGCGATAGAACTGTATGGCGTCGCGACCGATGGGTGAGCTGAATTTATGGCGCATCAGCAGAATGTAGTCTTCGTAGATGTCAACGTCGGCAAAGACCTCGCGCATGACAGTGGTCAGAACCTCACCAGTTTGAAAGAGGTCATTCACACCACTCGATTTTGTACCCTTCACAATGGTGCGCTCTGCCTTCGGGTCCTTACGGTAGATTTGCTCCGTCACCATTTCATCGACAGTCAGCGGCAATACCATTTTGTCGGTATACTGGCTGGTGTCTACCTGTTCGCGCAACCAAGGATAGCGTTTGAAGATACCCTTCTCCAGAGTCTCTGGCTTCAGGTCGTTCAGGCCGAGACCGATTTTCTGATAGTTCTGATAGCGGTAATAATCGTGGCGTTTCAGGTCAGCTTTCTTCTTGTTGGCGATGACCTTGCGCATGAGTTCCACAGCAGGGTTGTCCTTGCGGCGATAACGGGATTTCTTCTTCGACTTCACCATAACCTCACCCAACTGGCGGTTATCGGCGGCCAGGCGGATGGTCATCTGACTCTGCGTTTGTGGACTGACGTTGATCACTTGTTCGCGATAGCCCACCGAACTAATGGTCAGTCGCCAGCCATTGTGACGGTCTATGCGGAAGCGTCCCTGGCCATCAGCGATGGTGGATATACGGTTTCCTTTGTATTGTATCGTGGCATAGGGAATCGGCCCGCCATCGCTGGCATCTAATACTACACCAGATATCTGTGCCATCATCATCAGGGGCATCATCATGAGCAAAACCAGCAGGCTTGCCTTGTGGGTGTATTGTCTGGATAATCTTTTATTCATATACTCATTTTTTGTTTCTACACTTTCATCAATTCGCTCATTATCATGTCGCTGACAAAAAGTCCTTTTCGTGTCAGGGCGAGTGTCTGTGCCTGTGTTACCTGTAACTGTCCGTCATCAAGAAATCGTTGGGCATTTCTAAGACAGTAGTCTCGATAGTCTTCCGACAACCGTTTGAGGTCGAGACCTTCTCGGGTGCGCAACGCCACCGTCACCATGTCGTTATATCGTGTGTCAGCATCGAGTGTCTCTGATTCGAAGATTCGTTTGCCATTCTCCATTCCTTCGATATACTGATGGATGTCGGCGATGTTCCAACTGCGGGTGTTTCCATCGTAGGAATGGGCTGCGGCTCCGATACCGAGGTAGGGCGTACCGTCCCAGTAGCTGGAGTTATGGCGCGAGTAGAATCCTGGTTTTGCGAAGTTCGAGATTTCGTAGTGCTCGAAGCCTGCAGCCTCCGATTTGTCTATAAGCATTTCGTACATCGCCCGTTCCAGTTCTTCGTCCGGAAGGATCTCGCAAGAGGGATTGCCTTTTTTTTGAGACAGCCATCTCCATAATTTCGTTCCTTCTTCAATAGTGAGACAGTAAGCCGAGAGGTGTTCCACATCAAGGGCGATGGCGGCATCAATGTCGCCTTCCCAGTCGGAGATGGTTTCGTTTGGAAATCCGTACATCAGATCGACGCTGATGTTGCTGATACCTGCAGAGCGCAGAAGGCTTACGGCTTTGCGCACCTGTGATGATGTATGGCGACGGTGCAGGAATTTCAAACGGACATCGTCGAATGTCTGCGCCCCCATACTCACACGGTTCACGGGTAGTGTTGCCAGTCCTTCGGCAAATGTCTCCGTCACATCATCGGGATTCACCTCAATAGTTACCTCTGCATCTTTCTCTACCTTATTATATATATATATAGCGTCAAAAATCTGTTGCAGTTGTGGAATTGTTAGTTGACTTGGCGTCCCACCTCCGAGGTATATACTCCTGACGCCTGTCTCCTGACTCCTGATTCCAATCTCCTTCACCACCGTTTCGACATACCTTTGGCGAAGTTCTAAACTTGTTGTCGAATAGAACCCGCAATAGATGCATCTGCTCCTACAAAACGGTATATGTATGTAGATTCCTATCATTTTCACTGCAAAAATACTAATTTAGTTTAATATTTCAAAGATTTCTTTGGTGTTTTCTCAAAAAATGCCTAATTTAGCGCTCTCATTTGATTAATTCATCTAAAAACCAACGGATATGAAAATTTATCAAACTAACGAAATCAAAAACATTGCACTCATTGGCAGTGCGGGTAGCGGCAAGACTACTCTTGCCGAAAGTATGGTCTACGAAGCAGGCATCATCAAGCGCCGCGGTACCGTAGAGGGTAAGAACACCATGA
>JAEENF010000023.1 GCA_016283605.1 Prevotella sp.
GGCCTTATGGTCGCGAATTTACTTCTCCGACCCATTCCCTTCTCATTGATCGTGAGACATTGGTTGTTGCGCCTGTTCAATCACCGATGAAACCGCTTATAATTCCTGAACCAGGAAACTATCGTCTCGATAATTCCGTTGTTTTTCGTGTTGAATTGTTCGATGGAACCATCGATGCTATCAGCAAGGAGCCTGACATAGCGACCCTTGATGCGTCGACAATTGCTTTTCCTCTTACTGTTCGTCAGGTACAGACGGGTGATTGCTTTCAACCTTTCGGTATGAATGGTTGCAAACTGGTTTCAGATTTCCTTACCGACAGGAAACTGAATCTTCTGGAGAAACGACGTCAACAGGTTGTCACAGATGCCTCTGGTCACATTCTATGGCTCGTTGGTCTCCGAACGGATCACCGTTATCGCGTGACTTCCTCTACCACCCGTATTCTCCGATTGTCGAGGCTTTAGGTTCCAGACTATTATTGTCGTTTCTCTGTTATTATACCGTGACGATAGGCATAAAGCAGTTCCTTCAGGTCAGCTACCTGCGCTCTTAGTTCTTCACCTTTGTCGGTATCAGCTACTCGCATACGGTGAGTTGACATTTCCACAATCTGGATGCTCGACTTGATGTCGGTCTCACGGACGATAGCATCACGGGCTGAGGTAAAGGGCTCGTGCTGTACCAACTGGAATCCTCTGGAGTGATAGACCAGCGTATAGCCGGCGATACCTGTCTCGTTGTGATAGGCTTCTGAAAATCCACCGTCGATGACCATAAGTTTACCACCAGCCTTAACGGGATTCTCGCCCTTTGACGCATGAACGGGAACGTGACCGTTGATAATATGCCGGTTTTCTCCCTTCACGCCGAAGGCATCGAGGATACGGTCGCAGACTTCTTCTGAGTCACGTAGCTTGAAATAGTTACCTTTCTCTTCTTTGTAAGTATCCTTGTCTTTCAGGAAATAACGTTCGAAAGTGGCCATCTTCGATTTGTCGAAAAGGGGAGAGTCCTTACCACACCAGAGATAGAGGAAGTAGTCGCGGGCATAGTCGCGTGGATATTCGTCGCTCGTAGAAGCGTTTTGGAAAGCTGCACGGATCAGCATGCCAATATTGTGCATCAGTTCCTTGCCGGAGTAACGCTTGCCCGGGTATATCTCCACTTCTTTCAGCGAACCGTCTTCGTTTAACGGTATTGAGGCGTGGAAGAGCAGATTGGAATTGCTGACAGCATACATACAGCCATGAGAGAGTAGGGTGCGGATATGCTTATGAAGTTTCTCGCTGATGCGGAAGGAATGGCGCAATTTCTGCATGAGTCCAGCTTCCTCGGCAGTGAGTGTGTTGGGTTTTGACGACGTAACCGTGGGGAAATTACAGCTCAGCATCTCGTAGTCCTTGTCTTCGATTCTGCATGTAGCGTGTTCAAAGTCAATGTGACTGAGCAGACAACGGTCTTCCATCTGCCACTCAGGATGCCGCTCGATGATGGTTGCCTCTTCCTTAAATTGCATGATGGCAATGGCCTTATGCATTTTCGCCGTCAGCTGACGGGTTTTTTCATCGATGTTGTTGCCAGGCAACAGATGGGGCATGAACTCCTCGCAAGGATCATCACCATACACTTCGAGGGCAAATGTGGCCAGTGGTACGAGGTTGATGCCGTACTCCTCGATAGTGGCCAGATTGGCATAGCGCAGACAGAGGCGGAGCACGTTGCAGATACAGGCGGTATTCCCTGCAGAGGCTCCCATCCAGAGGATGTCGTGATTGCCCCACTGAATATCCCAGGAATGATACTGCCGCAGGGTGTCCATAATCTTATGGGCGCCTGCACCTCGGTCGTAGATGTCGCCGAGAATGTGTAGCTGGTCGATGGCCAGACGCTGGATGACATTACAGATGGCACAGATGAAATCATCTGCTCGGTCTGTAGAGATGATGGTATTGACAATAACGGCAACGTATGCGGCTTTGTCGATATCATCGGTACGTTCATGCAGCAGTTCTTCAATGATATAGGAGAAGTCTTCTGGCAGCGACTTACGCACCTTCGAACGTGTATATTTCGATGAGACATCACGACAGACTTTCACCAGTTGGTGAATGGTGATACGATACCAG
>JAEENF010000024.1 GCA_016283605.1 Prevotella sp.
TCACTGATTCTAGAAGGACTGACTCCAATCTCTGTGGCCAACTGCTTCTGGCTCATATTCTTCTCGTCCAAGGAAAGCTGTATCAACTGGGCTACGGTAGGTTTACCTATGGGATAATGTTCTTTCTCATAGTCAATGACAACATCCGACATCATTGTCAACTCCACGGCATTACGGTCGTTGGCAGGCGTGTTGTCATCCACCATCGGCAACAGTTCCTCTATTCGTGCCAATGCGAACTCGTATTGTTCCTTAGTAATCTTTGCCATATCTGTACCTCCTTTTATTATATCGTTGAAACATCTATCTTATCATATTCACTATGAGTACCCACAAATCGGATGAAGATATGCCCGATTGTGAACTTTACGACCACAACAAGTCGATATTTGTTGCCTCTTATGTCAAAGACATAATGTTGATTCCCAACGTAGTCTGTTGTGGGGAAGTCTGCCTTTATATCCGATAGGTTCTTCCACTCTGCCTTTTCTGCGATGTTATACCATCGTTCAAGTGCAGCCTGAGCGTCTCCATGTCCTTCTGAACTATAGAACTCAACTAATCGCCTATGTGATACTATCCTCATATTGGGTGCAAATTTATGAAATAATTTTGAAATTCAAAAGAATATCTCTCATTTTTTTTGTTTTTTAGGATTTTTTCCTTCAATTTTCTTTGTTATCTTGTGATTATTGATTATCTTTGCGGCGCAATAGTGCAGAACAGATGATGATACTCTTCTGAGCGAAGAGCGAGTTTACAAAACAATGGAAACGAACATTGTGAGAAAGTATGATTATACGCTCGAGAATGGGGTTGTCACGAAGATGGTAGTGAATTCATCGTCCAAGATGACAATTGGAGACAACACGAAAGAAGTCCAAGCTCATGGGGACAGTCCCGTGACTCAAAGAAAAAGGAGCATCCCAAACGGGGTGCTCCTTTAATATGTGGGAATATCCAGAACCTTATTCGTGAACGTAAAGGTTCCAGCCGAGGTAGGTCTCGATGGCCTCATTGAGGATGTCGACGACATCGGTGCGGCACATGGCCACATGGTGCTCGAAGCCGTTCTTGCAGATGTACTTCATCAGCTGCTGCAGGTTGTCGACCTTCGTCACAGCGATGCAGCCGTCCATGCCGTAGGGATCGTTGGTGATCTCTCCCTTGCCGAGATAGGCCTTGATACAGCCCTTGGGATCGTCGGTGGAGATGCGGAAGAAGGTGAAGGGGCCTTCACTCACTTTCGCATAGACTGCACCGAAGGTGTTGATCTTACCGAGGGTACGACCGAGTACGCCGAGGGGACCGAGCTTCAGGTCGTCGTTGCCTACAAACTGACGGGGGAAGTTGCCGCAGTGGGTGCAGACGCATTTATTGCGGTCTTCGGCGAAGTTATTATTCCAGTCGAGCAGGGCAGGGGCATTCTCTGAGGCGAGGGCGAGGGCATACATCGACACGGCTCCGGCGAGGTCGGTCTCGCAGGCAGCGGGGATGAGCTTGTCAGAAAGCATGGACATCGTGACACAGGCGGCACAACCGTAGTTCTGCTCGAGTGAGTCCCAGCACTGGATGGCGACGGCATGCACATCGTTGGCCTCAATCCAGTTCTCGACAGCCACACCGAACTTCGCCTGGAGGTTGAGCTTCTCACGATAGGCCTCAGGTACCTTGGCATAGTTCTGGATGCGACCGCACATCTCCTGGAACTTCGGGTCGTCGTCGCTGATTTTCTCAGCAGCGAAGAGGATCTCGGAGAGGTCGGCAGGAACGACGGTGATACCACTGCGCTGGAGCAACTTTTCGCTGGCGCGACAGGTGTTGAAGCCCAAAGGACGGGTGCCGATCTGCCCGATACGGCAGTGGCGCAGGCCATTGACTACACGACAAATGGCAGCGAACTTCTTCAGATCCTGAGCCAGCAGCGGACTGTAGATGCTGTAGGTGTGCAGGGTGGTGTCGGTAAACGGGATGCCGTACTGATAGAGGTTGTTGCAGACGGAGATCTTGCCACAGAAGGCATCACGACGGGAGTCGAGGTCGACCTTGTCGTTCTCGTCGTCGCAGGCCTGTACCATCACGGGGACGTTGAGGTCGGCATCGCTGATGGCATTGATGATGCCGATCTCGTAGCCGAAGTTGGGCAGGGATACCACGATACCGTCGATCTCGTCGCGGTGCTCGCGGAACTGCTTGCTGACCTTGAGGCCGTCCTCGCGGGTCTCGATGCTCGACGAACCGGTGGGGGTGGCGTCCTCAGGGAGGATGATGTATTCGTAACCTAACTCGTCCATTGTCTTGAGCAACTGCTTGCGGACATCCTTGGCGAGCTCTGAATTGAAATAGGCGCGGGTTCCGATGATCACGCCGAAACAGGTCTTTCCGTTCTTCATATCTTTAATTATTTATAAGTTGATGCATTGCATTCAGCCAACCCTCATACAGACGGGGATCGGCGGGGTGGGGACAATAGGTCTCCGTGACCTTGCGGAAGGCGACAACATCGTCGAAGCACTTCCAGAGACCGCGGGCGAAGCCGTTCATAATGACGGCACCCAGGGCTGAGGCATCGTCGACCTCGGTACAGACGACTGGCGTCTGCAGCATGTCGGCCTGGAACTGCATGAGGAAATGGTTCTTCGTAGGACCGCCGTCGGCGGCGATCTCCTTCAGGCTGCCACCAGTGGCTTTGGCCATCACATCGACCAGATCACGGATCTGATAGGCGATGGACTCGAGGGCGGCACGCAGGAAATGTGCTTTCGTGGTGGCGAAGGTGAGTCCGAAGACGGCTCCCTTGACACTGCTCTGCCACCAAGGGGCCCCGAGGCCCGAGAAGGCAGGGACGATATAGACGCCGCCATTGTCGGCCACACTCGTGGCGAGTGCTTCCATCTCCGAGGGATGACCCACCAACTGCAACTGATCGGCAATCCATTTCAGAGTGGCACCTGTGCTGTAGATGTTACCCTCGAAACCGTAGTAGGTCTTGCCGAAGGCCGAGAAGCCCACGGAGGTCACGAGACCCTCGGGAGCAGCCTTAGGCTCCTCGCCGATGTTCACCATCACACTCGAGCCTGTGCCGTAAGTGACTTTACCAGAGCCCTGCGTGAAGCACATCTGACCCACCAAGGCACCGTGGGAGTCGCCTAAGACGCCGGCGATGAGGATGGGCTCGGCGAAGAGACCCTCAACAGTGGTCTCACCATAGACGGCATCGCAGGGCTTCAACTCAGGCATCATCGAACGCGGGATGTCGAAGAGCCGGAGCAGGTCGTCGTCCCAGTCGAGGGTGTGGATATTAAAGAGCATGGTACGCGAGGCGTTGGTATAATCGGTGGCGTGTACCTTACCACCGGTGAGTTTCCAGATGAGCCAGGTGTCGATGGTTCCCATCAGCAGATCGCCATTAATGGCTTGCTGACGTGCGTCCTCGACGTTATCCAGCAACCATTTTATACCCGATGCGGAGAAGTTGGGGTCGATGAGCAGACCGCTCTTCTGCATGACTATTTCTGCTTTGCCGTCAGCTCGTAGTTGACGACACAGTTCTGCACCACGAGTATCTTGCCATACGACAGCATTTGCAATAGGCTTGCCAGTGGCTTTGCTCCAAACGACAGCTGTTTCGCGCTGATTGGTTATGGCGAGGCTCCATTGACCATTGACCATTGACCATTGAACATTATTGGCTGTGCTGTCAGATGCGGAGCAATGGTCAATGGTCAATGGTGAATGGTCAATGAGTTGGCGGATGGCCTCTATCATGTTGTTGTAAATTTCCTCTGTGTCGTGCTCTACCCAACCCGTTTGTGGATAATACTGCTTGTGGTCTACGTTGGTACGCGCCAGCAAATGGCATTCCTCGTCGAACAGCAATGCTTTCGTCGAGGATGTACTTTGGTCGATAGCTATAATGCGTTGTACCATAGACTTATTGAATGAAATCAAGCGTACTCTTTACGATTCCTTCTGCATCCATACCATAGTGATGGAAGATTTCGGCGTTGGTGCCATGAACGACGTTCTCGTCAGGAATACCAATGATACGGACAGGAACGGGATTTTCGCTGATGGTCTCGCAAACCATAGCACCCAAACCACCAAACTGTGAGTGCTCCTCGACAGTAACGATACGTCCAGTTTCACGGGCAGCCTTGCGGATAGCCTCCTCGTCGAATGGTTTGAGCCATGAGCAGTCGAGCACGCGGGCAGAGATGCCTTGTTCCTTCAGCTGGAGACCGGCCTGCCAAGCGTGGTAAACGGTTTCGCCGGTAGCCACGATGGTGACATCGCTGCCATCGAGAATCTGAATGGCCTTGCCCACCTCAAAGGTGAAGTCGTCGTTCTCGTAAACATCAGGCACGGCAGCACGACCCACACGAACGTAGCACGGCTTATTGAAATCAACCAAGAACTTTACCAGTTTCTTGGTAAAACGCCAATCTGAGGGCAGACAAACGGTCATGCCTGGGAAGGTACGCAGGGCTGCGATGTCGTGCAGCGAATGATGGGTAGCGCCCAGAGCACCGTAGGCCACACCGCCAGAGACACCTAGGATGGTGACGGGATTCTCAGAGTAGGCGAGGTCAACCTTCACCTGTTCGAGGCTGCGGGCCACATAGAAACATGCGGGACCACAGCAAAAGACCTTCTTGCCGGAATGTGCCAATCCTGCTGAGATGCCCACAGCATCCTGTTCGGCAATGCCACACTCCACGAACTGCTCGGGCAGTGCAACGGCGTAGTCGCCTAAAGTCACAGAACCTCGGGCATCGGTGGTTACAGCAATGATATCTTTGTCCTCACGTGCCAGTTCCAGCAACGTGTCGGTAAATTGTTTTCTACATGCAATCATTTCTCTAAACTTTTGATCCTTTCTTCAATTTCTTTCACGGCAGCGATGCACTGTTCTTCGTTGAGCACACCGTGATGCCACTTCGCGATGCCTTCCATGAAACTTACGCCCTTGCCCTTGGTGGTCTCAGAGATGAGAAGGTGGGGCTTCTTGTTGGTGTAGTCGATAGCGTGGAAGGTGTTAAGGATGCTCTCCATATCGTCGCCGTTCATGGTGATGACGTCCCAGCCAAAGGCACTCCAACGCTCACGGATGCTGTCGATGGGCATCACATCCTCCGTATTGCCGGAGATCTGCAGGTGGTTGCGGTCGATGATGGCCACAAGGTTGTCGAGATGATACTTACCGGCTGCCATCGCTGCCTCGTAGATCGAACCCTCGCCTTGTTCACCGTCGCCCATGAGCACGTAGGTCTTCCAGTCCTTCTTGTCCATCTTGGCGGCGATGGCCATACCCGTACCGATGCTCAGGCCGTGACCTAAGGCACCGCTGTTCACCTCAATGCCGGAAACCTCGATGGTGGGGTGTCCGCTGAGGATGCTGCCAAACTGTCCGAGGGTGTCGAGTACCTCGGGCTTGAGGAATCCCTTGGCCTCGAGGGTGACGTAGAGCGCCTCCACACAGTGTCCCTTCGAGAGCACGAAACGGTCGCGGTCAGCAGCCTTGGGCTCCTGGGGGTTCAGGTTTTTCATGACGTCGAAATAGAGGGCCGTCATCACGTTCAGGCACGACAGATCGCCACCAATGTGGCCGGCCTTGGCCCTGTAGACGACCTCGACGAGTCGTTTGCGGTTCTTCTCCGCTAAAAGTGTCAGTTCTTTTGTTGTCATAATGCCTTGTTACATCAGTTTCCCCTGCGCGGCAAGGGTATCGTAGTTGTTGTTCAGATTACGCCAGTCGACCTTCGAACGGGTGGGAATGGCATTGATATATTTCTCGATGTTCGTATAGCCGTCGCCATTACAGTCCTTCACGGCATCGCTGGCGTCGTTGGGGTTCAAGCCGTTGGCTACCTCCCATGCATCGGGCATACCGTCGTTGTCGCTGTCCTTATAGGGCTCCCAGGCCTTGTACTCGGGATAGCCACCCATCTGACGGGGATCGGTAATGACACCCTGCTTGTAAGAGTCCTGAGGCAGACGACGGTACTTGAAGAAGCCCTGCTCGTTCTGTGACTTCTCGTGGAGACCCCACATGTCACCGTAAGGATTCTGCTTCACGCCCGTCTTCTTCTCGATCTTGGCGAGTTCCTTTTCGTAGTCCTTGACGTAGTAAGCCTGTCCCGTACGGACCTCTTCGCAGATGCGCTGGTCGACGATGTCGCGACAGGGTACCGTAGCGCCTGCATTCGAGAGTACCCAGTCGAAGGCCTTCTCCGCACCCATGATGGTGACAAACGGCATCTCAAAGGGTTCGTCTGAGCGCATCAATGTCAGTTCTGTCTCATCCATATCTCCATCTTTATCAGCGGTTTGTATACCTCCGTTCCAGTTATTCTTTGTAATCTCAGGGTAACCCTCCATGATATTGCCGTTGGCGTAGATACGGCCGAACTGCTTGAAGGGGAAGAGACCTTCCGAGCGACTCTCGCTCTTGGTGATACGATGACCGATAGGTGTGTCCTTCGGGGTCAGAGGACCGGGCTTGTAGTAGTTGTTGATGAAGTTGAACATCGACTTATACTCGCCGCCGTCGGCAGTGCGATGCACCCAGTTGTAGACCACGTTGTTGACGTAGTTGAAGACGCCGGCCCATCCCACGCTGGGGTTACGGCCGGTATTGTCCGCCCAGAGGTTACGCATAAAAGTGGTGTTCTCGCCACCGATGGTCGAACCGAAGGCGTGGTTCCAGGTGTCAAGGGCCTTCGCAGAGATGGTGTTCTGGATGGTCACGTTCACCGTCGGTTTCTTCTCCTTGGGCTTGCCATTGTTCATATCGAACATGTGACGGTAGAAGGAGATATTCTCGTCGAGTCCCCACTCACAGGAACAGTGG
>JAEENF010000025.1 GCA_016283605.1 Prevotella sp.
GTTATGCGTCTACTTCCTTTTCTTTTCCTGTCCTTGTTGCTGATTGGTGCATGCAGTAGCGGTCCTACCCCTGAGGAACTTGCTTCCTTGGCGGCTGAGGGCTATTACCGACATCTTCTGAACGGCGAATATGAGCAGTTTATGGCAGGAAAGGATGGTCTGGACGTTATGCCTGAAGACTATCGTGAACAGATGCTGGCTGCATACAAACAGTATATGGCAGCGCAGCAGGAGGTTCATCACGGTGTCCTGGATGTGCGTGTGTCCAATGCAAAAACAGATTCTTCGTTGCAGTTGACAAATGTTTTCCTTGTGCTTTGCTTTGGTGATTCTATCAATGAGGAGATTGCTGTGCCGATGGTAGAGCGCGAAGGACGTTGGAGGATGAGGTAAAGTTGAACTAAAAATAGAATAAAGAATATGAAAAAAGTAGTCTTAACTCTGACAGCCCTTTTAATGGCTTCGATAGTAAAGGGTCAGGTCTTTAATCGTCTGGATGCCTCTATTAGTATGGGTACCACTGGTGTAGGACTTGAGGTGTCATCTCCGATGGGTGATTATCTCCAGTTACGAGGCGGTTTTTCTGTCATGCCTAAGTTCCATCATAATATGACCTTTGGCGTTCAGGTTGGTGAAACGAATGATGAATCCAGATTCAACAAGCTTTCAACGATGATGCAACAGTTCACGGGCTATAAGGTGAATAATACCGTTGATATGATAGGTGAGCCTACTTGGAGTAATGCTCATTTGCTCGTGGATGTTTTCCCCTTTAAGAATAAACACTGGCATATATCAGCAGGTGTCTATCTTGGTTCCTCTAAGGTGGCCAAGGCCTATAATACAACGGAGGATATGACTTCACTCTTAGGCGTATGCATGTATAATCAGATGTATGATAGAGCACTAGCTTATGAGCCTATTGTTGATATTAACCTTAATTCGGTGCAATTCAGACTGGATGACCCGAAACTTATGAGGGATTTGCACAATAGCTTCGAAGTGTATGGACGCATGGGTGTTCATATAGGCGATTATGTCAATGACGTTTACGATGACCAGGGCAATCTTATACACGAAAAAGGTAAGCCATATATGATGGAGCCAGATCCAGAGGATGGTATGGTTAAGGTGAGTGTTAAGACTAATGCTGTGCGTCCTTATCTGGGGTTCGGCTATAGCGGACGCCTGGTTAAGGGTGATGATAAGTATAAGATCTCCTTTGATTGTGGTGCGATGTTCTGGGGCGGTACTCCTAGAATCTATACACACGACGGTACAGACTTGTCAAGAGATGTTGAGAATATTGGCGGAAAGGTAGGCACTTATGTCAAACTGATTAAAGCCTTTAAGGTATTTCCTGTATTGGAAGTCCGGTTTACTAGAACGATATTCTAATAAAAATGGTTTCGCATCTGCGAAACCATTTTTAGAATTCAATAAGTCTTTCTTATTTTGTAATACTCCAAGAGTAATTTTCAATACTCTTGGAGTATTTTTTATTTCTCCAAGGTTATTTCCGAATAACCCTGGCTTATTTGATCACCTTCTTTCCGTTGATGATGTAAAGACCGTGAGGCAGTTCGTCAACGTTGGTGGCCTGGACTTTCTGGCCCTTCATGTTGAAGATGTCAGATGACTCCTCCTGCTGATTTTCAACAGATGAGATACCAGTGTCGATACCGTCACCAAGGATGATGGTATCTGCTGCACCAGAGAGCATCAGATAAGCTTTGTTGGCTCGAAGATATTTACTCTTGTCAGTCGTATGTAACTGACTGTCTGTAGCCTTCACCAATGCCAACTTTCCATCTTCAGAGACACCGAGTACGCGCATGTATGATGCGACATAGGTGGTAGCATTTCTTAGGTCTGTTGCCAACTGTGTGGTTGCTTCTTTCTTTCCGTCAGAACCAGACTTCTTGACATAGCAGAAGTAGGTTCCTTTTAGATTACTGCTGTAGCTCTTGGTTGCTGTGACACCAACTATAACCTTGTTGTCGGCGGCATTCTCTGATGTACACTCTATAATCACGGGGGTCTCAGCAGGAACAATGCCGTCTTCTATTTCGTTCAGTTTAGCTGCTTTCTTACCAGCTGCACATTCTGTGACATAGTAAGCCTTCATATCGCCTGTTACCTTGAAAGGGAAGCTGCTGTAAACGGTGGTATAGTACTTTCCGTCGACTTTAATGTCTTTTTCAGGAGTTATACCGTAGTACTCGGTCTCGTTGTCAATGGGTATGAACTTCCAGTACGCATTGGGTGAGGATGTGGTGAAATCACCAGAAGTTTGGTTTCCTGCAACAAATAAAGTGGTATATTTGGTCGTTACACCTTCGCTATTCTGGTCAGTATCAGTTTTTGTTGTACCTGAGTCGAAACAATACCTTGTTTGACCTTGTGCTGTTCCATAAAGGAAGTTATAACCTTCTGGAGCAGTAATAGTCGGAATTGGTTGTTTTTCACATTTCAGGTACAATGTCGTAAGGTCTTTTGTATTCATGCCCTGACCTTCTATGATTAGACCTTGGCCTGTTACATTTGTAATTTTGACAATTGAAGCCGCGTCTGAAATGACCTCGTTTTGTTTTTTGAGTCTTAATGAATATACGCTACCACCTTGTCCATCTTTTACCTTTCCATAATTGTCATTGTCGATTTTGTTGTTGACAATGGAAATATAGTTGCCCTTTCCGGTTTGTACTCGGTAGTAACCATCTGTTACTTGCGCATTGGTATACAAGCAACCAAAACTTAGAATTGTTATTAGAGATAAAATTTTTTTCATGTTTCTTTGATATTAAAATTCCGACCTTCTATCCTGATTATCAGGATGGAGAAGGTCGGAAGTTGTTATTTACAAATAATGAGTGTTCTCAAATTACTCAGCAATACAGATACTTACACGGTTCAGATCGTTCTCTGCGAACGGCTGTACGCGTGAACCCTTGCTGTCGTAAGAGATACGACCCATAGAGATACCGTAGTCGTTAACCAGAGACTTCACAACAACGTCAGCACGACCAGCGGCCAGACGATCGTTGATCTTATCGTTACCTGTACCAGCGTCAGCATAACCGGTTACAACAACCTTTGCTGTAGGATACTTGTTCAGGTAGTCAGCGATTTCCTTCACCTTGTTAGCCTCCTCCGGACGGATGTCGGTCTTGTTGATGATGAAGAAGATATCGCGACGGAGGGCCTCACGCTCTACTGCAGGAGCGGGAACCTCTTTGATCTTCTCTACCACCTTCTCCACGTAGCGAATCTCGGGCTCCAGTGGTGGGATAACGCGTGTCTCGTAAGTCTTGCCGAGGTTGATCTTCACACCAGCGAGGGCGTTGAAGTACCAGTCCCAGTTGCCTGCCTTCTTTGAGTTGTAGTGGTCGTTCAGGGTGTTGGCATTAGCCTCGAGGCCGATGCTAACCTTGTCGCTCACCTTGAAGTCAGCAGCCAGACCTACGCGGCCAAGCAGACGAACCTTTGAGCCGTCCCAGATGTAGTCGAGGTTGTCGGCATCGTCCCAGATCTTCTTAGCCTCTGTAGAGAGGTTATTATAAAGACCGTTGATGCCAGCCTTTTCTGTAGCAGCGTCGTCGTTGCTGAAGCCAATGTTTGCACCCAGACCAGCCAGCAGGCTGAGGTTGAATACACGGTTGGGGTTGAAGCCACAAAGTGCGTTCGACAGGTTCACTGTCAGGTCAATTGAGGGAGCAACATACTTCCAAGACCACTTGAACTTGTGCTCTACATCCTGCTGATCCAAAACCTTTGAACCAGCCTTGCTCTGCCATGCGTTGACAGCCAGACGAGCACCGAAGATGGGGCTGAACTGACGACCGATGGCAGCCTGAACAGTGTATGAATTCAAATCTCCGAAGTCAACCTCTCCGAGGGTATGCTGCAGACCCAGAGGCTGAATCTGCACATACCAGTGAGGATTGAAAACGTATTCAGTCTTAGGCTGCTGATCCTGTGCGGAAGCTGAGAGGAATCCCAGCGCCAGCAGGCAAGACAATATTGTTTTCTTCATTTTCATATTCTTTTATTACTTTTTTTGAATTCGTGGATGTTAATTACTTACCAGTAACGATGTAATAGTTGGTTACGATGTTTCCGAAGTAGTCCATAGCTGAGTAAGCAATGGTGTAGCTCTCACCAGCCTTCGGAGTGAACTTAACCTCCTGAACACCACCATCAAGAACCTCACCGAGGTTGCCTGGGTTGTCAGCACTTCCAGCAGCTGTGCCATTGACAGCGATCACAGATACAAACTTCTTGTATGCGGGAGCGAGAAGCTCTGCAGTATAAGATGTAGGCAGCAAGCTAACCTCCTCGCCAGCCTTGACCTCACCTGAAGCTCTGCGAATACCGTTACTATCCTTCATCAACAGTGTCGGCTGGAGGATTCTGTTTACACTGAATGCCTGAAGCTCTGCGTTGATCTTGTAAACTATGGTGCTGAGGTAGTCCTGAGCGAGAGACTTCAGGTTCTCCTTGTTCTGATCGATCTGTGTTGCAATGTTGGCATCCAGACCCTGAACCTGATCAAGCAGATGGTTGACTCTATCTAACTCACCATTGCAGTAGTCGATAATATCCTTGAATGTCGTATAAATCTGATTGTCAAGACCAACAACAGTCAATTCTGTACCATCGTCATGACCAATCTTCAGCTTGTATTCTTTGGTCTGACCGTTGACAGTGGTATAGGTGTTGTCTGTGTAAGTAACGAAACCAACTGTAAGTTCTACCTGAGTATTACCAACTTCCTCAATCTTCTTGATTTGGAGTCTTGACAGGGGAACATCGAGGTTTGCGTGGAACTCAATATTCACTCTGTCAATCAGCCTGTTGATGAAGGCCTGAATGCAGTCAACGTATGGCTGAACGTCATTGTTGACGAGTGTGTACTCGTGAGTATAAGACAGCGGCTTCACTGAGAAAGCAGCGATGTCATAACCAGAACGTACGGTTCTTGTACCGAAGATAGGATCACCCCAAGTCATCTTAACAGAATAAGCAGGGACGGTCTCAACAGCGTCTGTGAATATGTCAGCTACCAGAGTAGACAGAGACTTCACAGCATTTCTCTTATTGCTGCCCTTGCGAATATTGTCAAGAATCTCCTGTGCATCATTTTTCAGAAGCTCTGAATCAATATTGATGCCAGCTGAAGCAGCAGTCTTCAATTTTGCAGTAGCCTCATAGAGACCTGTTGTTGAACGAGTACGGTTCCAACCGAATGTCAACTCTGCGTCAGACTCTTTCAGGTCTTCCAGCGTGAATGGGCCTTCCTTGCCCTGGCTGGTCTCCAATGAAACAATCTTGCCGTCAATTCCTACCTCAGAGGGGTTCAGGGTCAGGTAAACCTTACCACCGTCGCCCTTAATCTCTTCACCAGCGTCCAGAGTGAATGGTGATACACCCTTGATGTTGATTTCATCCTGCGGGAATGTAACGTCTGTACCTACAGAACCATAGTAAGCTGCGAGAATCAGCGGATTCCATCCGGGGATATCCAACTGGCCATAGACAGAGTTCTCTGTGCGCTCAGCAATTATGTCAGTAACCATGTTCTTGATAGACTTCACTACAGAGTTCTCAAGGTTCTCCAGAAGCTTCTTGATGATAGCCTCGAGCTCAGGAGTCAGACCGTCGCGCTCAGCGTTGTAAATCTGATCCTTGATGAGCTTAACCATCTCGTTGTAGGTGTAAGCCAGAACACCAGTGTCCTTACCGTCAATCCACCATGTGCCATTCTTAACCTCCATTGTGCTACCGTTAACGGTGACAGCATTGCCATCAGCCTGTACGCCAGTAGGTTTGCCATCGATCCACCAGTACCAGTGGCCGTCATCGCCAATAATCAGAGCAACGGTTGTACCGTTCTCACCGGCAGGACCTTCAGGACCTGTAGCGGGAACGTTAGTGTCCTCACCATCGATGAACCAGTTGCCATTTTCACCGATAGTAACCTTTGAACCGATAGTTCCATTTTCACCTTTCTCGCCCTTTTCACCTTGGGCAGGAACACCAGTGTCCTTACCGTCGATGAACCAGTTGCCGTTATCGCCGATGGTAATAACAGAACCGATAGTACCAGGGTCACCCTGAGCACCCTTTTCACCAGGCTCACCCTTTTCACCTTTGGCGGGAACCTTGGTGTCAACGCCGTCGATGAACCAGTTACCGTTGTCGCCGATGGTAACAACAGAACCGTCCTTTCCGTCCTTTCCGTCCTTACCATCCTTACCGTCCTTACCGTCCTGACCGTTCTTACCGTCCTGGCCGGCGGGACCCACTGGGCCAGCCTGCTTCTCAATCTTGTCCAGCTGATTTCTAAGATCTGCAATCTTACCAAGAAGTTCAGTTCTCAGATCAGCATCGTTGTCCTTACAAGAAACAAATGCACTCGGAGCAGCAATAAGTATTGCAGCAGCGAGAATACCATTAATAATTTTCTTTTTCATTGAACTATAAATTATAATTAGACATATATATATATAATCTGCATTAATCGCGGCAAAGTTAGGTAATTATTTTTAAACTGCCAAGAAAAATTTAAGTTTTTTTTAAAAAAACATGCATTTTATGACAATTTTTACCTTTTTTGCCCGAAAATGTCCCGAAAACCCCCATAAAATGCGGATTCCGGGACTCTTTTGTGCGCCTGATAGGACTCGAACCTACACGACCTGAGCCACCAGATCCTAAGTCTGGCGCGTCTACCAATTCCGCCACAAGCGCTGATGCAGGGTGTTTAACACCGTAAACGCGGGTGCAAAGGTACGAAATATTATTCATTCCACCAAAAGTTTACGTGCAAATTCTATCAAAGTATCCTTCCCACGTGCAAAATCGTCATCTGTCTGGCTTACCAAGTAGTCGGGGTCTATACCGAATTCCGTGTTTTGTCGGTGCACGTCGTACATCGGACAAGCAGAAAAGCGGACAGTCCATCCGTTGGGTAGGGTACTCGAGAAGGGCATGCCAGCCCCACCACCAGTTTTATCGCCCACGGTTTTCACCAATGGGAGATTTTTCATATATTTAACAAATTCGTTGGCCGCACTGTACACATGTCGGTTGGTGAGCACGACAACGGGTTTCTGCCATCGGAGGTTGCTGGAGGGTTCCAGGTATTGCTCTTCCATTTCGGAGAAGTCCTGATGTCCTTTGCCTGTTTTGTGTTGTTGATAACCTACCAGTGTTTTTTCCTGACAGAAGCGTGCCGCCAGTTTCTCGGCGTTGGTGAGCATACCGCCTCCATTGTTGCGGATATCGAGGATAAGGCCGTTGCAGAGAATCAGGTGATTGATGACCTCGTCGAGGTTGCCTTCTCCGATACCCTCTTGGAAACTGCCGTAATAGATATAGCCGATATTATCGTCGAGGATGGTATAGCGCAGGCTGGAGGCTATCTTGTAGTCTGTTCCCAAGTATAGGCGTTGGATGGTATCGCTGAAGTTTGTGGGATAATCCTCAAACCACGACCAGTAACGTCCATAGTCGAAGGGTGTGGAGAGGTTCACGTGGCCGTCTCTCAGCTCTGACAACATGTCGGTGAGGACCTCGAAAAGCTGTTCGCGGCTTAGTCCCTCTTTCGCGCGTACATTATATTTATTATATATAGTGTTCCAGTCCAGACCGTATTCATGCTGTTTGTAGTCAAAAAAACAGTAATGTTCGTCGATAATTTTCCAGAGCGCTTGGAAGTTGCCCTGAGAGGTATTGGGGAATTCTTCCTCATCGACGCAGGAGACGAGCGGGAGGAGGGTGGTCAGGCTGAGTAGGAGATATAAGGCTTTTTTCATGGGCGATAGCGAAGGATTTGGAGCTGCTGGACAACACCAATCATGATACGGTGGTTGTAGATATGCGACTTGAGGTTGTTGACTTTGGCCTGCTGGTAGTGTCCCAGATAGCCGATGCGTAGTGTCCAGGCACGTCCGACGTTCCAGTCTAATGATACCTGCTGCCGGAATGTCGGAGCATTCAAGGGTGTCGTCGGTACGACGTTGTGGTCGTAGTTGCCTTGGCTGAAGATCTCATAATAAGACTGCCCGTAGTTGGGGCTGAACATCACGCCTAGCAGCGGTAGGTCCAGTTCGTATCTGGCAGTCAGCCGTTTTCCCCACAGGGAGAAGCCGTAGGTGGCGATGCCCGAGGGCATGAGCATGGCCGAGAGTCTCGCCTGTGCAGGATTGTTGGTGTTGACGGTGTTGTAGATGACGCCGATATTGCTGTTGATGAGTCCTCCCGCCTGTAGCTTCAGACGGCGATCCAGCAGATGCCAGGCGTAATAGCGGCCCCAGAGGAAACTGTAGTCTGCCTGTAGTTCGGTGGCTTTCTTGCTGCGGTCTTTCGTTGAGGAGAAATTGGCCTCATGTTGGATGATGGTGCTCCAACGACTGTCAGGCTTGTCCCATTCCGAGATGTTGAGGAAGGAAAGGCCTAAGCCAGAGAATTTTTCCTGCGAGAGATAGGTGTCGAGGATGTTTGTAGGACCAAGGCCGATGAGGTTTGCCGTCGTGCGGATTCGGGTGCTGTCGGTAGGCTGTGCCATCAAGGCGATGGGAAAAAGCCACACCAGCATCCAAAGACCGATATTTACACCATTATTCCTCATCATCGAAGAGTCTTAGTTGGCCGGTCATTTCGTCGCGGACCTGTTGTTCGGATTTTCCGGCGTCGGGGTCGAGGTCTTCATCCTCCTCCGCGTCATCTGGGCTTTCCATAGATTCCGGTTCTTCAGGGAAGCGGACAGGCGGGAGTTCCTCGATGGATTCAATCTGCCAGGTACTGATACGCTTGCCTTTGGCTTTGAAGCCCTTGACGGCAATGAATTGCTCGGCATCGATCTCTTCGGAGCCTCGGTATTCGTCGGCACCGCCGTAGGTCACCTTAATCAGCGGGTAGAAGGTGTCTGTCAGCAGGATCATCTTTGAGGCCAGATTCTCGCCAAGCCAGTTCTGCTTCTTTTTCATCGCGTCCATCACGAAACGCTTCATATAAGGATAACCCTGATTGTCGGCATCGAAGAGCACGGCAGTCCAGACCTTGTCGGCATCGTATTTCTCGATGCGCATGATATTTGATTCGAAGTGGTTGTTCAGATCGAAGTTGGTGAGGTAATAGTCCCCATTGTCAAGGATTACCAGAATCTGGTCTTCGTCGAAGAATTCTCCGAGCAGACGTCCGTGTTCGTCGTAGTTCAGACGGTTTACGTCGGGATCGTACCACACCTTGCGGCCTCCGAGTGTGGAGTGTCCGTGGCTCTTCAGTCCGATACGGTTGACCTGGGACTTTGTTAGGAGGTTGCCTTTCGAGGCGCGGCCTTTGATCATGATCTCCGAGAAGTCCTTCTCTATGAATATCTTCTTGATCTTCTGCGAGGGGTCGAGGGTGACCTTGATGATTTCCGCCTCGCCATTGGGGTTGGCGGTGAAGTACATCACCTTCGAGCCAGGTGTTCCCTGTGTGAGGTCGTACTCCTTGTCGCGGGTCATCGAAGTCACGTTGAAACGTTTCATGAAGTACCAGCCCTTCTTGCCGTCGCGATATACGACGTTGTAGATGGTGCGCGAGTCATTCTTCTTGAATACGGCCACATGGAGGATATTCTTCCCCACGAAGACCTTCTCGGCCACACGGATGACCTTGTATTTACCGTCCTTGTAGAAGATAATGATGTCATCAATATCGGAACAGTTACAGACAAATTCGTCTTTCTTCAGTCCAGTGCCGATGAAACCGTCTGTACGGTTGATGTAGAGCTTCTGGTTGGCTTCGGCCACTTTTGCCGCCTCGATGGTGTCGAAATTGCGGATTTCCGTGAGACGCGGATGGTCTTTGCCGTATTTGTCCTTGAGGAACTGGAACCAGTCTGCGGTTACCTCTACGAGGTTCGCCAGGTCACGGTCTATCTCGTCGATCTCAGCCTTGATACGGGCCATGAGTTCATCGGCCTTCTCCTTGTTGAACTTCAGGATACGCTGCATCTTGATTTCCAGCAGTTTGAGGATGTCGTCCTTCGTTACCTCACGGATCAGAGTGGGGTAGTAGGGGGTCAGACGTTCGTCGATATGTTCACAGACCTTATCAATATTTGGTGCCTGCTCAAATTGCCGGTCTTTATAGATACGCTCCTCGATGAAGATCTTTTCCAGTGACTGGAAATGGAGTTGTTCCAAGAGTTCGTTCTTGCGGATCTCAAGTTCCTGGCGGATGAGATCTTTGGTACGCTCCACGTTGTGAATGAGCACGTCGCTGATGGTGAGAAACTGCGGCTTCTGGTCAGCAATGACACAACAGTTGGGGGAGATGTTAATCTCGCAGTCCGTGAAAGCATAGAGTGCATCGAGGGTCTTGTCGCTGGAGACACCTGGCATCAGGTGAATCTGAATCTCCACTTCAGCAGAAGTAAGGTCGTCCACGCGTTTGGCCTTGATCTTTCCCTTTTCGATGGCCTTCGTGATGCTTTCGATAAGTGTGCCTACCGTCTTGGAATAGGGCAGTTCGCGGATGACGAGCGTCTTTTGGTCCTGTTTTTCTATCTTTGCACGTACCTTCAGTACACCGCCACGCTGACCATCGTTGTATTTCAAGACGTCTATGCTACCGCCCGTCTGGAAGTCGGGATAGAGATGAAACTCCTGTCCATGCAGATAATTGATGGCAGCGTCACAGATCTCACAGAAGTTGTGTGGCAGGATCTTCGAGGAGAGTCCTACGGCGATACCCTCTGCGCCTTGTGCCAGCAGCAAGGGGTATTTGACGGGTAGGGAGATCGGTTCCTTGTTACGGCCATCGTAGCTGAGCTGCCACTCGGTGGTCTTGGGGTTGAATACCGTGTCGAGGGCAAACTTCGAGAGTCTGGCTTCGATATATCGGGGCGCAGCGGCTTTGTCGCCCGTAAGGATGTTGCCCCAGTTGCCTTGTGTGTCGACGAGCAGGTCCTTTTGTCCAAGCTGGACGAGCGCATCGCCGATAGACGCATCGCCATGAGGGTGGAACTGCATGGTGTGACCAACAATGTTCGCCACCTTATTATATCTGCCATCGTCCATGCGCTTCATGGAGTGCATGATACGGCGTTGTACGGGCTTAAAACCGTCCTCGATATTTGGTACGGCACGTTCCAGGATTACGTATGAGGCGTAATCCAGAAACCAGTTCTGATACATACCAGAGAGGTGATGTACCGCAGCCGCATCAAAACGGTTAACGGGTTTATAGTCGGAGTGACCTTCTGCCTCTCCGCCATTATCGTCTCCTGCAGTACCTTCTTGTTCCTGCTCTTCGAGAATTTCGTCGTCTCTTGTTTCGTCGTCCATTCTTACTATGGTCTTTAGTTTTCTAGGGTGCAAAGATAATCATTTTTTTTGAGAAAGACGAAGAATTATGGTTTTTTCTTTTTTATGTACTTAAGATTTGGTTGTTTCGGAATTAATGTGTAATTTTGCACGCAAAATTGTAAATCAGAAACAAAAATGACAGCAAATGAGATTCGCGACTCATTCAAAAAGTTCTTTGAGTCGAAACAGCATGCCATCGTGCCCTCTGCACCGATGGTGATTAAGGATGACCCCACACTGATGTTTACCAATGCAGGTATGAACCAGTGGAAGGATATTATATTAGGTACGCGAGACCCCGAGCCGCGTCGTCGTGCCGATACCCAGAAATGTCTTCGTGTGTCAGGTAAGCACAACGACCTGGAGGAAGTCGGTCACGACACTTATCACCACACGATGTTCGAGATGCTCGGCAACTGGTCGTTCGGTGATTATTTCAAGGAAGGCGCCATCGATATGGCGTGGGAATACCTCGTGGATGTACTGAAGCTGGATCCTGCGAATCTGTATGTGACGGTGTTTGAAGGTTCGCCCGAAGAGAACATCCCTCGCGACGATGAGGCTGCCAAATACTGGGCCAAGCATGTGCCCGAGGACCATATCATCAATGGTAACAAGCACGATAACTTCTGGGAGATGGGCGACACAGGTCCCTGCGGTCCCTGCTCTGAGATTCATGTCGACAGCCGTACCCCAGAACAGCGTGCTGCCTCAGGCAAGAGCGGCCGTGAGTTGGTGAATCAGGACGATCCCCAGGTGATTGAAATATGGAACCTTGTGTTTATGCAGTTCAATCGTAAGGCCGACGGCAGTCTTGAGAAGTTGGGCATGAACGTCATCGATACCGGTATGGGTTTCGAGCGTCTCGTTCGCATGCTGCAAGGTAAGCATTCCAACTATGATACCGACATCTTCCAGCCGATAATCAAGGCTGAAGAGGCCATCACAGGTCTGAAGTATACGACTTTCGAGGAAGGAGAAGTCAGTCAGGAACAAGATGACATCAACGTTGCTATGCGTGTTTGTGCTGACCATCTTCGTGCCGTCAGCTTCTCCATTGCCGACGGACAGCTGCCTTCGAATGCGAAGGCGGGTTATGTGATCCGTCGTATTTTGCGTCGTGCTGTGCGCTATGCCTATACGTTCCTAGGCCAAAAGGATGGCTTCCTGCATAAACTCGTTCCTACCCTTGTGGCTGAGATGGGTGACGCCTTCCCAGAATTGAAGGCTCAGCAGCATTTGATTACAAAGGTAATCAAGGAAGAAGAAGATTCTTTCCTCCGAACACTCGACAAGGGTATCGGCATGCTGAATGATGCGATGGAGGAGTTGAGGAGTAAAGGGAATAAGGAGTTGAGTGGCGTTCAGGCCTTCCGTCTGTTCGA
>JAEENF010000026.1 GCA_016283605.1 Prevotella sp.
CACCAGGGCGACGTTGATCGTGCGGCGCTCCTTCCAGGCAGCATGCTGAAGATAGTCGTCTTTGTGGAGTGTAGAGTTTAGAACTGAGCGTTTAGAGTCTGCTGCCGCTGTTCCTTCGGCGGATGATACGGCGGTAGCAAACTCTCCACTCTCCACTGTAAACTCTCCATGACTTACCACTTCAATCATCTCGGCCTCGTGATGACGAAGCGATACTTCATAGCCCATCAGTTTGTATTTCACAGGGTCCTGAAGGGGAGCATTCAACAAAACCTCCACTTCCTGGCCTTTGATGAATCCCATCTCGATGATACGTTTGCGGAATCCACCGTGACCTAATACCTTGACGATAACACCTTTCTCGCCAGTCTTCAGCTCAGATAATTTCATAACCTTCTATGATTTTTCTGCAAAGGTACGAAATAAAATCATGCAACCCAGTTGCAACCCTGTGGTAGAAACCCCAAAATACCTAAAAATGGGGATGTCTTATGCTTCTGCTTCCGTCTCGAAGTAGTTCTCCAACTCGGCCTTTGCACTACCTTCGTTGTTGGGCAGGTCCTTGATGATCTGTCCTTTCTCCAACAGGGCGATACGTGTGGAGATGTCGATGGTGTGGGCGAGGTTGTGACTGGAGATCAGCAGAGTGGCCTTATTCTCACGGGCATAGTCAGTAAGCACATGTTTCAGGACATTCTGCGACGAAGGGTCGAGGAAGTTGAATGGCTCATCGAGAATCACAAGCTTGGGCTTCATGAAGAGGGCAGAGATAATACCTACCTTCTGTTTGTTACCTGCCGAGAGATTACGGATGAGTTTCTTCTGTCCGAACACCTCACCACCAGCCAGACGCTCGAAGGGCTTCAGACGTTCATCAACCTCCTCCTGCGTGATGCCGTTGATCCTGCCGAGGAAGGCAAAGAACTCCTCGGGGGTGAGGAAGTCAATGAGAAAGCCTTCGTCGACATAAGCGCCTGTAGAATCTTTCCACATTTCGCTCTCCGCAGGATTAATGCCATCGATGCTGACAGAACCCTCATCGGGTTTCAGCAGGTCGAGCAGCATGCGGAAGAGGGTCGTCTTTCCTGCGCCGTTATTACCTACCAGGCCGAGGATATCCCCGTCGTTCACCTGGAACTCAGGGATATTACTGGCCACCGTCTCACCAAATGCCTTCTTCAGATTGCTTATGGTAATCATAATTATTAATCCTTAATTATTAATTGCTCATTACACGATTCCTTTTCCGTGGCAGTTCTTGAACTTCTTACCTGAGCCACAAGGACATGGGTCGTTACGTCCAGGCAGCTTGTCCTTGATGATCGGCGTGCGAGACTGTTGGGCACGTGTGTCGTGCTGAGCGGCAGCCTGCTGGTTGCGGTCTACCAACTGCTCTTCACCGATGTTCTGCTTCGACTCGGTATACTGCTGACGCTGCGTGCGCTGTTCAGGAGCAGCCTCCTGTACCTGCTGCACCTCAGGAATCTGGGCGCGGGTCAGGATTGAGGTGATGCGGTTGTACATCTCGTTGATCATCGCATCCCAAACCTTTGCTGATTCGAGTTTGAAGATCAGGAGCGGGTCTTTCTGCTCATAAGAAGCGTTCTGTACGGAGTGCTTCAGTTCATCGAGCTGACGCAGGTTCTCCTTCCAAGAGTCGTCGATGATATGCAACAGGATGCTCTTCTCGAACTCCTTGACAACACTCTTCGATTCCGTCTCGTAGGCTTCTTTCAGGTTACATGGAATGTTGAACATACGACGGCCATCGGTGATGGGCACCATGATACGCTCGTACATGTGACCCTGATTCTCGTAAACCTGCTGGATGATAGGCTGAGCCACCTGCTGAATACGCTCTGTCTTACGGTTGAAGTTACCGATAGCAGCCTGGAAGGCATTCTCGGTGAGTACCTCACGTGGCTGGTTGATGAACTCCTCGCTGGTGAAAGGCACCTCCATCGAGAGGATGTGCAGGAACTCTTCCTTGCAACCCTCGTAGTCATTGTTGTCGATGATGTTCACCACACGGTCCCAGATGATATTCGCAATATCCATACCGATACGCTCACCCATCAGGGCGTGACGGCGCTTCTCGTAGATAACGGTACGCTGTTTGTTCATCACGTCATCATACTCAATCAGTCGCTTACGGATACCGAAGTTGTTCTCCTCAACCTTCTTCTGAGCGCGCTCGATACTCTTCGAAATCATCGGAGCCTCGATCATCTCACCTTCCTTGAAGCCCAAACGGTCCATTACGGAGGCGATACGCTCAGAGGCGAAGAGTCGCATCAACTTGTCTTCGAGAGACACATAGAACACAGAAGAACCTGGGTCTCCCTGACGTCCTGCACGACCACGCAGCTGACGGTCTACACGACGGCTTTCATGTCGTTCAGTACCGATGATGGCCAGACCGCCTGCAGCCTTCACCTCAGGTGAGAGCTTGATATCGGTACCACGACCGGCCATATTGGTGGCGATGGTGACGGCACCCTTGCCATTGGTGCTCTGACCAGCGAGAGCTACGATGTCGGCCTCCTTCTGGTGCAGCTTGGCGTTCAGCACCTGATGGGGGATACCCTCACGCTTTCCGGTCTCGGGATTCACGTACATATCGAGCATACGAGAGAGCAACTCTGAGATTTCCACCGAAGTGGTACCGATCAGCGTCGGACGTCCGGCATTACGCATCTTAACGATTTCCTCGATGACAGCCTTATACTTCTCGCGGGCAGTCTTGTAGACACGGTCATCCTGGTCATTACGGATGACAGGACGGTTGGTGGGGATCTCCACCACATCGAGCTTGTAGATATCCCAGAACTCACCAGCCTCGGTAGAAGCCGTACCAGTCATACCGGCAAGCTTGTGGTACATACGGAAGTAGTTCTGCAGAGTGATGGTGGCAAAGGTCTGTGTGGCAGCTTCCACCTTCACATGCTCCTTGGCCTCGACAGCCTGGTGCAGACCGTCACTCCAACGACGACCTTCCATGATACGACCCGTCTGCTCGTCGACGATCTTCACTTCACCGTCGATCACCACATATTCGTCGTCCTTATTGAACATACAGTAGGCCTTCAGCAACTGCTGGAGGGTATGTACGCGCTCACTCTGGACGGCATAGTGTGCCATCAGTTCGTCTTTCTTGTCGAGACGTTCCTGGTCACTCAGACTGGTGTCGGCCTCAAGGGCTGAGAGTTGTGAGGTGATGTCGGGCAACACAAAGAGTTCTGAATCATTGACCTGTTTTGCCAACCAACCTGTACCCTTATCAGTCAAGTCACATGAGTTCAGTTTCTCGTCGACCACGAAGTACAGAGGTTCAATACACTCCGGCATACGACGGTTGTTGTTCTCCATGTAAATCTCCTCGGTCTTCAACATACCGGCCTTGATACCCTCCTCAGAGAGGTATTTGATAAGAGGCTTGTTCTTAGGCAGAGCCTTATGTGAACGGTAGAGTGACAGGAATCCGGCATCGAGCTTTTCCTGACCTTCTTTCTTGTTTCCGGCCTCAATGAGTTGGTTACCGGCTGTAATCAGACTCTTGGCGTCGGCCAGATACTGTGTGGCCAACTGACGCTGTACGCCTACCAGGCGTTCTACCAGTGGCTGATATTCCTCAAACATCTGATCGTCGCCCTTAGGGATAGGACCAGAGATAATCAGAGGTGTACGGGCATCATCGATCAATACGGAGTCGACCTCGTCGACGATGGCGTAGTTATGTGAACGCTGTACGAGGTCCTGTGGCGAGATGGCCATGTTGTCACGCAGGTAGTCGAAACCAAACTCGTTGTTGGTACCGAAAGTGATGTCTGCCTGATAAGCCTTACGACGAGCCTCGGAGTTGGGCTGGTGCTTGTCGATACAGTCAACGCTCAGGCCATGGAACATATAGAGCGGACCCATCCACTCAGAGTCACGCTTGGCCAGATAGTCGTTGACGGTCACCACATGAACGCCATTTCCTGTGAGGGCATTCAGGAATACGGGGAGGGTAGCCACGAGGGTCTTACCTTCACCGGTAGCCATCTCTGCGATCTTTCCCTGATGGAGTACGACGCCACCAAACAACTGCACGTCGTAGTGGATCATTTCCCATTTCAGGTCATTGCCACCTGCTGTCCAGTGATTATGGTAGATGGCCTTGTCGCCATCGATGGTGATGAAGTCTTTCTTAGGGTCACCAGCCAACTCGCGGTCGAAGTCGGTCGCGGTAACGATAGTCTCCTCGTTCTCGGCAAAACGACGGGCGGTCTCCTTTACGATGGCAAACACCTCAAACATCACCTCGTCGAGAGCCTTTTCGTAGATGTCGAGTACTTCCTTCTCAATCTTGTCAATCTGTGCGAAGATGTCGGCACGCTCATCGATGGGCGTATCTTCGATGGTTGCCTTCAGTTCGGCAATCTTGTTTTTCTGCTCTGTGGCAGACGACTGTACTTGTTGCTGTAACTCCTTTGTACGTTGGCGGAGTTCGTCATTGCTCATGGCCTCTACTTTTGGCGTGAAGGCTTTTGCCTTCTCTACGAGAGGCTGAATCAGTTTCATGTCCCTCGATGATTTGTCACCAAACAATGACTTTAAAATACTGTTGAAATTCATATCTATTTTTATTGTTATTTCTAAAACGGGTGCAAAGTTACTCAAAATTTTCCAATTTCTCATGGAAATTCCGAAAATTATTCGTAACGCCCAAAGCTATCTGTGTAAATCTGTGAAATCCGTAGCCTAAAAGAGCGGCTCCGCTGAACAGGCGTTGGGTGCCCTGATGCGTATCGTCTTGGCAATAGTGGGTGCGATACGGTCTGTGGTGACATGTGTCTTAACCTTTTCTGCGATGATTCCTGTACCGTAGAAAATAATCGGGAATTGTGTGAATGAAGCCTGTGACAACTGGTTCTCCTGCGTGTCCTCATTCAGAAGTCTCCAGCCTGGTGAAACTTCAATGATGATGTCACCATTACGTTCAGGATTAAAGCTGTTGCGGACTTTCTCTATCTGCTGGTTGTTGCCGCTTAACAGTTGCAGGGCTGTGTAGACATTTCTGGCACCAGACATCTGGGAGATAAACTCCTGAGCCCGTTGACAGGCGTCTGTGAGGCTGATACGCTTCGACTCCAACAACTTGTGGTTCAGGAAAATCTGGTTGCTGAAACAGGTCTCGACATATCTGCCTTGTCCCCAGATGGCCCCGAAGTACATATTGAGCAGATTACCGGTGCGATTGATGTAGAACGTTCCTGTTGGAATATGGTATTTCTCGTAATCTGCACTTTCTTCATCGCAGTAGCCAGTGCTTGTGAGGACAAAGAGAATATTCTCTGCACCTAGTTTCGACTCGAGGTTCTTGATGAGTTTTGACAACTCACGGTCGATCCTGACATAGGTGTCCTGCAGTTCCATCTGACATTCTGACACAGGCTTATGGGCATAGTTGCCGGCATAGTAGGTCAGGTTTATCAGATCTGTCACACGGTCATAGCCTACACCTTGATTAGTGACACAGGAGAGTGCCAGTTCTGTAATGTCTCTATTGACGAGTCCACTGGCTTTATAATCAATGAATTTTTTTTCGCCTTTGAAGGTGTGTTTAAATGGCTTTGGCTCTTCTATATGCTGGTAGTAATTAAATGAACCGGCCAGTTCGAAGACGGGTTCCCATGTCTCTTTCTTAATCTTAGAAGAAATGGATTGTAAGTCGTTGAAAGCCAATA
>JAEENF010000027.1 GCA_016283605.1 Prevotella sp.
TCAATCTCGTCATCCTTATAGGCTGGCGAGAAGGTGTGCGCCTTAGAGCCAAACTCCTCAAAAGCCAGGCGGGCCTCAGAGAGCGAGCTGGCAGTGGTAGCCTTTATGTATTCACGGAAAATGGGAAAGGTCTTCCAAAGGGCAAAAGCCTTGAAAGCCAGTATCCACTCAGAATCCGTGCGACGTGCGACATTGCTAATAAGAGCCAGATTGCGACGCAACTTTTGCTCTTCAATCATGTAATATGGCGTATTCATGGGTGCAAAGATAATAAAAGTTTAGTGTTTATATTTTAAAATTGAGAGAAAATTTGCGTTTTACCCTACTTTTTCGTACCTTTGCAGCCGCTAATAATATAATAAGGTATAAAGAAGAGATGATAACAGTCACAAATCTGGCTATCCAGTTTGGAAAAAAGACGTTATACAAGGACGTCAATCTGAAGTTTACGAGTGGTAACATTTATGGTATTATCGGTGCTAACGGTGCCGGTAAGTCAACCCTGCTGCGCGCTATTAGTGGCGAGCTGGAACCCAACAAGGGAACCGTTGAGATGCTGCCCGGCGAGCGTATGTCGGTGCTGGAGCAGGACCACTTTAAGTACGATGAGTTTTCAGTGATGAACACCGTGCTGATGGGACATCAGCCCCTGTGGCAGAACATGAAGGAGCGCGAAGCTCTGTATGCTAAGGAAGAAATGACCGAGGAAGACGGTAATCGTGCTGCTGAGTTGGAAATGGCCTTTGCCGAGATGAACGGTTGGGAGGCTGAGAGCGAAGCTGCGCAGTTGTTGCAGAACTTGGGCATCAAGGAGGAACAGCACTATGCCCAAATGGCAGACATATCGAATAACGAGAAGGTGCGCGTGATGCTGGCTAAGGCTCTGTTCGGACACCCCGACAACCTGTTGCTGGACGAGCCTACCAACGACCTCGACCTCGATACCGTTCAATGGTTGGAGGAATACCTGTCGAACTTGGAACAATGTGTTCTGGTTGTCAGCCACGACCGTCACTTCCTGGATGCTGTATCCACTCAGACCGTTGATATCGACTTCGGCAAGGTAACGCTGTTCTCAGGTAACTATTCATTCTGGTATGAGAGTTCGCAGTTGGCCTTGCGTCAGGCTCAGAACCAGAAGATGAAGGCCGAGGAGAAGCGCAAGCAGTTGGAGGAGTTCATCCGCCGTTTCTCTGCCAATGTGGCAAAGTCGAAGCAGACCACCTCGCGTAAGAAGATGTTGGAGAAGCTGAACGTGGAGGAAATCACCCCCTCTACACGTAAGTATCCGGGCATCATCTTCTCGATGGAGCGCGAGCCTGGCACACAGATTCTGGAGGTGGAAGGCCTGAAGGCTGTAGATGCCGACGGAACGGTGCTGTTCGACAATGTGAACTTCACCATTGAGAAGGGACAGAAGACCGTCTTCCTGTCGCATAACCCCAAGGCCATGACGGCGCTGTTCGAGATTATCAACGGCAACCGCGAGCCACAGGCCGGCACGTATAAGTGGGGCGTCACCATCACGACGGCCTACCTGCCGTTGGACAATACCGAGTTCTTCCAGTCTGAGATGAACCTCGTAGACTGGCTCAGTCAGTTTGGCACAGGCAACGAAGTGATGATGAAGTCGTTCCTGGGACGCATGCTGTTCAAGGACGAGGACATCCAGAAGAAGGTGTGCGTACTCTCCGGTGGCGAGAAGATGCGTTGTATGATTGCACGCATGCAGCTGAAGAACGCCAACTGCCTGATACTGGATACGCCCACCAACCACTTGGACTTGGAATCCATCCAGGCCTTCAACAACAACCTGATACAGTTTAAGGGTAACATCCTGTTTGCCTCACACGATCATGAGTTCATCAACACCGTGGCAGACCGCATCATCGAGCTGACGCCTAAGGGCACCATCGACAAACTGACCACGTACGATGACTACATCTACGACGAGAGCATCAAGGAGAAGAAAGCAGAGCTGTACGCTTAAGCTAATTGATAATTGACAATTGATAATTGATAATTGACAATTGATAATTTAAAATTGGCACGGAATTTGCATAGGGCTTTGCAAAACATTTAATAATAGTAGCTATGACAGAAGAAGAAATATTGAATCAAGAGGAGGAAGAGTTGCAGGATACTGTGGCCAGCGAAACTGTGGCCAGCGATTCAGTCGCTGACGAAGCTGCCGCCGATGCTCCTGCAGAAGAGTCTGAAGAAGAGAAAGATCCGCTGGAAAAGGCTCTGGCCGAGATAGAACAGCTGAAGACACAGATGCTCTACAAGACCGCCGAGTTTGACAACTACCGCAAGCGCACGCTGAAGGAGAAGGCAGAACTGATCCTTAACGGTGGCGAGAAGGCCGTCAGTGCCGTCCTGCCCATCATCGATGACATGGAACGCGCCATCGAGAATGGTGCGAAGACCGACGACCCAGCCGTACTGCGCGAAGGTATGGAGATTATCTACAACAAGTTCGTCAAAGCCCTTGAAGGCTTAGGCGTCAAGGAGATTGAGACAGAGAATGCCGACTTCAACACCGACGTTCACGAGGCGGTGGCCATGGTGCCAGGCATGGGCGACGACAAGAAGGGCAAGGTCATTGACTGTCTTCAGAAGGGTTATCAGTTGAACGATAAAGTGATTCGCCACGCCAAAGTGGCAGTAGGACAGTAAGATGTCTGATGTAAGATGTATGATGTCTGAAGTAAGATGTAAGAAGTAAGAAGAAATGGCACAGAAACGAGACTATTACGAGGTACTGGGCGTTGACAAAAACGCTACAGAAGACCAGATCAAGAAGGCGTATCGCACCATAGCCATCAAATACCACCCTGACCGTAATCCCGGCAACAAGGAAGCCGAGGAGAAGTTCAAGGAGGCTGCCGAGGCATACGACGTGCTGCACGACCCTCAGAAGCGTCAGCAGTATGACACGTTCGGATTCAACGGACCTGGTGCCGGCGGCAGCGGCTTTGATCCATTTGGCGGCGCATCCATGAACATGGACGACATCTTCTCGATGTTCGGCGACATCTTTGGCGGACATGCAGGTTTCAGTGGCTTTGGAGGCGGCAAGCGCGGTCCGCAGAAGCATCGTGGTTCCGACTTACGCCTAAAAGTTCGCCTGTCCTTGCAGGAGATAGCCCATGGCGTCAACAAGAAATTCAAGGTACGCAAGGACATCACATGCTCACACTGTCATGGTTCGGGTGCCGAGGCTGGAAGTACCAACGACCAGTGTCCTACATGTCACGGTTCGGGCGTCATCACCCACACAACGCAGAGCATCTTCGGTATGATGCAGACTCAGGGCGTTTGTCCGACCTGTGGCGGTGAGGGTACGGTTATCAAGAACAAGTGTAAGCACTGTGGCGGCACGGGTGTCGAAAAAGGCGAGGAAGTTGTGGAAATCAAGATTCCTGCCGGTGTTGCCGAAGGTATGGTGATCAACGTTCCCGGCAAAGGTAACGCCGGACAGCACAAGGGCATCAATGGTGACATTCAGGTGTTTATCGAGGAAGAAGAGAACGAGAACTTCGTCCGCGACAACAACGACCTGATATACAATCTGCTGCTGGACTTCCCGACAGCGGCCTTAGGTGGCGAGGTTGAGATTCCTACCATTGAGGGTACTCGTCTGAAGGTGAAGATGGAAGCCGGCACACAGCCCGGCAAGACGCTGCGTCTGCGCGGAAAAGGACTGCCTGCCGTACAGGGCTATGGACGTGGCAATGGCGACCTGGTGGTAAACGTGAGCGTGTATGTGCCTAAGACACTGTCGCGCGAAGAGAAGGAAGCCATCGAGAAATTCCGTCAGAGCGACAATTTCAAGGGCGATGCAGCCACCAAGCGCAGTATCTTCCAGAAGTTCAAGAACTATTTCAGTTAAGCATGAATTACAAAGAGACTTGCGAGTACCTCTATAATCAGATGCCCATGTTCGAACGACAAGGGGCATCTGGCTATAAAGAAGGA
>JAEENF010000028.1 GCA_016283605.1 Prevotella sp.
CAGCTGGATACCACGGAACGTTCCGCTCTCGATATTCGACTGCACCTTCAGGATCCACTGTATAAACTGTGCATTCGTCGCACAGAGTCCCACACGCCAGCCAGGCATATTGTGGCTCTTCGACATCGAGTTGAACTCGATACAACAGTCCTTCGCCCCTGGCACCTGGAGGATTGACAGATGCTCCTCGCTCAGGATAAACGAATAGGGATTATCGTTCACCACTACGATATTGTGGTCCTGAGCGAATTTCACCAGCCGCTCGTAGGTCTCACGCTGAGCCTTTCCGCCCGTAGGCATATTCGGATAGTTCGTCCACATCAGCTTCACACGCGAGAGGTCCATCTGCTCCAGCTCGTCGAAGTCGGGTTGCCAGCCGTTGTCCTCACGCAGGTCGTAGTTCACGATCTTCGCACCAAGGATCTTCGAGAGCGACGTGTACGTAGGATAGCCGGGATTGGGCACCAACACCTCGTCACCGGGATTCACGAAGGCGAGCGTCACATGCAGGATACCCTCCTTCGAACCAATCAGCGGCAGAATCTCCGTCTTGGCATCGAGGGTGACATCATACCAGCGCTTATAGAATCCCGCCATTGCCTCGCGCAGTTCAGGTGTACCCTGTGTGGGCTGGTAGCCGTGTGCATTGGGCTGATGAGCCACCTCACAGAGCTTTTCGATTGTCTGTGGGGACGGCGGCATATCCGGACTGCCGATAGCGAGGCTGATAATGTCCTTGCCCTCGGCATTCATCTGTGCCACTTCCTTCAATTTCCTACTGAAATAATATTCACTGACAAGCGACAAGCGCTCAGCTGGTTGTATCTTGGTAATCATAATTCTTAATTATTAATCCTAAATTATTAATTCGTCTGTCTGCCGTCTTTATACTCTCCTAAAATCTTCAAGTCCTTTGTCAGGGGGATGATGGCATCGATCGACTGACGGTATCGCGTCAGGTCGTCGTACATCACGTCCACATAGAACAGATATTCCCACTCCCTTCCGATAATCGGCAGCGACTGGATCTTCGTCAGATTAATCTTATAGAACGAGAGTATCGCCAATACATGAGAGAGCGATCCCTCCTCGTGGGGCAGCGAGAAGACGATACTCGACTTATTCGCCTCCATCAACGGTCTCAGCATATCAGCCTTGTTGGGATTCGACACCACGAGGAAGCGGGTGAAGTTATGCTTGTTGTCCTCGATATGGTCCTCCAGCACCTTCAGACCGTAGAGCCGTGATGCCTCCGCATGACAGATGGCCGCCCACCCTTTCTTCTGACCTTCGGCAATCATCTTCGCCGAACCAGCTGTATCCTCAGCCTCCACATTCTTCAGCTGCGGGTGCTGCGCCAGGAACTGCCGGCACTGCATCAGGGCCACAGGATGCGAGTGCACCTCGGTGATGGTGTCCCAGTCGTCCTCGGGCAGACAGCAGATGCAATGCGTGATGTGCAGTTTGTGCTCACCGACCACCGTCGTTCCGCTGTCTCTGAGCAACTCATAGTTATGCAGCAACGAACCCGCGATGGTGTTCTCGATAGCCAGCATGCCGATGGCTGTAGGGTCCTGCTGAATCTGTTGGAACACCTGTTCAAAGGTCGAGCAGCAGATCAGCTGTATCTGTTCCCCCTCGAAGTACAGGTGTGCCGCAATATCGTGGAACGACCCAATCAGTCCTTGTATAGCAATCCTCTTCATATTCTTTTCTTTAACGACAACTTTCACAACTATCACAACTTTTGTTGTATTTGTTGTCTCAGTTGTCCATGTTGTCTTCTTTTAAATCAAAAACTCCGCTTTCACTGGTTTGTGAAGCGGAGCCTTATTTCAATTTTTCAATTTTTCAATTCTTTAATTTTACTTACGGCCTACCGCTTCACAATTGCTTGCAAAGTAAAAGTAATAACCGTAAAAGTAAGCGTTCAACATTGACATCTTTCTGTTTTTTATCATTTTCGGCTGCAAAATTATCACTTTTTCCCGAATCCTGCAAATATTTTGCTACTTTTTTTCTGTTTTTGCTTACTTTTCCTAATACTCGCCCCACTGTCGGCGGACCTCATCGCGGTCCACCTCGTCGATCAGCACCTCCGCCATCGCCAGGACCACCTCGTATGGCAGCCGCTTACGCGGGTCATCGTCCTCGGCTTTGAGTGCAGGCAGGAAATGCTGCATCTCACTCTTATAAGTCTCCTTCATCCTGAACCCGCTCTTGCCGCAGTCCACCGAACAGGTGTAGGTCACGTTGGCCAGACGGTCGCAGAGTTTCACAAACGTGGCGTAGGGTGTCTCGCGTATACCTTTATAATACTTCTCCCCTGCCCGCTCGGCACGTGTGCGCCCCTTGTCGTTGGTCAGGGCGTAGACGATCTCCGTAGCCATCAGCGCCTGTTCTTCCGACAGCCACTTGCGGGCCTCCTTCATCACGTCGTTGTATGTCTGCCGGGCGTCTTCTATAGTGTCGTGAAAGAACGCACCGAAGAAAATTGGCAGCACATCTTCCTCACGGACACATACCAGATGTCCGAACTCCTCTACCCCCTCAGCCACCATGTCGAGGTGGAACCCGTAGGGCAGGTCATCGCCGTAGATCTGGTTCACGTTTTCGTGCAACTCGTGTGCCCGCTGTCTGATCTTCTCGATCTTCGCCTGATATTTATCCCGATAGCCCAGAAATTCTTCCTTCGTCATCATTGTTTTCCTTTATCTCGTCGTATATATATAATAATGTGGGTGCAAAGGTAATAAAAAGTATCCTAAATCCGCAAATATTTTAACGACAATTACATAAAAAACCTCAATTTATTTGGCATATCAGATTATAATCTCTATCTTTGCACCGTTGAACGTATCACAAAAGGAGGACTATCTGAGATGAAAAAGAAGATACTGACATTATTGCTAATAACCCTCTGGGCTCCGACGCTGTGGGCGCAGGAGCATCGGCCTGTGCTGGAACCCGACAGTACCTTTTCGCTGCCGCCGCTGACCTATCGCGGCACCATCGCCCACTATCCCAGCCTGAGTCATCTCTATTCGCCTTTCGGCGAGTGGGCACTTCACCCGGGACTGAACGCCTCGCTATCGGCATCGGCCATCATCGGACTGGGTCGGCACGCTGCGAGCGGCTTCGCCAACAGTGCCGCCTTCATGTACGCCAACAACCTGGCTCCCCGACTGTCGTTCGCCATGGGCGGCTACTCGTCGTTCCTGGACTACGGCAACCACCAGATGAAGGATACCGGACTGACGGCGATGCTGAACTACCGGTTGAACACCCACTGGGATGCAGCGGTCTTCGTGCAGAAGTCGATGATGCAGCCCCGAGTGACGCCCGAGATGTGGTGGATGGATGATATCGGTGACAAGATCGGCGCATCGGTGCGCTACAGTCCCTCGCCGTCCTTCAGCTTGCAGCTGAGCGTCTGGGACCATCGACGACCAATACCCATAGAATAGCAAAATATTAATCCTCAGAAGGGGCCATAGCCCATACACGAAGTCGTTGTAATGGCCGTGAGGAACGCCGTGAGCGCAGTATCTGAGCCCGTCGAAGACCCGCCGCCGAACGACAATTTTACTCAAATTAATCTCCGGCTTTTATTAAATTAAAGGTCTATTTTAGTACCGATTTTTTTAGTAGCGAAAATGTAGAAGGCGCACAGAACACAGAGCACCGTTTTAAAATGGTGCTCTGTGTTCTGTGCGTATAATTCCAAATATTTTAGTTGGAATCATATTTTTTTTTGGGTGGATTCAAAAAAAAGTTCTAATTTTGCAGGCAGAAACGAAACGGCAATGAGAAAAAGGGAACTTTGGAGAACGGTTAAGCGATTTCTGTGGTACCTGGTGCTCAGTCAGGGCCTCGGTATTCTTGGTGCGGTCATATACTTTATGGTAATGCATCCTTCGCAGATGAATAATGAGGCTGCGATAGATCGGTTTTTCGAGTCGGACGTGATGGTATGGGCGATGATTGCCGGCTACATAGCCTCTATCGCATGGTTCCTGGGCCGAGGGCATATCAGGCTGACTATGGGCCGACTCAGGCACTGCAACCTCTGGGCGACGGCAGGTATGTCGGAGATGATAGCGTTGGCCTGGCTGTTTACAGAACTGTCGCTGCTGTCGCTGATCGATGCCGACAAGATCTTTGCTGACGAGATTGAGGAGATGGAAAAGATGGATGAGCTGTTTAAGGGTATCAGGGGATTTCTCGCTATCGCCATTCTGACACCCATCAGCGAAGAGATCGGGTTCCGAGGGATGTTACTGGGCGGACTGCTCAGGGCACGAGTCAGACCGTGGGTGGCCATCGTCTGCTCGGCCGTCGTATTCGGAATCCTTCACGGTACGGAGATCCAACTGATGGGAACCATCGTCTTCGGCATCATCACAGGCTGGCTGCTCTGGCGCACCAGGAGTCTGCTGCCGGGCATGATCATGCATCTCACCAACAACTCGTTCGTTTTCATAACCGACTATCTGTGGGGGGACGATGACGAGAATCCTGAGACCTGGGAGGCCATCGTCATACTCGCTGTGTGCATCCCGCTGCTGGTGTACGGCCTGAAATGGTTCCACAAGCGCTGGTAACGACTCACGGAAAGGCGGCTACATCGCCATAGAAAAGCCCACCAACCAACAGATGCTGGCACTGGGATTAACGCTGGTGGCCGTGCTCCTACAGGCTGAGGAAGACCTGCTGACGGCCGACGGCGACATCAGGATCAACGACGAGACACCGGCAGCCGCACGTCAGGTGGCCTCAGCGGCGGAGGAGCGCATGAAGGCACGACTGCAGAACATCCAGAGCCGCACACGCGGATCCATCGAGGACGCACTGAAGAAAGTCGTTGCCGAGATGGTCATCCTCGGATGGGACAGCTATTATGTCTGCGAGTCGTTTAATGAGGCTAAGGCCTTGTTCGCCATCACAGATGGAAACGGCAACACCACGATGGAAGAGGATACGGCTCCGATCCAGGAATACAGCAAATTCCGCAGCGGTCTGATGGCCATCACGGCGACAAGGGTAAGCTCATAGAATATCTGCAGCGCCAGTTCCCGGACATCTATCAGACCCGTCAGAGTCTGGCTGACCAGACGGATACTTCGGAGAACACCATCAAGTATCTGGTGGACTACTCCAAGTCGCTCCTGCTGAACAGCGACGGTGCACAGACGATGCGCGACTACGCCCTGGACCTCGGTCTGAGCCAGTACACCATCAAATGGTACACCATCGACAAGAAACACAAGACCTACGAGCTGACCATCAAGGCCAGGGAATAGGCGTGAGAAGTGTTAAATAACGTCAAGGCACAGCTAATTCTTCACGCTTCACGCTTCACTCTTCACTTTTTTTCGTACCTTTGCAGCCGCAAATCGCCAAGAGTGGCGGCTTGCAAAGTACGATTCAGGGGCATAGCCCAGTTGGTTTAGAGCGCTGCAGTCACATTGCAGAGGTCCCCGGTTCGAGCCCGGGTGTCCCTACAGAAAGTAAAAACCCTCGCCGATTGGCGAGGGTTTTACTATTTAGTTGAAGAAGTATTTTATTCCAACCTGGAGTTTCCAGCACTCAGCGTAGTTCTTGTACGTCTCGTAGGACTCGGTCGGATATTCACCATTAACCTTCACCATCGAGAAGACAGGATTCTTGCTGTTGTCCATACCCTCGTACTTCAGGATCTTGTGGTAGCTGTTGTTACCCATTGTGGTAGAGATCTTCGAGATACCCCAAGACGAATGGATCAGGTTACCGATATTCAGGAAGTCGAGGCTCACCTGGAACTTATGGTTCTGCTTGCCAGTCTTGAAGCAGAAGTCCTCAGCGATACGCAGGTCGAAGCGGTGTACCCAAGGTGAACGTGCGGCATAAGCCTCAGCATACTCACCCTTGTGGTTCTTCAGGTAGCTGTCCTGGTTGACATAGTTCCAGAATGCCTGACGCATCTCGGCATTGTTGACGAACTGACCGTCCTTGAGCGAACCGATCTGGATCTCGTTGTCGTTAGCAGGGATGTACATCAGGTCGTTGCCGATACCGTCGCCATTCATATCGTTGGTGTAAGTATAGGTCAGACCAGCTGCGGAATAACCGGTATAGAAGAGGTTGATGTGCGTGCCACGTGTGAGGCCCTTGTGTGTGAAGGGGATGTAGTAGCCGACAGAAGCGATGAGCTTGTCGGGAACGACATAACCTGAACGCTGAACGGTACCGAAGTTAGGACCGTCGATGGTGTTCAGACCCTGCCAGGTAGAAATGGGGTCGCTGCCAGGCAGACCGGAGATCTCCTTCTGCTCGGTGTGGGTATAGGCGGCCATCAGGTTGAGGTTCTCCAGCGGCTGGGCGTTCAACGTGACGTTGAAGGTATAACCATAACCCTTCGAGGTGTTCTTCAGCAGTACGGCGTTCTGCTTGGCATTGCCGTTCACGCTGTAGTCCTTCGGATAGATCAGGCGGTTGTCGGCACCATTGAAGCGCTCCCAACCCTCAGAATCCTTGATGTTGATGTTGTCGATGGTCACAGCGTTGATGTTCTTGGTGTACATGAACTCAGCTGTAGCCGTGAAGGGGAACGATACGGGGATCTGGTAGTCGACGGCAATCGAAGACTTCCACTGCTGCGGCATCTTGAAGTCGCTGGCAACACCCGAGATCTTATTGCTGGCCTGATGGTTGTTCTCGTTGAGCTCTGTAGGCAAACCCAACTTGGCGATCATCTCGTTAACATCGGTAATCATACCGCCCACGAACTTATCGAGGTTCTGGTTGTAAGCACCCGTAGGCACACCGTTCTTATAAGTTGTGGTATAAGTGACGGAGTTCTGCACCATGTTGGCGTTGGTCGGCATATTCGTGAAGAACACGAGAGGCAGACGACCTGTGAAGATACCTGTACCTCCACGAACCTTCAGCGACTTGTCGCCAAAGACATCGTAGGTAAAGCCCAGACGCGGAGAGATCTGCAGATGGCTGTCGGGCCACTTGCCGGTATCCACATGCTGACCGTCGCGGAACTCAATGGCGTAGATGGCCTTATTGGTAGCGAGGTCGTCGTTGTCGAACGCCAGGTTGTCGAAACGGACACCGTAGGTAAGCTTCAGCTTGTCGGTGACGTTCCACTCATCCTGAGCATAGAAGCCCAGCTGATTGAAGGTGACCTGAGCGTTTGGATCGTTCTTGCCGTTGAAACCATAGGTGACGGCAAACGACTCAGGACGAGCCTGATTCAGGAAATCGTCGATGCTGTTATAACGATAGTAACCTGTACCGTTACGCATGTAGGCGTTGTTGGCGAGCTGATGCTCGAAGCTTAGTCCGGCAGTGATCTTGTGAGCGGCCAGATAGAGCGTGAAGTTATCGGTGATGCTTGTGATCTTGTTCTTTACACCATTATTATAGGTAAAGAGCTCGTAACCCAGTGACATGTAAGGCTCCATGATCTGATTGCCGTTGGCATCCTTACCGGCCATGATATCGATGAAGGGGAACGCGCTGGAGTTGGAACCACGCATATCCTCGATATTCGTATAGGTGAAGAGCAGCTGGTTGGAGATCTTCTGGCCAAAACGGCTGTGAAGGTCGGCAGAGAGTGACTGCACCTTATTCTCCATAGAGTACATCGAGTTGGAGAAGGCCATTGACTGTACACCGACACGATAGGTACCGTTCAGACGGTAGCCCGTATCGGAAGAGTTGCCGTTAGGACCGTTCCACGCGACGTTCTTCGTATTGTTGTAACGTACTGACAAGTGATGGGCATCAGTGATGTTCCAGTCGAGACGAGCCAGCAGACGGTGGTTGGACTCATCGGCAGGATAGTCGGTGTAAGAACCGGGATCGTAGCCGAATCTCTGCTTCACGAAGTCAGCAACCTTCTGCATCTCAGACATCTTGGTACGAGAAATGAGGCCTGAACCGCCCGTCTCACCGTTGATATCATCAGCAGCGCGATACTTCACAGCCTGTCCAGGAGTCTTCTCACCCTCGTAGTTCACGAAGAAGAAGAGCTTGTCCTTGATGATCGGACCACCGAGGGTGAAACCGTAAGTGGTCTTCTTCTCGTCGGCACGTGCACCGAGGTCCTGATGATCGATGCGGTTACCACGCAGGTTCTGGTCGCGATAGTAGACATAAGCCGTACCCTTGAAGGTGTTCGTACCCGACTTCGTGATGGCGTTGATACCACCACCGATGAAGTTGGTCTGACGGACATCGTAAGGGGCGACGACCACCTGTACCTCCTCGATGGCATCGAGCGAGATGGGGTTACCACCGCCAGGCAGCTTGTCGGAAAGTCCGAAGTTATTGTTGAAGTTGGCACCGTCGATGGTGAAGTTCGTTGAACGGCCGTCACCACCAGCGAAACTCATACCGTTGGCGTATGGCGAAAGCTTCGCAATGTCGGAGATGCTACGGTTAATGGTTGGCATCTGCATCATCTGGGTGTTGTTGATACTGGTAGAAGCACCCGTCTTCTCAGCAGCGAACTTTGAAGCCTTACCGCTGACGACGACCTCAGCGAGTTCGTTGGCATCCTCAGAGAGCCATACCTGCAGGTTGTAGGTCTCACCCAACTGAAGGTTGACGTCCTTAATCGTCTTCGGCTGGAAACCGATGTAAGACACTGTCACGCTGTAAGGACCACCTGTACGCATACCCTGAATGGTGAAACGTCCGGAGACATTGGTCACTGCAGCATAGCGTGTACCAGAAGGTTCGTGAACCGCCTGAACAGTAGCGCCAATGACTTCCTCGCCATTGGCATCATCAAGCGTGACTTTACCAGCCAAACTGGAAGTAGTTACCTGAGCAACGACTGCTACTGAGAACATCAGCAGTGCCGTCACCATCATAAACAATCTTTTTTTCATACCTTAATAATGATTTGGTTATAAAATTTGGGTGCAAAGGTACGCATTTAATTCGAATAAACAAGGAAATCTTCCATTTTTTCAGTATAAACACATACACCTTTGAAAAATTATTCGTATCTTTGCCGCGAAAATATAGAAATGTCCAACTAAAAACATTATGATTATGAAAAAGTATTTAGCAGAAATGGTGGGCACAATGGTGCTCGTATTGATGGGCTGCGGCGTAGCCGTAAGTCTGGGTTGTGATCCTGTAAACAACATCCCCGCAGTAGTGGGAACGGCTCTGGCCTTCGGTCTGGCTGTCGTTGCTATGGCTTATACCATTGGCGGCATCAGCGGTTGCCATATCAATCCCGCCATCACGCTGGGTTGCTACCTCAGCGGACGTATGAACGCGAAGGACTGTGGCATGTACATCCTCTTCCAGTGCATCGGCGCCTTCATCGGCAGTCTGCTGCTCTTCATCCTTACGGAGAACGTCCCCGGTCTGGAGGGAACAGGTGCTAATGACCTGCAGGCCAATGTCAGCGTACTCGGCGGCGTATTGGCTGAGATCATCTTCACCTGCGTCTTCGTACTCGTAGTACTGGGTGCTACTGCCAAGACCAACGGTGCCACCAACAACTTCGCTGGTCTGGCCATCGGTCTGTCGCTGGTACTGGTACATCTGGTATGTATCCGCTACACAGGCACTTCCGTCAATCCAGCCCGCAGTCTGGCTCCAGCCTTCTTCGAGGGCGGCACAGCTCTGACAAACCTCTGGATCTTCATTGTAGGTCCCTTCGTCGGTGGTGCTATTGCTGCCGGAATCTGGAAAATGATTGATACAGAAAAGTAAAAAGTGAAAAACAATAACGGCTTATTCAAGGCAAACGGCATCAACTATTTGGTGCCGTTTATACTGATTACCACCCTCTTCTTCCTGTGGGGTTTCGCACGTGCCATCCTCGATGTGCTGAACAAGCACTTCCAGAACACACTCGACATCACCATCACGGAGTCGTCGCTCATCCAGGTGACCACCTATCTAGGCTATTTCCTCATGGCCATCCCCGCAGGACTGTTCATCAACCGCTTCGGCTATCGCAGAGGTATCGTCTTCGGACTGCTGCTGTTCGGCATCGGCTCGCTGCTCTTTGTGCCTTGTACAGAGGCGGGGACGTTCTTTTCCTTCCTCATACCGCTGTTTATCATCAGCAGCGGACTCGTGTTTCTGGAGACAGCAGCAAATCCTTATGTGACGGAACTGGGTGCAAAGGAGACGGGCTCTAGCCGTCTGAATCTCTCGCAGGCCTTCAACGGGCTGGGTTGTCTCTTTGCCACCTTCGCCGTAGGACAGCTCCTGTTCAGCGACGGCGAGAGCGGAAGCATCGCCCTACCCTACGTCATTCTCGGCATTGTAGTACTAGTCATCGCGGTAGCCTTCACGAAGGTACGTCTGCCAGAGATCAGCTATAACGACGGACTGGCAGAGAAGGCGAAATACGGACGCGAGCCACTGATGAAGGTGTGGAAGCATAAGTTCTTCGTCTATGGCGTCATCGCCCTGTTGGCATACGAGGTGGCCGAGATCTCCATCAACAGCTACTTCATCAATTTCGTCACAGGACAAGGCTGGATGGACGACCGCACAGCCTCGATGGTACTGACCGGCGCACTGGCCTTCTTTATGGTTGGCCGCTTCGGTGGAGGCGTTATCATGCGTAAGATCCCTGCAGAGAAGATGCTCTTTATCTGCGGCTGCGGCTGCGTGGTCTGTACGATGGTGGTCCTGATGAACTTCGGCATCATCTCACTGGGAGCACTGCTGGGTATCTTCCTCTTCGAGGCCATCATGTTCCCCACGATCTTCTCGCTGGCTGTACGTAACCTGGGTAGTCTGACGAAGAGTGCCTCATCGATTCTGATGATGACACCCGTAGGCGGCTGTGGCTTCCTGCTGGTCGGACTACTCGCCGATGTGTCGAACTGGGTGGTTCCATTTATTATCCCCCTCTTGGGATATATCCTCGTGACCCTGTTCGGATTCGGACTCGTCATCCACCGTGATGAAAATCCGGAGCCTTAACATTTCCACACATATCGCTCATCTATCGAAGAATTGGCTGTTAAAATCTACTAACAGCCAATTCTTATCTATTTTTTTCTTTTATTTCTCAAAAAAATCCTATCTTTGCAGCGTGAAATTAAACAGAATATGAAAAAAGGACTATTAGTAATAGGTTTGATGTTGTCGACAGTCGCTGTATCGGCCCAGAAACAATGGACGCTGCAGAACTGTATCGACTATGCTCTGACGAACAACATCACCCTGAAGAAGTCGCAACTCCAGAAAGAGAGTGCAACAGAAGACCTGAAAGGCGCGAAGGCCGCACTGCTACCCTCCGTCAATGCATCGACAAACCAGAGTCTTGGTTATCAGCCCTGGAAGAACTCTGGTATCTCTACGGTAACCAACGGTGTGGTGAACACCAAGGTTGACAAGACCTCCTACAACGGCAGTTACTCTGTGAACGGACAGTGGACCGTATGGAACGGAGGCCGCAACACCAATACGGTGAAGTTAGACCGTCTGGCAGAGCAGGAGGCAGAACTCTCCCTGCAAGAGACCGCCAACAACATCCAGGAGCGTATCGCACAGATCTATGCCCAGATTCTCTACCTCGACGAGAGCGTGAAGGTGGGTGAGCAGACGCTGGAGACCAGCAAGAAGAACGAAGAGCGCGGACAGGAGATGGTGAATGTGGGCAAGATGTCGAAGGCCGATCTTGCACAGCTCACCTCGCAGCGCGCTAACGACGAATATGGTATCGTGGAGACCCGCAGCCAGTTGCTGAACTACAAACTCCAGCTGAAGCAGCTGCTCGAGATCACCGATGAGACGCCGTTTGATGTGGCTATCCCGGAAATCAGCGATGAGCGCATCCTCGCAGCGATTCCCCCGTTGCAGTCTGTCTATGAACAGGCGCTGCTGAACCGTCCGGAGATAGAACGTTCACAGCTGGCCGTGAAGAGCAGCGACGTCAGCCTGAGCATCGCCAAAGCAGGATGGATGCCCAACATCAATCTGCAGGGAGGTGTCACCACCTCTACGAACTCCCTGAGTTCCATCGGCTGGGGATCGCAGATCAAGAACAATGTCAACACCTCATTGGGTGTCGGCGTCAGCGTACCCATTACAGACGGACGCAGTACCAAGACAGCCGTCAACAAGGCGAAGATCCAACAGCTGCAGGCCGCACTCGACCTTCAGGATCAGCAGAAGACCCTCTATTCCAATATCCAGCAGTTCTGGCTCAACGCCACAACCAATCAGGAGAAATACAAAGCCGCTCAGAGCTCAGTGGAGAGTGCGAAGCAGAGTTACGAGTTGCTTTCCGAACAGTTCCGTTTAGGTCTGAAGAACATCGTGGAGCTGTTGACCGGCAAGAACAACCTGCTTCAAGCCGAACAGAACCAGCTGCAGTCGAAGTACCAGACCATCTATAACAAACAGATGCTGGAATTCTATCAGGGTGGAGAAATAAAATAAAGGTAAAAAAGTAAAAAGGTAAAAAAGAAAGATATGAAGAAGATCAGTAAGAAAGTTTGGATTGCCGTTGCCGTAGTGGTTGCAATCCTCATCGCATGGTCCCTCTTTAGCGGAGAAAAGAAGGAGAGTAAGGTCACCTTCGACACAGCTAAGGCTGAGAAGACGAGCATCAGTACATCCATCACCGCTACGGGTACCATCGAACCTGTTACCAGTGTCACTGTCGGTACACAGGTCTCTGGTATCGTGAGTCATCTGTATGTCGACTACAACTCTGTGGTGAAGAAAGGTCAGGTTATCGCAGAACTGGACCGCACCAATCTCATCAGCGAGCTCAATGCCCAGAAGGCCAGTCTGGCCAGCGCCCAGAGTTCACTGAACTATCAGCAGAGTAATTTCGAAAGATATAAGACCCTCTATGACAAGGGGCTGGTGAGTGCCGATGAGTTCGAGAGCGCCCGTCTGCAGTATCAGCAGGCCAAGGAGCAGGTGGCACAGTCGAGAGAGAGTGTGCAGCGTGCACAGACCAATCTCGGCTACGCTACGATCACCTCACCTATTGACGGTGTGGTACTCTCCAAATCAGTGGAAGAAGGTCAGACTGTAGCAGCTTCCTTCAATACCCCAGAGCTGTTTACTATCGCTCAGGACCTGACGAACATGCGTGTCATCGCTGATATCGACGAAGCCGATATCGGTGGCGTAAAAGAAGGGCAGCGTGTCACCTTTACGGTCGACGCCTTCCCCGATGACTCTTTCGAGGGTGCTGTGACACAGGTCCGACAGCAGGCTACCACAGAGAGTAACGTCGTTACCTACGAGGTTGTCATCTCTGCCCCCAACGTAGACCTGAAGCTGAAACCAGGTCTTACGGCCAATGTCACCATCTATACCCTTGAGAAGAACGATGTGCTTGCTGTACCCGCCAAGGCTCTGCGCTTTCAGCCCAACGAGGCATTGCTGCAGAAGGGTGAGACCATTGAGGATTGCGAGGGCAGAAGTAAGGTATGGACCAAGGAAGGTAACGTCTTCAAGGCTCATAAGGTAGAAACCGGTACCACGAACGGTGTGATGACAGAGATTCTCAGCGGCATCGCTCCTGGTACAGAGGTGCTCACCGACTTCAACATCTCCGGTGGAGAGATGGGTATGCCTGAGCAGCAGGCCACCAATCCCTTCATGCCGCGTCCTGGCAACAGGAACAGAGCCGGACAAGGCCAAGGACAGAACAGTAACGGCGGTGGTCAAGCACCAAGAAGACAATAAGTTATGGCAGAAGATAATAGAAAAGTAGTCATCGAGCTGCAGAACGTCAAG
>JAEENF010000029.1 GCA_016283605.1 Prevotella sp.
TTTATGTATAAAGAACGTGATGACGATCAGGTGTATACAGGTCCTGTCTGGGATTTTGATCTGGCCTTTGACAACGATAAGCGTACTTATCCAGTTTGTAACAAAAAGGATTATATCTATCGCAGTGGAGGCAGCTGTACAGGAAATATGAAGACGTTTGTCGATAATATTGTGGTCAAACATGCTGCATCGAAGACACAGCTGCTGAATATCTGGGACGAAGCCCGACAGAATGGCCTGACAGAGGAGTATCTCGTGGACTTGGTTGATTCGTATGAAGCAGAATTAGACCGTTCGCAACGTCTCAACTTTATGCGTTGGCCAATATTGAATTCGCTTGTTCACCAGAATGCGAAAATCTGGGGTAGTTACCAGGCTGAGGTGCAGAATGTCAGACGTTTTATGAAAGAACGTCTCGCTTGGATGGACAAGAAGCTCCAATATACCTATGTTCCCAATGCGATTGTCGACGTCAGTGTTGACTTCACCCAACCTTATCAGGTGTTCAGTCTCTCAGGTCAGCCTTGTGGCAATGCTCTGGAAGGCTTGCGTCCTGGTATTTATGTCGTGCGTCAGGGCAAGACAACAAAGAAAGTCGTCATCAGATAAACAGAAATATGGGTTGAATATTTGGAGATATCGTGGAAAAAGTGTACCTTTGCACGCAAATTTGTAATATATATATTATTAATAAGGTATGATCAACATTACTTTTCCAGACGGATCTGTTCGTTCGTATGAGCAGGGCGTGACTGGATTCCAGATTGCAGAGAGCATCTCTCCGGCTCTCGCGCGCAGCGTTGTGAGCTGTGGAGTAAACGGTGAGACCGTAGAGCTGAACCGTCCGATCAATGAGGACGCTACCATTGAGCTCTATAAGTTTGATGACGAGCAGGGTAAGCATACTTTCTGGCACACCTCAGCCCACCTGTTGGCAGAGGCTCTGCAGGAGTTGTATCCTGGCATCCAGTTCGGTTTCGGACCTGCTGTCGAGAACGGTTTCTTCTATGATGTCTTGCTGAAGGACGGCGAGATGATCAAGGAGAGCGACTTCCCCAAGATTGAGGCTAAGATGAAGGAACTGGCTGGCAAGAAAGAGCCGGTGGTTCGTCGTGAAGTGCCCAAGGCTGAGGCGCTGAAGCAATTTGCTGCCGACGGCCAGACTTACAAGTGCGAGCACATTGAGCAGGACCTTGAAGACGGTTCCATCACAACTTATACTCAGGGTAACTTCACCGACCTCTGTCGTGGTCCGCACCTTGTGGATACTGGCGAGATCAAGGCTGTGAAGCTGACAAGCGTGGCTGGTGCTTTCTGGCGCGGTGATGCCAACCGTGAGCAGATGCAGCGTCTATATGGTATCTCGTTCCCCAAGAAGAAGATGCTCGATGAGTATCTCGAGATGTTGGAGGAGGCTAAGAAGCGTGACCACCGTAAGATAGGTAAGGAGATGGAACTCTTTATGTTCTCCGACAAGGTTGGCAAGGGCTTGCCTATCTGGTTGCCGAAGGGTACTGAGCTCCGTCTGCGTTTGCAGGATCACTTGCGTAAGGTTCAGAAGCGCTTTGGGTATCAGGAAGTTATCACACCGCATATTGGTTCAAAGAATCTCTATGTCACCTCGGGTCACTATGCTCACTACGGCAAGGATTCGTTCCAGCCCATCCATACCCCTGAGGAGGATGAAGAGTACATGCTGAAGCCAATGAACTGTCCTCACCACTGCGAAATCTTCGCTTGGAAACCCCGTTCATACCGTGACCTGCCCTTGCGTATCGCTGAGTTCGGTACGGTGTATCGTTATGAGCAGAGTGGTGAGCTGCATGGTCTGACTCGTGTACGTTCGTTCACACAGGACGATGCCCACCTGTTCTGCCGTCCTGACCAGGTGAAGCAGGAGTTCCTGAACGTCATGGATATTATTGGTATCGTGCTGACTGCCTTCGGATTCAACTTCGAGGCACAGATTTCTCTGCGCGATCCTAACGACCACGATAAATATGTAGGTACTGACGAGGACTGGGCACTGGCTGAGAAGGCTATCGTTGAGGCTTGTCAGGAGAAGGGCCTGCCCGCTAAGGTGGAATATGGCGAGGCTGCGTTCTACGGACCTAAGCTCGACTTCATGATTAAGGACGCTATCGGCCGTCGCTGGCAGTTGGGTACCATTCAGGTGGACTACAACCTGCCTAAGCGTTTCAACCTTGAGTACACCGATGAGGACAACCAGAAGAAGACGCCTGTGATGATTCACCGTGCACCCTTCGGTTCTATGGAGCGCTTCTGTGCCGTACTTATCGAACACACATCAGGTCACTTCCCCCTGTGGTTGACACCTGACCAGGTAGCAATCCTGCCTCTGTCAGAGAAGTATAACGACTATGCCCAGGAGGTTGCCAAGAAGTTCGACATGGGTGGTGTTCGTGCTACTGTTGATATGCGTAACGAGAAGCTGGGTCGTAAGATTCGCGACAACGAGCTGAAGCGCATTCCTTACATGGTAATCGTCGGCGAGAAGGAAGCTGCCGATGGTACTGTGTCCGTACGTCCTCAGGGCGGTGGCGAGCAGAGCGTGAAGACCATTCAGGAGTTCATCGACGAGGTGAACGCCCGTGTCGCTGAAATGACAAAAGACTTTTAAGTGATGAAGAAATTGTTCGTATTCATGGCAATGTTTGCAGCTACGTTGGCTGCAAACGCTGCCATTGATACGCTTACTGTGCGTATCAATGGTATGAAATGTGAGGAGTGTGGCCATAAGGTGCTTACCGTTCTCCGTAAAGTAGATGGAGTAGGGGGCGTCAAGTTCAATTATGAGCGTCGCACAGCCGTCATCGCCTACGACAATGCCAAGACTTGTGCCGATACCCTTCGTGCACGTCTGAAGGCCACAGGCCGTTATGTGTCTTCTGAGTACGATCCCACGGCTGTCATCCGTCGGGGTATCGGACTTCGTATCGATGATATGCATTGTCAGAAGTGTGCCAATCGGATCGTTGACCGTCTGAAGACCATTGAGGGTGTCGACAGTATGGCTCCCCATCTTGACAAGCACTATGTGTTCGTGCGTTACGATGCCAACCGCACTTGTAAGGATGATATCCGTAAGGCCATTGGCGACTTGGGCTATACCCCCGTCAACTATTATACGAGCAAGGATATTGCCTATGCTTACTATCTTCTGCCCGAGGGTCAGGCCACAGAGGAAACTCTCGAGAGCGTTCTGGCTATCGATGCTGTCGATGATGTGAATGTCAATGCGAAAAACAATGCGCTGGCGATCACATATTTCATCAAAGACATGCCGGCAGAGAAACTTCTACAGGAGATTCGTGCAGCTGGTGTTGAGGCCTCTTTGCCTCCCGCTCATGAGTGTCAGGAAGAATAAAAAGAAAAAAAATGGCGAAAAATTTTGTTAATTCGCTGAAAATTAGTAATTTTGCAGCCGATTTTCTAAAAAACTGTTGATGAAGAATGACAAACTGAAGAATCAGTACCGAATCAACGAGCAGATTCGAGTACGTGAAGTCCGCATCGTCGGCGACAATGGAAGCACCGTTGTTCCTACCCGCGATGCATTGAATATGGCCCGTGAGGAGGGCGTTGATCTCGTAGAGATTTCACCCAATGCCAACCCGCCCGTTTGTCGTCTCATCGACTACTCCAAGTTCCTTTACCAGCAGAAGAAGCGTCAGAAGGAAATGAAAGCCAAGCAGGTGAAGGTGGAGGTGAAAGAAATCCGATTCGGCCCTCAGACCGATGAGCACGACTATCAGTTTAAGCTGAAGCACGCCAAGGAGTTTCTTGAGGAAGGTAACAAAGTACGTGCCTACGTCTTCTTCCGCGGACGCTCCATCCTGTTCAAGGAGCAGGGAGAGGTGCTGCTGTTGCGCTTTGCCAACGATCTGGAGGAAGTAGGAAAAGTAGAGGGCATGCCCTCGCTCGAAGGCAAGAAGATGTTCCTCTATCTGGCTCCGAAGAAGGCTGGCGAGAAGAAAAAGAGTCAGCAGGCTCGTGACCGTGAGGCTGCAGAGGCTGAGGCCAAGGAGCAGAAGAAGGCTCAAGCCCAGCCGAAGGAGGAGATTGATACAGAGATGCCTGCCAACGGCGGACTCTTTGCCAATGCCAAGATCTCTGCCGATGCCCTCAAGAAGTTGCAGGAAACTGAAGAGTAATCATACAGTTCAAAAGCAAAAAACAGATGGCGCGCCCGGTATATGCGTAGCTGTCGATTATTAATAACAATTTTAAAATTTAAAAACAATGCCAAAAGTAAAGACAAACTCCGGTGCTAAGAAGAGATTCTCATTCACCGGTACAGGTAAGGTTAAGAGAAATCACGCTTACCACAGCCACATTCTGACAAAGAAGACCAAGAAGCAGAAGCGCAATCTTGTGCACTCTGCCATCGTTGACCCTT
>JAEENF010000030.1 GCA_016283605.1 Prevotella sp.
TCGATGCCAACCAGGACGTGCTGAAAGACCCGTATGTGCTGTATGACTTCAATACTGTTGGAAACGTCAAGAGCGCTATTAGCAGCCATAATATTGATGGTGGTGATTTCCATTTCGTTGGTGACGCTTCCAAGATTTATATTCCTGACAACATTGGCGACGATTACGTTCCTTACGTGAACAAGATTTCTGAAATCACTGAAATCGTCGGTTACCGTAATGGCAACACTTGGTACAATGCAGAAGGTGTTGAAATCTCCAACCCCGATGTCCTCGATATGGGTACGGGTGTGACGCCTTGGATCAAGTACAAATTTGTTGATATGGACAAGCGTAAGGTCGACATGGAATCCTTCAAGGACTACGATCCTGCTTGGAGCATCATGCCTCGTATCTCCTTCTCCTTCCCGATTTCTGACGAAGCTTTGTTCTTCGCTCACTACGATGTGCTGACTCAGCGTCCTACCAGTGCCTACTACTGCAGCCCGCTGTACTACTACCGCTTCACCGACCTCTCGGGTACGGTTGCCAACCCCAACCTGAAGCCTTCGCAGACCATCGAGTATGAACTCGGTTTCACCCAGAAGGTGACCAACACCTCGTCAATGACGATTTCGGCTTACTACCATGAGTTGCGTAACATGATTCAGATGTACCGTTTCAACGGTGCCTTCCCCAAGGCTTACAACTCCTACAGCAACCTCGACTTCGGTACCGTCAAGGGTGTGACCGCCAGCTACGACATGCGTCGTACGAAGAACGCCCGTATCCGTGCCAGCTACACTTTGCAGTATGCCGACATGACCGGTTCTTCGACCTCCACCGCTGCAGCTTTGATTGCTGCTGGTGTGCCTAACCTGAGATCCACCTTCCCGACCAACGCTGACCGTCGTCACAGCTTCAACCTGACGCTCGACTATCGTTATTCCGAAGGTAAGGACTATGATGGTCCTACCATCAAGGGTGTCCAATTCCTTTCTAACACCGGTTTCGCATTGCAAGTCAACGGTGGTTCGGGTACGCCTTTCACCGCTGCTCGTAACGTGTCGTCACCCATCTCCGGTGGTAACACCCTGCTGAATGGTACCTACAACGGTTCCCGTATCCCCGCTTCGTTCCGTTTCGACCTCCGTGTCGACAAGGACTTCACCTTCACCATGGGTGGAAAGAAGGAAGGTTCGAAGGGTCGCGATGCTTTCGTAAACGTGTACCTGCAAGTGCTGAACCTGCTCAACTCGAAAAACATCGTTGGTGTGTATAACGCTACCGGTAACCCCGACGACGACGGTTACCTCTCGGCACCTCAATGGGCTAATGAAATCAACGCCCAGATTGACCCGCAGGCCTACATCCAGATGTATGAACTGTTTGTCAACAATGGCGGCTTCTACTCTATGCCTCGTCACATCAGACTCGGTATGAGCTTCAATTTCTAAATAGGAGAGAATATTCATAACGAAAAATTACAAGTATTATGAAGAATATATTTCGAATTTTGTTAGCGACCCTGCTCATCGCGGGCGCTGTGACTCCAGGAAAGGCTGAGATGTACAAGTATGAGCAGAATGGCAGCAAAGGCCAGCGCGCCCAAACCGCTGCTGGTTGTACGCCTTCGTCAGCTTTTGAATGGCTTGACATCAACAACGTCAGAACCCGTATAAACGCGGGTGGTGACATGTGGTGGGACCTGCCCGCTGGAACGGGTTCCAAGTACTTCATCCCAGCCAACGGCTCTGCCACCTCTTTGTTTGCTGGTTCTCTGTGGATCGCCGGTGTCGACGTCAACAACCAGTTGAAGTGCGCCGCCCTGCGTTTCCGTCAGGTTGGTAACGACTACTACACTGGCCCTCTGACCGTCGACGGCAAGGCCTCCATTACTGCTGAGACTTGTGCCAAGTGGGATAAGATCTATAAGATTACCCGCGCCGAAGTTGACGAGTTCCTCGCCGCTTTCGACCCCAACACTGGCAAGCTTGCCGAAGACTATCAGATGCCTTCCATCATCGAGAATTGGCCTGCCACCCGTAGTGGTGAAGACCCAGATGGTATCGCCTATTATCTGGCTCCCTTCTACGATGTCGATGGTGATGGTCAATACGATCCCAATTCTGGTGACTTTCCGTACTACGACATCTCCAACGAACTCTGCCACACCAAGATTCCGACCATGGAAGAAGAAAGAGAAGGCACGATGCACGGTTCCATCTTGGCCGACCAAGTGCTGAAGGGTGACCAAACCCTGTGGTGGATCTTCAACGATAAAGGTGCTGCCCACACTGAGTCGGGCGGTCAAGCCATCGGTATCGAAGTGCGTGCCCAGGCTTTCGCCTTCGCCACGAACGACGAAATCAACAACATGACTTTCTATAGCTACGAAATCATCAACCGTTCCACCTATACCTTGACGGGTACTTACTTCTCGCCTTGGACCGACGTTGACCTCGGTTATGGTTGGGACGACTACGTAGGTTGCGATATCGGTCGTGGTCTAGGTTACGGCTATAATGGTTCAGCTATCGACGGTAGCGGTGAACCTGAAGCCTACGGTGCTCAGCCTCCGGCGTTGGGTATCGACTTCTTCCAGGGCCCCTACATGGATCCCGATGGTATCGACAATCCCAAATATCAGTTTGAAATTGTTGCTACGTTCGATCATATGGAAGGTAATGACTCCATTTTTACTTACGATACCACGAATGCCATTCAGATTGTTGACGAAAGTATCAACGGCGTGAACTTCGGTAACGGCATCATCGACGATGAACGTTTCGGTATGCGTCGTTTCGTGTATCACAACAACTCTGACTCCGATAATGGTGACCCGAGGACTGCTCCTCAGTACTACAACTACCTGCGTGGTATTTGGAGAAACGGTGCCAAGATGCGTTACGGTGGCGATGCCTTCTCGAGCAGCGATGTTGTTGGTCCTGAATGCGACTTCATGTTCCCTGGCGATTCCGACCCGTGGAACTGGGGTACTGGTGGCAACAAACCTAACGGTGGTTTCAATGAGAATGGTAAGTACTGGACGGAGGAACAATGCGGTAATGCACCTAACGACCGTCGTTTCATGCAATCCGCTGGCCCCTTCACCCTGGAACCCGGTGCAGTTAACTACATCACCTTCGGTGTGCCGTGGGCTCGTGCTACCTCGGGCGGTGCCTGGGCTTCCGTTGAACTGCTGCGCGTGGTCGACGACAAGTGCCAAGCTCTGTTCGACAACTGCTTCAAGGTCATCGATGGTCCTAACGCTCCTGACCTGACCATCCGTGAGCTCGACCAAAAGCTCATCATCTATCTGTCGAATGGTACGCTCTCCAACAACTATAAGGAGAAATACATTGAACTTGATCCTGAAATCCCGACCGGTAGAACCGAGAGAACGTTGGTTAGAAAGGATACCACTTGGTACATCAGCAATCAAGGCGACAGTATTTATCAAGTCGAAGAGGAATATAAGGATTCCGTCTATGTCTATGACAGATACTATCGTTTCGAAGGTTACAAGGTGTATCAGCTGGCCAACGCCGAAGTGGGCGCCGATGAGCTGAACAATAATGACAAAGCCCGTCTGGTGTTCCAGTGCGACGTGCGTAACAACGTGGGTCGTCTGCTCAACTACGATTTCGACGAGGCTTTGCAAGCCAACGTGCCGAGCCTGAAGGTGAATGGCGGCGACGCCGGTATCACCCACAGCTTCGTGCTGACTGAGGACGAGTTCTCGACTAGCGACAACCCGAACCTGATCAACCACACACCTTATTATTATATGGCTGTGGCATACGCCTACAACAACTATTTGACCTACAACCAGGAAGATGCTACTGGCCTGCTTGGCCAAAAGAAGCCTTACCTCGAAGGTAGAAAGAACATTCAGGTTTATACTGCTGTTCCTCATAAGATTGTTAATGGTACTGTGCTTCAAGCCCAATATGGTGACAGCCCGGCTGTGACTCGCTTGGTTGGTGCAGGTAATGGTTACAATGAGCTTGAGTTGACGGCTGAAACTGTAGACAAGATCTTGTTCGACGAAAATGGTAAGGTCAAGATGGCAAATGAGAATATCCGCTTTGGTAATCCCAACTATCCTGCCTGCTACCATCCCTCTTATGAAGCTGGTTATGGTCCGATTAGCGTGAAGATTATTGACCCGCTGAATGTGAAGTCGCACGCTTACGAATTGGTGTTTGATACTATGTTTGTGAAATACACGCAACACATCACTAATAACAATGAAATCAGAGGTGACTCGGCCGCCCGTTTGGTCAACAAATGGTATTTGGTTGACTTGACCGAACCGGACACCATCTATAGCGACACCACCACGGTTTATGAAAACGAACAATTGTTCATCGAACGTGGTTTATCTATCAATGTTAGCCAGGTCTACCAGTTTGGTCGTATTTGGGCTGGCCAGTATTATGATAATAAGAATGATGGCACTGACCCATGGCATGACTATTATACTGTTGTCGCTAACAACAATGGTGTCATCACTTCATCGATAGAATACACCGATCCTAACCAGCCTTGGATGAGTGGTCTTCGTGATGTTGATGTGCCTGGGTCCTTCTTGAACTGGATTCGTTCTGGCACGTATGTTGATATGAGTGAAGGTAATAGTTCTGCAAACGACTATAACATGTCTTCCCAACAATATGGTGCTTCAGGTAAGAGTCAGCCTTGGGACCCAAATGAGAATTGGGAAAAGATTGCCAACCGTTCGTGGGCTCCTGCTCTTCTTTCTTCATACCATCAACAAGGTTCTGTGTTAAATCCTGGCCCCGTTGCTCTTGATGCTTTACCCGGTTACTATGAATCCTTCTTTAAGGAGACTACCAGCATCGATATAGTATTCACTTCCGATAAGAGTAAATGGACGCGTTGTCCCGTAATTGAGATGGGTATGGATCAGAACCTTACTGAAAACGGTGTGCGCCGCTTCCTCCTGCGTAAGCATGCATCTGTTGACAAGGAAGGTAATCCATACATGATAAAGAACGAAGCCAACCAGGATGTTCAGTTCAATCTTTGGTCGGAGGCTGGTTCAGAGGAATATGTCAGTGCTAACGAGGAAGATCCTAACTTCATCGCTCCTCAAGGTATGGGCTGGTTCCCGGGCTATGTCATCGATGTTGAGAACGGTATTCGTTTGAATGTTGCTTTCGGTGAAGATTCCTACTTGGAAGATTTGGGGGGTCGCGATATGCTCTTCAATCCTGCCAAGGTTCAGAAGGTAACTGCTGAAGATGTTTCAGGTTTGTTGCAGGAATATGACCCGGCCATCTTCCGTGGATCAGACGGTAATCCTGTGTTTGGTGGCAAGCATTTTGTTTACATTTGGCGTATGGATTCCATCTCTGTGCCAAATAATTTCCCATGGAAACAAATGAAGAACTATGGTTATGACGGTGGTCAACTGTTGTTCAATTCGCTTAATGCTTTCCAGAGTATGGCCTATGGTGCGCAATCAAATATGCTTAGAAACTTCTATCAGCTGGTCATGTGGATTGGTATGCCGATGGGTATCGAAGGCATGGAATGGTTGCCTGAAGGCAATGAGTGCCGCGTTCGTATCCGTCTGGCCAAGCCTTACGCTCCTGGTTACGGCTACCCGCTCCAGGAAGAAAATCCGGATCTGATGATCAACAACCTGAATCCGAAGTACACCTTCTCGATCGATGGTTGGGATCCTGTCCAGAACGATCCTGAGAAGACTGACGAAGACCTTAACCTCATCACGGTGGTGCCGAACCCCTACTATGCTTACAACACATACGAGGGCAACGCACTGACCAATAAGGTGAAGATCACCAACCTGCCCAACAAGTGTATCGTTTCGATCTACACCTTGAGTGGCACGAAGGTGCGCCAGTTCCGTAAGGATACGGATGAAACAACGAGTCTTGAATGGGACCTCACGAACTTTGCCAATACGCCTGTGGCCTCTGGCTTCTACCTGATCCACATCAAGGATTTGACCAGCGGTGGCGAGCGTACCATCAAGTTCTTCGGTGCCATGCGTCAAGTTGACCTGAACACATTCTAAAATGTAATTGCTAACCGTAAATAACTTATCATCATGAAGAAATCATTTAGATATAT
>JAEENF010000031.1 GCA_016283605.1 Prevotella sp.
CACGAAACTGGAAGTAGATGCGATAGTGAATGCTGCAAACAAGACTCTACTTGGTGGCGGTGGCGTGGATGGTGCTATTCATCGTGCTGCTGGCAGCGGACTGCTGAAGGAGTGTATGACATTAGGGGGCTGTGAGACTGGTCAGAGCAAGATGACGGATGCATACAATTTGCCATGTAAGAAGGTGATTCATACTGTTGGACCTATCTGGTATGGGGGCAATAATCATGAGCGGGAGTTGCTGGCGTCATGTTATGATACAGCAATGAAGTTGGCTGAGGAGAACAAATTAGAGAATATAGCCTTTTCCTGTATCAGTACAGGTGTTTATGGCTTTCCCAAAGCTGAAGCAGCCATTATTGCAAAACGTGTACTGACTGAGCATCTGCAGAACGGATACGATGGTGAAATCATTGTATGCTGCTTCACAGCGGAGGATGCCCTTTTTTATAAGTGACTTCTATTTTTATTGGCCGAAAGTCTTGGTACTTTCGGCTTTTTTTCGTACCTTTGCCGCGTAAAACTACTTAAGAATAAAAGACGATGAGAAAAATGATGCTTATCGCCCTGTTGACAGTGATGGCTGTCGGCGTGTGGGCGGGAGATGATCAGAAGCCCTGGGACAACGGCCGTCTGAAGGTGTCGGACAACCAGCGCTATCTGATGCACGAGAATGGTACACCCTTCTTCTGGCAGGGTGAGACCGGCTGGCTGTTGCCCGAACGGCTGGACCGCGCCGAGGCCGAGTGGTATCTGCAGCGCTGTCGCGAAGAGGGTTACAACGTGGTGCAGGTCCAGGTGATCGATAATGTGCCGGCGGTGAATATCTACGGACAGCTGTCGAACACCGACGGGTGGAACTTCGCCGCCATCGACCGCAAGGGCGTCTACGGCTACTGGGACCATTTGGACTATATCATCCGACTGGCCGAGCAGAACGGTATCTACATCGGTATGGTTGCCATCTGGGGCGGTCTGGTGAAGGACGGCAAGTTGAGTGTGGAGGAGGCAAAGAAGTACGGCGCATTCCTCGGCAACCGCTATAAGAACCGTCCGAACATCATCTGGTTTATGGGCGGAGACATCCAGGGCGATATCAAGCCCGAGGTGTGGAACGCTCTCGCCACAAGCATCAAGGCCGCAGACCCGAACCACCTGATGACCTATCACCCCCGCGGCCGCTATACCTCGGCCCGCTGGTGGTCGAAGGCCGCCTGGCTGGACTTCCACACCTTCCAGAGTGGACACCGCAGATACGGACAGCGGATGGGCAACAAAGACTATCCCATCCCCGACGATACGGAGGAAGACAACTGGATGTACGTCGACTCGACGTGGGCCTATAACCCTATGAAGCCCGTGCTCGACGCTGAACCCTCGTACGAGGATATCCCGATGGGTCTGCACGACAAGAACGAACCGCGATGGAAGGCCTGCGACGTGAGGCGCTATGCTTACTGGAGTGTGTTTGCAGGCAGCTGCGGACACACCTATGGCCACAACGCCATCATGCAGATGCTGAAGCCCGGCTATCCGACGAGTTACGGTGATGCCGGCGACGTGAAGACCTGGTATCAGGCGCTGAACGATCCCGGCTTCCAGCAGATGAAGTTCGTGAGACAGCTGATCCTCTCGTTCCCGTATTTCGAGCGGGTGGGGGACCAGAGCATCATCGTGGACAACGGGACGAAATACGACCGTCTGATTGCCACGCGTGGCAACGACTATCTGTTGGTGTACAACTATACCTCGCGCGACATGAAGCTCGACTTCACGAAGATCTCTGGCGAGAAGAAAAATGTGTGGTGGATGAGTGCCGGAACTGGGATACTGAGGTATCTGGGCGAGTATGACTCGAAGGTGCTCACGTTCCGTCCGCACAAGACGGGCTTCGGCATCGAGGACGGTGTGCTCATCGCCACCGACGCCACGAAGGACTATCTGGCGAAGGATCAGATACGCATCGCCGACCGCTCACTCGGGGGCAAAGCCCGCGACCTGAATGAATAAGGCATTGGATGAACACGGATATACACGGATTATGAAGAGACTCCTGATAATACTTACTTTATTTCTATCGCTGCTTTCCACAGCGGTAGCACGCTCTCCACTCTCCCTCTGCAACCTTCGCGTGGAAAACCTGCCCGCTCCCCTGGGCCTTGATACCAGCGAGCCCCGTTTCTCGTGGCAGATCATCAGCGACGCGAAGAACGTGCAGCAAACGGCCTATCAGATCATCGTCACCGGCGATAAGGGCGAGCTCTGGAACTCTGGCAAGATAGAGAGCGACCAGCAGTTGTGGGTACGTTATGGCGGCGCTCAGTTAAGGAGCAATACCACTTGCACGTGGAAGGTGAAGGTGTGGACCACCGCCGGAGAGACAGACTGGAGCAGCGAGGAGTGTTTCACCATCGGCCTGCTCGACGAAGGCAAATGGACGGGTTATTGGATAGGT
>JAEENF010000032.1 GCA_016283605.1 Prevotella sp.
TCTGGGGTGCATCTTGGCCTTGATGGGTCCAGTGGCCTCTGCGGCGAACACCTTGACGCTTCCGCCTACCAGGGAAGGTAAGATGGCGATGGTGAAGAATACGATTCCAAGACCGCCGATCCATTGTGTCAGCGAGCGCCAGAAGAGGATGCCGTGTGGCAGCACTTCCACATCATCGAGGATGCTGGCTCCAGTGGTGGTGAATCCAGATATGGTCTCGAAGAAGGCATCGGTGACGTTGGGAATACAGCCGTGTATGAGGAACGGCAGCATCCCAAAGAAGGAGAAGATCACCCATACAGCCGTCACCACCACGTAGGCATCGTGACGATTCAGAGTGTTTTCAGACTTCCGTCCTATCATCAAGAAAGAGAAGGCGCTGCCGAAAGTGATGAGCATCGAGAGTAGGAAGGCGAGGGTGTCGTCTTCTTCGTAGGAGAAGGCAATACCCACACACCAAGCCATGAAGAAGGCCTCGATGAACAGTAGCGAGCCGATGATTTTCGATATGATACGGAAGTTTACCAAAGCGTATTCTTTTTAAAGAACTTCTCTATCGTATTGAGTTTGGTCTCATGACAGAATACCATCACGGAGTCGCCAGCCTCTATCTGCGAGTTACCGTTGACGAGCATGCCTACACCGTTACGTACCAGTCCGCCAATGGTGGCACCAGTGGGCAGTCCCAGTTCCTTAACGAGTTTCTTGGTGACGCGCGAGCCTTCAGAAGCTGTAAACTCTGCCACTTCAGAATCGACGAGCATCAGCGAGCGCAGATTATCGACATCGGCTTCCAACAGCATCTGGAAGATATGGCTGGCGGCGATGGTCATCTTGTTGATGATGGTGCCGATGTCCAATTCCTCTGCCATCTTCACATAGTCGAGATTCTCCACCATAGCCACAGTCTTACGCACGCCCAGACGCTTGGCCGTGAGACAGGCCAGGATGTTGGTTTCTGCATTGCCTGTGAGTGCGACGAAGGCCTGTGTGTTACGGATACCCTCTTCTTCCAAGAGCCCCAGGTCTCTGCCGTCGCCATGAATCACCATAGTGTCAGCATCGCCCAACAACTCATTAAGCCTTTCACAACGCTCGGCACTCTTCTCGATAATCTTGATGTTCATATAGTCAGGAGCTGTGAGGGCTGCACGAACGGCAGTCTTGTCACCTCCCATCACAATCACGTTCTTCACGTCGGCATAGTGTTCCTTGCCAACGATCTTACGGATGTAGGGGATATACTCCTGTGTAGTCATGAAATAGGCCAGATCGCCAACGCGCAGTTCGTCAAGGCCACCAGGAATGATGGTGTCTTCGCCACGTTTGATGGCCACAATATGATAAGGGTCGTCAGGACCGCTAAGTTCTCGCAGGGGCTGATTCAGGATCTCTGCTGTCTCACGCAGTTTGATGCCCAGCAGGGTGAGTGCTCCATCATGCACATCCCAGCGTTGTCGTACCCACGACAGCTTCAGACCGTTATTGATGTCAATGGCAGCCAGCACCTCTGGGTAGATGAGTGAGTCGACGCCCGCCTGCTTGAAGAGTTCCCTGTTCTGTTGACTCAGGTATTCGTAGTTGTCTATTCGTGCTACGGTTTTCTTGGCACCAAGATTATGGGCGATGATACAGGCCGTGATGTTGGTCGTCTCTTCAGGGGTGACGCCAACGAAGAGGTCGGCATGTTGCACATCGGCTTCTTTCAGGGCCTTGATACTTGTTGGCGAGGCATTATAGGTCATTACGTCATAATCGCTGAGTGTGCTCAGTCTTTCCTCATTGTCATCAATGAGTACACAGTCTTTGTGCTCTCGCGACAACAGTTTCGACAGATGAGTTCCTACGGCACCTGCACCTACAATCACTATTTTCATATGGTAACAGCTTTTATGATGCTTTCGCAATCAAGACCTACGATTTTCTGGAGTTCTGGCACAGTACCGTGTTCCACAAATGCAGTGTCAGGCAGTCCCAGACGGACGATCTCGCGCTGATAGCCGTGCTCGTTCATCCACTCCATCACGGCAGAGCCGAGACCTCCTGTCTTCACACCGTTTTCCACAGTGACGATTCGCTTGAAGTGTTCACCCACCTCACGAAGGATGTCTTCGTCGATGGGTTTCAGGAAACGCATATCGTAGTGGGCCACGTTCAGACCTTCTATCGCTTTAGCCACATCGTTGCCGATAGGTCCGATACTCAGCACGGCGACATCCTTGCCGTCTTTCA
>JAEENF010000033.1 GCA_016283605.1 Prevotella sp.
TCTTACTGTTGCGGATAATGTGTACCACCTCATCGATATTGTTCACAGCAATGATCAAACCTTCAAGGATGTGGGCACGCTCCTGAGCCTTGCGCAGATCGTACTTGGTGCGACGGATGGTCACATCGTGACGGTGCTCCACAAAGTACTTCACACACTCCTTCAATGAGAGCAGACGAGGACGACCCTTTACCAGAGCGATATTGTTCACAGAGAACGAACTCTGCAGAGCGGTCATCTTGAAGAGCTTGTTCAGCAGCACGTTGGCATTGGCATCGCGCTTCACATCGACAACGATACGCATACCCTGACGGCCTGACTCATCGTTGACATTGGCCACACCCTCAATCTTATGCTGGTTGGCGAGATCGGCGATATAAGCCACAAGATCGGCCTTGTTGACACCATATGGAATCTCAGTGACCACAATCTTATCGTGAGTCTCACCGCTCTCAATCTCGGCCTTAGCACGCATCACGATACGGCCTCGACCTGTCTCGTAAGCATCACGTACGCCCTGCAGACCATAGATATAAGCACCTGTGGGGAAATCAGGACCTGGGATATACTGCATCAGTCCGTCGGTATCAAGGTCAGGGTTGTCGATATAGGCGCAGCAACCGTCGATCACCTCACCCAAGTTATGGGTAGGAATATTGGTAGCCATACCTACGGCAATACCGTTACCACCATTGACCAGCAGGTTGGGCACCTTCGTCGGCATCACGGTAGGTTCCTCAAGCGAGTCATCGAAGTTGGGCGCCATATCGACGGTCTCTTTTTCGAGGTCATCCATGATGTGTTCACCCATCTTTGAGAGACGGCACTCGGTGTATCGCATGGCTGCTGGTGAGTCACCGTCTACGGAACCGAAGTTACCTTGACCGTCCACCAGTGTGTAACGCATGTTCCAGTCCTGTGCCATACGTACGAGGGCACCATAGACTGAACCGTCGCCGTGGGGGTGGTACTTACCAAGCACCTCACCTACGACGCGCGCACATTTCTTATAAGGTTGTGTCGATACATTGTTAATGTTCATCATACCGTAGAGGATACGGCGGTGTACGGGCTTGAAGCCGTCGCGAACATCGGGAAGGGCACGTGCCACAATGACTGACATAGAGTAGTCGATGTAGCTCGATTTCATCTCCTCTTCGATGTTAATCTTAATAATTCTGTCGTTGTCGAATGTCTGATCCATCTTTTTATTTGACTATTTTACTATTTACTTTTTTACGATTTTCGCGTTTAAGGCCCTTTTCAGCCCCTCTGACGCGTTTTTAACCGTGCAAAGGTAGATATTTTTTTCCATCCCACCAAACCTTTTAAGCTTATTTAGCGGAAACTTTTCGAATAAATTGGCATAGTCTTTGCAAGAAATGTTGTATCTTTGCAAAAAAATATAGAGAGATGACAAGTCAGTTTTCACCTAAGGTATCTGAAATACTTGCCTACTCCCGTGAGGAGGCTGCAAGATTGACCAGTCGTTCGGTAGGTCCGGAACATCTGTTGTTGGGTCTGCTGAGAATGAAGGACGGCCCTGTGATGGACGTCTTCCATCGGCTTAACCTGAATTTGCAGAACATCAAGACCGAACTCGAAAACCGAGTACGTGAAGATGAGATTCAGATACCCATATATACACAAGAATTAGTATTAAATGAAAAGGCGAGCAATATTCTGAAACTCGCTGTATTAGAGGCACGTATCGAAAGGACGACGAAAGTCGACGAACAACATCTGTTACTCGCCATTCTCCATGACGCAGTGAACAATGGTGCCAAACAAGTATTAGAATTGAACAATATGAATTATGAAGATGTAGTGACGATGCTCCGTGCACCACAAACGAACATTACTAACGGCATAGGACTTCCGGAAGAGGACGAGGAGGACTTTGAAGAGACCGGCAAATCCGGTTCGACCAGTAATTCCAGCTCTTCTGGTTCCACAACCGCCACAGCCCAGAAGAAGACCAACTCGAAGACGCCAGTGCTCGATACCTTTGGTACCAATCTGACAATGGCAGCTGCTGAAGGAAAACTCGATCCATGCGTCGGTCGTGAAAAGGAAATCCAACGTGTAGTGGAGATCCTGGGACGTCGCAAGAAGAACAACCCCATTCTGATTGGCGAGCCTGGTGTCGGTAAGAGTGCCATCGTCGAAGGTTTGGCTCAGCAAATAGCCAATCATCATACCAATCCGATGCTCTTCGGTAAGCAGATCTATACGCTGGATATGACGGGAGTCGTAGCTGGCACGAAATATCGCGGACAATTCGAGGAGCGTCTGAAAGCTCTGATGAAGGAAATCGAGACAAATCCTGATATCATCGTTTTCATCGATGAAATACATACTATCATCGGTGCAGGATCGACACCAGGAAGTATGGATGCCGCTAACATTATGAAGCCGGCCCTCGCTCGAGGAACAATACAGTGTATAGGTGCAACCACCCTCGACGAATATCGCAACTCTATCGAAAAAGACGGTGCCTTAGAGCGTCGTTTCCAAAAGGTACAGGTAGAGCCGACGACTCAGGAAGAAACGCTCCAGATCCTTCGAAACATCAAAGATCGTTATGAGCAGCATCATCATGTCACATATACCGATGACGCACTTATGGCCTGTGTCAAATTGACAGACCGTTATGTGACAGACCGCTTTATGCCAGACAAAGCCATCGATGCACTGGATGAGACGGGGTCGCGCGTACATTATAATAATGTACAGATTCCACCGGAAATCACAGAAAAAGAAAGTGAGATTGCTCAGGTGAAAGATCGGAAGAGTGCAGCCGTCAAAAATCAGAATTTCGAACTTGCTGCCAGTTTCCGTGATCGTCAGACCGTGTTAGAAGCTGAACTGAAACAGCTGAATGAGAAATGGCAGAACGGAGAATCTGAAGAACGTCAGATTGTTGATGCAGAACAGGTAGCCGAAGTCGTATCGATGATGACAGGTGTACCCGTTCAACGGATGGCAGAACAAGAAGGCATTCGTTTGAAAGGCATGATGGAAGAGTTGAAAGGTTCTGTCATCGGTCAAGATAAGGCGATTGAGAAGATGGTACGTGCCATTCAGCGTAATCGAGTCGGTCTGAAGGAGCCAAATCATCCAATAGGCGTATTCATGTTCTTAGGTCCTACGGGTGTCGGTAAGACATATCTGGCCAAGAAACTGGCAGAGTTTATGTTCGGCAGTTCTGACGCCCTCATCCGTATCGATATGAGTGAATACACTGAGAGTTTCAACACCTCTCGTCTGATTGGTGCACCTCCGGGCTATGTCGGCTATGAGGAAGGTGGACAACTGACAGAACGCGTACGTCGTCATCCCTACTCTATCGTCTTGCTCGACGAAATAGAAAAGGCACACTCGAATGTATTCAATCTTCTGTTGCAAGTACTCGACGAGGGTCGTCTGACAGATGGCAACGGACGTTTTGTAGATTTCCGTAATACGGTCATCATCATGACCTCCAATGCAGGTACACGCCAACTGAAGGACTTCGGACGGGGTGTGGGCTTCAGCGCTTCTGGTAGTACAGGTCTGATGCTCAACGAACAGGATAAGGAGCATGCTCGTAACATTGTTCAAAAAGCCCTCTCCAAGCAGTTCTCACCGGAATTCCTCAACCGTCTGGATGAAATCATCACCTTTGATCAGCTCGACCTTGAGGCTATCAAGCAGATTATCGATATTGAGTTGAAGGGTCTCTATAGTCGTATCGAACAGATTGGCTATCATATCGACCTTTCGGAGGAAGCCAAGGAGTTCGTGGCAACGAAGGGTTACGATGTACAGTTCGGAGCCCGTCCGTTAAAACGTGCTATACAGAATTATTTAGAGGATGGTATCAGTGACCTGATTGTAAACGGCAATCTTGAACCAGGTGCCACGATTCATATTACACTGCATGAAAACAAAAATGAGTTAGCGTTTTGCTAACTCATTCTGTTTATAGTTTCTCGCATTCTTGCATCCATAACGCATACGAAGCATCACTCGGCATGCGCCAGTCACCTCGTGGAGAAAGACTCACACTACCGACTTTGGGACCATCAGGAAGACATGACCGTTTGAACTGTTGGGTAAAGAACCGTCTGCAGAACGTCTTAAGCCACTTTTTGATGGTCTCGTCATCATAATCATTTGCGAAGGCCTTCTTTGCCATCACAAAAATCTTTGAAGGACTGAAGCCGTAACGCAGGAAATAATAGATGAAGAAGTCGTGCAGTTCATACGGTCCCACAAGATCTTCTGTCTTCTGTTTGATATGTCCCTTTTCGTCAGCAGGTATCAGTTCCGGAGAAATAGGCGTGTCAATAATGTCAAGCAGAGTATCTGTAGCCATCTCACCAGCCACATAACTGACCAGATAGCGTATCAAGGTTTTCGGCACACCTGCATTAACGCCATACATCGACATGTGGTCACCATTGTACGTCGCCCATCCTAAAGCAAGTTCAGAAAGGTCTCCTGTACCTACAACAATACCATTCACCTGATTGGCTACGTCCATCAGAATCTGGGTACGTTCACGCGCCTGACTATTCTCATAGGTGACATCATGAATCTTCATGTCGTGACCGATGTCTTCAAAATGTTGAGTAACGGCTTTGGCGATGCTGATTTCGCGAATAGTGATTCCCAACGTCTCCATCAACTTCATCGCATTCTGATAAGTGCGGTCTGTAGTGCCAAAACCTGGCATTGTAATACCAATGATACCCTTACGGTCAAGTCCAAGTTTGTCGAAAGCCTTGACTGTAATGAGCAATGCCAGTGTTGAGTCCAGACCGCCACTGATTCCGATCACAGCCTTCTGGGCATTGATGTGATAGAGTCGCTTGATAAGTCCAGACACCTGAATATTCAGAATTTCTTCACAAGATGCCTGCATATCTGAATCTTTCGGAATAAAGGGATGCGGATCTATTTCGCGAATCAACTCAAAGTCACGCTGACAGACGGACTTGGCATCAACCACGTTGGCATTAGCCTCACGTTGGGCATTGATGAAGGTCGTATTATGACGACGCTCTGTCCGTAGTTTCTCTACATCCAGCTGGGCGATCTTGATTTGTGGCTGAAGTGTGAAACGGTCACCTTCTACCAAAAGTTTTCCGTTCTCGAAGACCATCGCATTTCCGCCGTACACCACATCCTGGGTAGACTCTCCGAAACCTGCACTGGCATAGACATAGCCGCTGATGGTACGTGCACTCTGCTGGGCCAAAAGACTACAGAGATACTTGTGTTTACCAATCAACTCATCGCTGGCAGAAAGGTTGAAGATGATGTCGGCGCCAGCCAGAGCCAGATTGTTGCTTGGAGGGATCGGTGCCCACACGTCCTCACAGATCTCCACACCAAACTTCACACCATGACAGGTTTTAATGAGCAGCGGTTCTGCACTCACCTTGACCAATCCTCCAGCAAAACTGATGTCTGTAGGATTCAGGTCCTGAGCAGATGCGAACCACCGTTTCTCATAGAACTCCCCGTAGTTGGGCAGATAGGTCTTAGGCACGATACCCAATATCTGTCCGTGTTGTACCATCACGGCACAATTGTAGAGCAGACTATTGATGACCACCGGACATCCTACGATGATGATCACATCCAACTTACGGGTGAAGTCGAGCAGACGGAGGATACCCTCCTCAGCCTTGTCCAACAACAGCTGCTCGCGGAAGAGGTCCTGACAGGAGTAACCGGTCACACAGAGTTCTGGTGTCACCATCACTTCCACCCCTTGACCTTCAGCCTGTGCCGCCAGACTCTCAATCTGTTGGATGTTATAGTCCACATCGGCCACCTTGATCGATGGCACGGCAGCAGCGACTTTGATAAAACCGTATGTCATACGCTTTTCCTCCGTCGACTAAATGCCGAAGCCCAGACCCACATGCCACATATCACGGTTGACACCAGACGTATAGCGTGTGAGTCCTTTCGTATAACCACCCTTGACAGCGAAGCGACCAACATGGAACGTACCACCGAAGTCAGCGTCAAGCTCTATGAATTTGATTCCATGGATGCGCATACTACTCTTTCCGGCATCTCCTTTCGCCCATCCGCCATTGAAGAGCACCATAAACTCTACAGCTGGCACGAGATAGACACCCTTAGCGAATCGGATCGCAAAGCCGCCTTCCACAAGTCCACCGCCGGTGAGATAGCTGAATTTGTTATAGGTAATCGGCGTTGGATTATTTTTATCTTCGGGATTCTTGACTTGATTGTTTGATAAGCTAAAGGTGTTACTCATCCAATTGATGTCGTTGACATTATCTAACTCGTCCCACATATAGGCAGCCATGATACCGCCGGCGAAAAACCAAGGGGTGTCACCGAGACAATAACCGTCTGTCCAACGGAAGGACACACCTTTCTTGAACTCAGGGCCTCCGTTACTAAGCTTCATGGGGTTATACTCCAAGAAGATGTTATTACATCCGAAATAGGAATCTAGATATCTTTGGGCATTGATGGTGCCCACACAACCCATAAGGGCGATAACACTCAGGATAATTGATTTTTTCATTGCTGTTGATTTTTAACGTTTAGGTGAGATCGGCACCCAAGACTCTACGGCAGCAGTTGTAATCACATGTCCCGTATACATCTCACATTCCGTTCTCAGTTTTTCTAATTGGGTTTTATAGTCTTTTGCAGCATCCGAAACGGTCTTCCAAGTACGTTGCTTGGCAGTGGCGTTCGCCTTCATATAGACGTTCTTGACTTTCTCCAACTGACTGACAAAATCATCATACTTAGCTTTATACTCTTCATAGAGTTGTTCCAGTTCCGGATCTTTTTCTACTGTTGCTACCAACTTGTCAATTCCTTCTTTGGCTGCAGAAGCACCTTTTTCTTTGGCTTCATCCACCAAGTCCGTCACCTTCTCACGAACTTTCTTCTTAGAATCCTTCGAAGAAAGAAGACTGGCAATACCGTGTTCATTCTTACCGCCACTAAGTGTAGAGTCAGCAGCATCGATAGCATTGTTGATGGCGTCGTAATATGAGCCACCTTTCAGTTTAGTCACAACGACAGCAGCAGCAACATTGCCAGTTACCTTTGCAGCCTTCGTGAGCGTCTTTCCGGCTGATTTGAGAATTTTCCCCAGACGACCTTTATGATTGGTCGTGTCGTTCTTTTCCTTGTCGCCGGAATTAGCCTTAGACTTCTTCTTTGGGCTATCGTCAGATGCTTCTTCAGACGCTGCTGCAGGTGCATTGGGATCGGGGATAACGAGCCTTACACCTGCGAAACACATCGTCATATTGGGGTTGGCCGCTTTCAGCTGTGCTTCAGAGAGGCCATATTTCTGGGCGATGGACGCTAACGTCTCACCCCGCTCTACCGTATGTTCTCGTTGTTGGGCAAGAACGGTCTGGCAGAGCAGCATCGCCAAGATGATCAAAAGGTTTTTTAGTTTCATAATTTAGTTTCAATTACTTGGTTTGGATAATCAGGAAATTGGACACGCTCCAGAATTTTCCTGGATCCGTGATAATCAGCGTCGACGAGTTGTCGCCCTGCTCCAGTCTGTATGAACCAGCGGGATTCGGAGAAAGAATCGTCGGCTTCTTTGAAGGAATGGGAATTTCTGTCACATTACGAATGTCGACCTTCTGGAAGAGCTTCTGGTCAACCTTCGACATATCCACCTTCTTCTTTGAGAACAGACCGCCACCAGCAAGCAGTCCGGCATCCTTCAGCTCTTTCTTCGAGGCGATCTTGATAAAGCCCTCATTCAGCATCTGGTCCTGTGCAGCCATCACCTCTTCCTGCTCAGCGATCTTCACTTCCTGCTGAACGTTCTGCTGGGTCAGATTACCAACACGTGTGGTCAGCTGTTCAATAGAAATATTGCTCTGTTCCAGTTGTGCCAGAAGGTCGGAAATCTGAGCATCCTTAGCTTCAATCTGCTCTTTCAGCATATTGATGATACCACGGAGTTTCGAGATGTCACCACGTCCGGCAGCCAGGTCTTTCTCCAACTTTGCAATACGTTCACGTTGTGACTGCAAAGTGTTCTTCAGCTCACTCAAGCCCTTTTTCATCTCAGCGCGGCTGGGTAACGGACTCTCAGGATTTCTCACCAACAGGCCATTTTCCTGAACAGCGATACTGTCAAGGCCTTCATTAACGACAGCCAGGAATTCATTCAGACGATCATAGTCACCTGTACGTTCCGTCAGAGCGGTCTGAAGTGAGTCAACCTGTTTCTGTAACTCTTCGGCTTTGTTGCCGCACGATGCCATAACCATTGCTACAACGGCGATGACAGAAAGAAATACTAACTTTTTCATGTTACTTATAAAATTTTATTTGTTATTGTTCATTATTCTCCAGGATGTCAAGCAGAGCGACGATATCTGCTACCGTCACCTTACCATCGGTATTCACATCACAATTCTTGTCGTAGATGCCAGCTGCGATGGTATCCATAATCGTATATTTGTCGGTCTCCGAAACGACACCATCATCATTGGCATCTCCTTGCAGATGATCCGTGGGATAGACTGTCATTTTCATCTTCAGACCACTGACCTTTATCTCTATATAGCGATAGTCGCTGCCTTCTACTGGTTTCAGACCTGCTGTTTCGCCCTTCATCTTATAGCTTGGATAAAACCGATAGACACCGTCTCTGGTGTCAGGTCCCAGCGATATCTGGTTTTCGGAATTGGAAATGTGCCAACCCGGTTTGATTTCAAAGGAATTTGGTACAAAGCCTGCCATCATATTGTCACGCACCAGCACGAAATTCACTTCTGCTGTTGTGGATTCCAACACGGTATTTTTTACGACCCAATTGAAATAAGCCGATGGAAAACTCTCTGTCAGCGATTCCCGGGTCAGGATGGGCGATGTCAGTAAGTTCAACTTCGTAATCGACAGCTGCTTGTAATTGATTTTATTTTCCGCTGTCGGAGGCTGGATACCGATGATGGCCGACTGGTCTTCTGTGAATGGAGCTATTCGTCCACTATCAAGTAATGAGAGTACGCACCAAGTGTCGGCGTTGCCCCAGCCCCAATTAATACTGAAGAACCCGACACCTTCAATCTCTTTATAACCATCACAGATAAAAGTGTGTCCGTATGGTTTACCGGAATAGATGGCTTCTGTCTGACCACTATAGATCACAGGTCTTCCGTTCGCCAGCTCATTGTATATGATATTCTCCCAATCTTCATCAGAGAAAGCACCGCGATACACGTTATGGACACCTTTATCATAGCCGAAATGATTTACCAGCCCTACAGGTCCCATACCATCCAACACTTTCGAGCCGCCCTCGTTATTTGTGGCATAACCCATCCTGACAGACTGTCCACAATAGCGGCACAACTTAGCAACTTCTTTCTTGAACTCACTGTCCTTTCTGTTGTTTGTGGTTATGACTTCCCAGTTGAAACTTGTTGCAGGGAGGGCTTTCATAGAAGGTCCGAACAGCAGATCCTTCCAAGGGTCGTAAGCGGGAATCTCATCCACAGCCTTAGGCCACTGCCAATAATTCATCACCTGAGCCATCGCTGTAGCCATGCATCCTGTCAGACAACGTCCTGTCCCGATTTCCGGACAGTCGTCATTGAATGGCGACTCCTGATGCCAAGTCGTATTGATAAGAACATCCACATCCTTCCTGGCTTCACGTCTCACAGCCCGTGTGGCAAAGGTCTTCTGACCTAACGACGCTATACTCCGTTCATAATAGCCGAGCCACCATTTCATATGCTCCGGGATATTGGCCAGATCCAGGTTTCCATGTTCCGAGAATGCCAGGATTTCCTTCGTACGGTCATCACCTGAGACGATCACATAACCTCCGTCGTCTACAGCATTGAAGACATAGAAAAGCTGATGATTGGCAGTCTGCACAGCAGTCTTCAAACGAGCATGACTACCCTCTCCCAGCAGTCTTTCTTTTAAGAACTTCTGGGCTTTCTGTCTGGCCTGCGTTTCTGTCACTTGTCCAGCAAACGTCATCTGACAGGCGATAAGACAGAGGAATAATGTCAGTTTCTTCTTCATGCCGTTTTATTTGATGATGACCTTCTTCCCGTTTCGGATATAAAGGCCTTTCTGAGGTATTCTGTTCACACGCTGTCCACTTAAGGAATAAAGTACTGCCGATGCATCATCGTTGTAGATTTGTCGGATACCGGTAGGTTCATTGGTAATCTCAACATCTCCCAAGGCTATATTTCTTGCAGTTCTGTCACTCAGATGAATCTCCTTCACATAAATAGATGCTGTACCTGTATAGCTGTTATCAGCCTGGAAGGTAAGTTCACAGAGGTCACCCTCACCACTGCTGATATACGTATCAGACTTAGCATAACACAAGATGGTATAGCACCCGTCCTCAGGTCTTGGGTCTATGGCACGTGGATCAATCGCATAGATGAAGCCCTTCGCATGTCGCGACGACAGACTGAACATCCACTCCCCGCTAATGGCACTTTTTGCGAGGCTAAGTCCCTTGGGCAGATAGAGTTTCATCTGCCAGGCAGAGATGGGCGTGGGATTCATCAGGCTGATGCGCATAGTGTCCGTTTCACCAGCTTTCAAATCCACATCGCCAAAGGTCATTGTCTGTGCCGACACCCGTCCTCCTGTCATCGCAATGACAGCACCGACAAAATATATCTTTAACTTATCCATAAGTTAGGAATTCCAAATTTCGAGATCTATACAAAGTGCAAATGTAGGCATAAAATCTCATTCCACCAAAAAAAAGACTGATTTTTTGTTAAAACCACAATTATTTGCCGATTATTTCGTACCTTTGCCCACATGAAAGCAAGATTTTTTACCTTTGTGTTCGTTGTTTGTTCACTGACAACAGGCGCACAACAATTACCCGAGTTGAAACCCGAAGCCAAGCCTGGCGCACGTTGGTGGTGGTTGGGATCTGCCGTCGATAAGGAGAACCTCCGTTGGACGATGGAGGAATACGCCCATCATGGGATAGGTGCATTGGAAATCACCCCTATCTATGGTGTGCAAGGCAACGACAAGAACAATATCCCCTACCTTTCCGACCAATGGATGGAGATGTTGCGTGAAGTCCAGACGAACGGCAAGCAGTTGGGCATCGAAGTTGATATGTCTACAGGCACAGGATGGCCTTTCGGAGGTCCCTGGGTACCGTTAGAGGAGTCAGCCTGCAAGGCTATCATCACTGATACCACCTTTATTGGCCGACAGGTGGTGAATCTGCCATTGACCGTCCCTGAGAAAGACCGTAAATACAGTCGTCTGCACAAGGTGATGGCCTATTGCAAGGGCAAGGCCTACGATGTCACTTCCTATATCAGCGAAAACAGCCTGACGTGGTCACCTGAAATCATGTTTAAGGAACAGTTAAAAAATACGACAGACAAGACCGCCCGCAAGACCCTTAAGCAGCGTCTGAAAGAACTCGATAGTGATGTATGGCATATCTATGCCCTCCACATCCGATACGGTGTGATGAAGGTGAAACGTGCGGCGCCTGGCGGTGAAGGTTTAGTGATAGACCATTTCGACAAACAAGCTGTTGCGAATTATCTTGCACATATTGAAGCCGCCTTCGAACGCACGGGAACTCCCTACCCCCACACCTTCTTCAACGACTCATATGAGGTGAGCGAAGCCACGTGGACTCCAACGCTTTTCGAAGAGTTCAAGAGTCGTCGGGGATATGCCTTGGAAGACTATCTGCCTTTGTTGACTGAAGGCAACGAGAAAATTGTGGCCGACTATCGCGAAACGCTCAGTGACCTGCTACTGGAGAATTTCACTCGTCAGTGGACCGCCTGGGCACACCGTCATGGGGCTGTCACCCGAAATCAGGCTCATGGTTCTCCTGCGAATTTAATTGACTGTTATGCCGCTGTCGACATCCCTGAAATCGAAGGTTTCGGACTCTCCGACTTCGGCATAAAAGGTCTACGTACAGACCCCGGAAAGACCCGCAAGAACGACTCTGACTTCTCCATGCTGAAATATGCACCGAGTGCCGCCCATATCTGCGGCAAGCCTTATACCTCGAGTGAGACCTTCACATGGCTCACCGAACATTTCCGCACGTCACTCTCACAGTTGAAACCCGACATCGACCTGATGTTCTGTGCTGGAGTCAACCACATGTTCTTCCACGGTACATGCTATTCACCGAAGGACGACCCCTGGCCAGGTTGGAAGTTCTACGCCTCCATCGACATGTCGCCGACGAATTCTATCTGGCGCGATGCACCTTATTTTATGCAATATGTCGAACGTTGCCAGAGTTTCCTGCAGTGGGGACAGCCCGATAATGATTTCCTCGTCTACCTGCCTGTTCATCATATGTGGCATCAGAACACCCAAAAGCTCCTGATGCAATTCTCCATTCATCAGATGGGAGTGTTGGCACCAGCCTTCATCCAGAGCATCCAGGACATCGATCGTGCAGGCTTTGACTGCGACTACATCTCCGACCGTCTGTTACTGACGACGAACTACAAGGACGGACGTCTCGTGACTGCTGGAGGTACCAGTTACAAAGCTCTCGTCATCCCTGATGGCGAAAATATGCCAGAGGCTACGAAAGCTCATATCGACCGTCTGCGGGCCCAGGGTGCAGCCATCATCTACGGTACGAAAGCCAGTAACCTCCAACAGTCTGCCAAGCCTGAGGCCATCAAGACCGAATGCGGACTGAAAGCCATCCGCAGGAAGAACCCGAATGGCTATCATTACTTCATCGCCAACCTCACGCCGAATGACATCCACGACTGTCTGCCATTGGCTGTAGACTTCAAGTCTGCCACTTGGTACAATCCGATGACTGATGATGTTACTCCAGCCAGTATCAGTGGCGACAGCATCGACATCTGCCTGCGCAGCGGAGAAAGCAGAATTCTCTGTACTAGAGAGACTTCTCCATCGACTGGAGCAACAGAAAACAGCCTGACAGTCCTTGACACCAAACCACTTATAGGACCTTGGACCATCACTTTTACTGAAGAATCACCAAAAGTTCACAAAACGTTTACTTTCAATAGATTACAAACATGGGAACGACTTGATGACGATAGCGTAAAAGTGACAATGGGCACAGGTGTTTATACCACAAAGTTCAAACTCACAAAGCAGGATGATCCCAAGGGCCATTGGCAGATAGACCTTGGTGATGTACGCGAGTCAGCACGCGTGTATATCAATGGCCAGTTTATCGGTTGCGCTTGGGCTGTACCCTTTATCCTCGACTGTCAGCAGACCCTGAAGGCAGGCGACAACGAACTCCGTATCGAGGTCACCAACCTGCCCGCCAACCGCATTGCCGACTACGACCGCAGAGGCATCAAATGGCGTAAGATGGAAGAAATCAATGTCGTAGATATCAACTACAAGAAGACGACCTACGACAATTGGGAGCCCGTTCCCAGTGGTCTGAACTCGGAGGTAAGGCTTATCCGGATGCGATAAGCCTTATATCCTGTCCACTTGCTTGACACCCCTCACCGTCCGAAGCTTCTTCATCAGGGCTTCTAGACGGGTGTTGTCGTTGATCATCACCACCAGCGTACCGCTGAAGAGACCGTCGTGCGAGTCGATATTGATACTCCTCAGCACCAGTTTTTCGTCTTTCGAGATAATACTCGTCAGATTGTTCACAATACCAATGTCGTCTGTTCCGATCACCCTCAAGGCTATGCTATACTGCGACGATCCCTTTCCACTCCACTTGGCTCTGACGATGCGATAGCCGAATCGTCTGCGCAGTTCCGGTGCATTAGGACAATCGCAGCGGTGGATCTTAATGCCGCCATTGACAGTGACAAAACCAAAGACCTCATCACCGTAGATCGGCGAACAGCACTTTGCCAACTGGTAGTCCAGCCCTTTCAGGTTACGGTCTATCACCAGCACATCATCATTCACAGGCGTGTTCAGACCGGCAATCTTCGACTCGTCGAGTTCAAATTCCGAGGCACTGCGAGCGATGTTATCACCCGTCACCGTCTTCTCGTTCTCCTTCAGTTCCAGGAACTTGTCGATGACGGTATTCGTGTCCAGCACACCATCGGCAATCTGCTTATAAAAGTCGCTCACCTCCTTGAAGCCCATCTTCTTGATGACGTGGAACATCGTCGCCTCGTCCTGCTCGATCTTGCGGTTCTTGAACTTCCGTTCCAGCATTTCTTTGGCAAAGAGACCGTCCTTCACCTGAGTCTCTTTCAGTGCCAGACGGATCTTCGACTTGGCACGTGAGGTCTTCACGATGTTCAGCCATTCCTGACGGGGCTTTTGGTTGGCGGATGTCAGGATCTCCACCTGATCACCACTCTTCAGCACATAACGGATGGGCACCACTTTGCCGTTGATACGTCCACCCGTACACTGGTTGCCGATCTTCGAGTGGATATGATAGGCAAAGTCCAGCACCGTCGCACCGACAGGGAATTTATAGAGGTCGCCCTTGGGTGTGAATACAAAGACCTCGTCCTCATATAGTTCCATCTTGAACTGGTCCATCGCCTCCAGTCCCTCAGCATGTTCCAGCATCGTGCGGATGTTTGTCAACCACTCGTCAAGGCCTGTCTCGCCCTTCACGCCTTTATAGCGCCAGTGTGCAGCCACGCCACACTCCGCAATCTCGTCCATGCGTTCCGTACGGATCTGTACCTCCACCCATTTCTGCTCGGGACCCAGCACGGTGATGTGTAAGGATTCGTAACCGTTGGACTTCGGCACCGAGAGCCAGTCTCTCAGACGCTTGGGGTTCGGTTGGTACATGTCTGTCACGATCGAATATGCCTGCCAGCATTGCATCTTCTCCTGTTCCTGAGGACAGTCGATGATGATACGGATGGCAAAAAGGTCATACACACCCTCAAACGGACACTTCTGCTTCTGCATCTTCTGCCAGATGGAGTGTATTGACTTCGTGCGCCCCTTGATATGACATTTGATGCCGGCAGCCTTGACTTTCTCCTCTATAGGTTTGATAAACCGCTCTATATACGCGTCGCGCGCGCTCTTCGTCGCACTCAGCTTCTCACGGATATGATAGTAGGCCTCGTGCTCCAGATACTTCAGCGACAGATCCTCGAGTTCGCTTTTCAGTTTATACAGCCCCAGCTTATGGGCCAGCGGCGCATACAGATAAGCGGCCTCCTGACTCACGGCTTCCATTGCCGCCGAACCGCCGATGTAAACGGTATTGGGATCGCCGTTCTTGTTCGACTTGAGCAGGGTCCGCATCAGGTTCACGCGGTTGGCAATCATAATCAGGATTACGCGCATGTCCTCGGCAAATGACAACAGCAGGTTTCTGAAATTCTCGCTTTCCACGGCGGGGTTTTTCTCATAGAGCTGCTGGATACGGTTCAGCCCGTGCAGGATTCTTGCGACAGACTCACTGTGTGTCTGTTCCACTTCCTCAATGGACATATGTCCGGCCTCGATCTCCGGGATGAGTTCCACGGCCTCTATGGCGTCGCCCTTCAGTCCAATTTCCTCAGTCAGGATCTCCGCCGTCTGTGCCGCCATTCTCTTCTTTTCCTCGTATGTAAATGCGAACTTCTCCGCCATAATCTTCTTTTTTTTGTGCAAAGATACAAATTTTTTCACTTTTCACTATCAGCTTTTCACTTTTTTATGTATCTTTGCAGCATATTTTACTAAACACCTATCTTTATGTTATCAGAAAAAGACTTAAAGCAAATTGCTCAGAAGGGTATCACCCAGGAGCAAATCGAGAATCAGTTGAATGAGTTTAAAACCGGTTTCCCCTTCCTGAAGCTGGAGGCTGCCGCTGCCATCGGACGTGGCATCATTGCCCCTGATGCCACTGCGCGCAAGCAGTACGAAGACATCTGGAATGCCTATAAGGCCGCAGGCAACAAAATCGTAAAGTTCGTTCCCGCTTCTGGTGCTGCCAGCCGCATGTTCAAGAACATGTTCGCTTTCGTCGATGCCGACTACGACGTGCCCACCACAGACTTCGAGAAGAAGTATTTCGACTCGATCGAGAAGTTCGCCTTCTATGAGACCCTCGATGCCGTCTGCGTGAAAAACGAGGGCAAAGGCATCAAGGCCCTCATCGCCGAGGGTAACTACAAGGCTGTGGCTGCCAACATGCTCAAGGCCGAGGGGCTGAACTACGGTCAACTGCCAAAGGGTCTGCTACTCTTCCACAAGTACGCCGAGGGACCGCGCACCCCGATGGAGGAACACCTCGTGGAGGGTGCCCTCTATGCCGCCTCGAATGGTGAGGCGCATGTCCATTTCACCGTCTCTCACGAGCACATGGAACTTTTCAAGGCCAAAGTAGCAGAGAAGGCTGACACGTTCGCCAAGAAGTATGGCATCAAGTACGACATCACCTTCTCCGAGCAGAAACCCTCGACGGACACCGTTGCCGCCAATCCCGACAATACGCCGTTCCGCAACGACGACGGCTCGCTGCTGTTCCGTCCGGGTGGTCACGGAGCTCTCATCGAGAACCTCAACGAAATCGAGGCCGACGTCATCTTCATCAAGAACATCGACAACGTGGTGCCCGACCGTCTGAAACCTGAGACCGTTGAGTGGAAACAGGTGATCGCCGGTGTACTCGTATCGCTACAGAAACAGGCCTTCGAGTATCTGCGTATCCTCGATGCCGGTGCCTCTGAGGCACAGTTGGCAGAGATTGCCCAGTTCGTCAGCGAGAAGCTCTGTACCGATGCCAAGGGCAAGAAGGCCGATGCCGCCTATCTGCGTGAGAAGCTCAACCGTCCGATGCGTGTCTGTGGCGTCGTCAAGAACGTCGGAGAGCCTGGTGGAGGTCCGTTCCTCACCTACAACCAGGATGGTACCGTTAGCCTTCAGATCCTCGAGAGCTCGCAGATCGACACCAACAATGAGGCTTATATGAAGATGTTCACGCAGGGTACGCACTTCAACCCTGTCGATCTCGTCTGCGCCGTCAAGGACTATAAGGGCCAACCCTTCAATCTGCCCGAGTTCGTCGACAAGACCACTGGTTTCATCTCTTCTAAATCGAAAGCCGGTAAGGAGTTGAAAGCTTTGGAGTTACCAGGCTTGTGGAATGGTGCCATGAGCAACTGGAGCACCGTCTTTGTTGAAGTGCCGCTCGGCACCTTCAACCCCGTAAAGACGGTCAACGACCTCCTCCGCGACCAGCATCAGTAAACACAAAAAGCCCGCCAGACCGGCGGGCTTTTATAATAGCATCTGTTTTCTAGAGATTCAGATCTTTCTTCAGTGCTTCGATCTTTGCCTCGGCCTTCTTCGTGCAGGCCTCGTAGTCGGCAGCACCCTTGAAGGCAGGATCCTTCACCTCAGTATAGAACTTAATCTTCGGTTCGGTACCAGAAGGACGGACAGAGACCTTCGTACCATCCTCACAGAACCACTGGAGCACATTCGAAGTATCAGGCATATTGAGCTTCTCAACACTGCCGTCAGCCTTCTTGGCCTCAAGGGTCTTATAGTCCTTCCACAGACAGACCTTCGAGCCACCCAGCGACTTCGGAGGATTAGCGCGGAAGTCGGTCATCATCTGCTTGATTTCGTCGGCACCAGTCTTACCTGGACGAACCACATTGATGGTCACCTCCTTCGAGAAACCGTACTCCTTGTAGATGTTCATCAGCAGGTCGTAAAGTGTCATACCGTTGTCGCGGGCCCAGGCGGCAATCTCACAAATCAGACAGATTGAAGCTGGGGAGTCCTTATCGCGTACCTTATCAAATGGCAGGAAACCGAATGATTCCTCACCACCACCGATGTACTTCTTCTTGCCCTCATTGACGCGAATCTCGTTGGCAATCCACTTAAAGCCAGTGTAGCAGTCCTTCAACTCAACGCCGTTCTTTTTAGCAATCTCGGCAATGACCTCAGTGGTTACGATGGTCTTTACCAGGAACTCGTTGCCCTTCAGCTGGCCGAGCTTCTTCTTGTTGGCGATGATGTACCAAGAGAACATCATACAGGTCTGGTTACCATTCAGGATCTCCCACTCTCCCTTCGAGTTGCGGCAGACGATAGCCAAGCGATCGGCGTCAGGGTCAGAAGCAATCACGAGGTCGGCATTGAGCTTTGTACCCAGCTTCATACCCAAGGTCATAGCCTCGGCATTCTCTGGGTTCGGGCTGACAACCGTTGGGAAGTTGCCGTCAATAACCATCTGCTCAGGAACAACGTGGATGTTCTGGAAGCCCCAAGAGCGCAGAGCCATCGGGATGATGACGCGGCCTGTACCGTGCATGGGCGAATAGACGATATTGAGGTCCTTCTGGCGCAGGATGACGTCCTGGTCAACCATGGCCTCCTTGACAGCCTGGATGTAGTCCCAGTCCATCTCACCACCGATAGGAATGATGAGGTCTTTGTTGCCCTCGAACTTCACATCCTCAATCTTCACCTTGTTCACCTCGTCGATGATACCCTTGTCGTGCGGAGCCAGCACCTGTGCACCGTCGTCCCAGTAAGCCTTGTAGCCGTTGTATTCGCGTGGGTTGTGGGAAGCGGTGACATTGACACCAGCCTGACAGCCGAGCTGACGGATAGCGAACGAAATCTCAGGCGTAGGACGCAGACTTTCGAAGAGATAAACCTTGATGCCGTTAGCCGAGAAGATGTCGGCAACGGTCTCAGCGAACATACGGCCGTTGTTACGGCAGTCGTGACCTACAACAACGGCACTCTGCTTACCAGGGAATGCCTTGTTGATGTAGTTGGCGAAACCCTGTGTAGCCATACCCACGATGTACTTGTTCATGCGGTTCGTACCAGCACCCATAATGCCGCGCAGACCACCCGTACCGAACTCGAGGTTCTGATAGAAAGCGTCAATGAGATCCGACTTGTCGGGGTTGTCCAACATAGCCTGTACTTCCTTACGTGTCTCCTCATCAAAGGCCGGAGAAAGCCATTCTTTTGCAATTGCCTCACACTGGGCAATCAGTTGTGCATTATCTGCCATAGTTCTTCGTTTTTTTATTTTGTTTTAGATTATAACTAAATTCTGATTGACAAAATTACGAAGAATTCTGCAAAGACGGATGAAAAAGCACAAACTTTTTTATTTCTTTAAGATTTTGTCGATTTCGTCGAACTGTTTTCCCATGTTCAGGTTGAAGTAGATACGATAGAGTGCCGGTGCCCATTTCTGGGTGTCCTGCGGAGCCAATTGACGGTATTTCTCCATATAGGGCAGCGCCTTCTGATACATGGCCTTGATCTGTTTCTTATGACGTTTCGGATCCATCCGCAGGGCAATATTTAGATAAGCCGTACCACCATTGAAATAAGCATCGGCCATCTGGTTGTTGACAGTCAACAGACGGTCGGTATAGGTCAGACTCTGCGCATATTGTTCCTGTTGTAATAAGACGTTCGACTTGGCAAAGAGAAACAACTCGTTGAGCGAATCGGCCTCAAGGGCATAATTGACAACGCGCAACGCCTCTTCGGTCTGTCCTCTGCGGGTATAGATATCCATCAGCCGGGGGAAGAAATAAGGTAATGTCGGGAAGGCTTTGAAACCCGTTTCCAGCGTTGCCACATACATCGAGTCGTCTTTCAGCTGACGCCACGACTCGGCTGTATACTGTAAGGTCCAGTCGCGTTTGGAGGAATCTCGCAAAGCCAGTTCACGATGACGCAGCGTCAGGACGGCATCCTGCATGCGGAACCCGCTGTAGGTGGCCCAGTAAGCGGCCTCGGCCATACGCGGGTCGCTGTCAAAGTCGTAACCCGTGAACAGAGGTTGACGGGGACAGTCGATGTAGGTCTCGAAATAATCGTAGGCTTTCTTGTAGTCACCTTTCCTGACGAAGAAAGAGCCACCAAAGAACAGGTTCTGTCTGTAGACCTGCATCTGTCTGGCCAGGTCCTTGCGCAGTTCCGGCTCTACCCTGCCCTTCTTGTCGGGACGGGCATCGAGGGAGTCGAGTGTGAAGGCGATTGTAAACATTTTACGGATCAGTCCGAAAAACTGTGCCGTATCCTGTTGTTTCTTCATATAGAACTTCTCATTGGCCTGTTCGTACTGTTTCTCCACACTCTGAAGCCAGATCTCGTAGATGCGTTTGTTCTCCTGATTAGCAGAGTCCTTCAACAAGTCGGTCATCAATTTCTCGGCCTTGTCAAAATTCTTCCCGCTTTTCAGGATTGTTCTGGCATCCCCGATCTGCTTCCGTTGGGCGCTAAGAGGCAACGTCAGCAATACCAAATATATGAGCGTAACAATATGTTTCCTGATGGTCATCATCTTTTTACCTGTCCAAAATGCGGTGCAAAGTTAGTACAAAAGCCGCGAATAACCAAATTAATTTGATTTTTCTAACAAATGAGTACAAAGAAGGGGTATGAGGGTCTTTAGTATATAATAAAGAATGTACGCGTTAAAAAACAAATTACTTATGAAGAGATTATCGGTAATGATTAGTACGTTGCTGTTGTCTGCAACGACCATTTATGCACAGTATCCCCAACTCACCGACGAGGCGAAGAAACTCATCGAGACACAAAAGGCCCAATGGGCTGCACATAGCGATTCCGCCTGGCAAGTGGCTTTCCCCATCGTGGTGAAGGAAGCCAAGGAGGGTCGTCCGTACGTACCCTGGGCGGGTATGCCCTACGACCTGAAGCAAGCCAAGATCCCAGCCTTCCCGGGTGCTGAGGGCGGTGGCATGTATAGCTTTGGCGGTCGTGGAGGAAAAGTACTCACAGTGACCAACCTCAACGATGACGGTCCCGGTTCCTTCCGTTGGGCCTGTGAACAAGGCGGTGCACGTATCATTGTGTTCAATGTGAGTGGCATCATCCGTCTGAAATCCCCCATCTACGTGCGTGCGCCCTATATCACCATTGCAGGTCAGACGGCTCCCGGCGAGGGTGTCTGTATCGCAGGCGAGTCATTCCAGGTGGACACCCACGATGTCATCGTGCGCCACATGCGTTTCCGTCGTGGTGATACCAACGTGATGAACCGTGAGGACAGCTTCGGTGGCAACCCCGTAGGCAATATCATGATCGACCACTGTTCCTGTGAGTGGGGACTCGACGAGAATATCTCCTTCTACCGTCACATGTTCGATATGAACAATGGCAAGCCCAAGGAGAAGAAACCGACGGTGAACGTGACCATCCAGAACACCATTTCTGCGAAGGCCCTTGACACCTGGAACCACGCCTTCGGTTCGACCATCGGTGGCGAGAACACCACTTTTATGCGTAACCTCTGGGCGGACAATACCGGCCGTAACCCCAGC
>JAEENF010000034.1 GCA_016283605.1 Prevotella sp.
ACACGGACTTCGGACTTGTCGATGTCTGCTAATGACTGGTAACGGTCAGCCTCCGAGGCACGACAAAGGATGGTCTTGCCGTTAGCCAGATAACCATCACTCATCAGCATCATCTCGCGGCGGGCATCGGTGATGGTGATGCCGCCAATGGCGAGGTCAAAGGTCTGCGGTTTTGTTTGGACATCTGCCGTCAGTGTCGGCCAAGAGGTTGGTACAAACTGGATGCCGACACCCAAACGCCTGGCAATCTCTCCAGCCACTTCGATGCCGAAGCCCCAGTACGTTCCGTCAGTCTCTCTAAAAGATAGCGGCCGGTAGTCGCCAGTCGTTCCCACCTGCAACGTGCCGCGTTCCTGAATGCGGGTGATGGTCGGCTGGTGCAGTTTCCGCCACTCCTTGGCCCGGACTTTGATGTTCTTCGCCAGACACTCGCTGTAGAGCCATGGCTCGCAGCTGTGGATGTCGCCCACGTTGATGAAGTCTTTGTAGGCGGCATATTCCGAACCGCTGTAGCCGCTGACGACGAGAACGTGGCGCTCTGGCGACACGGTGACGGTAATGGTATCGTGGAGTGTGGCTGGAGTAGCGTCCGTCCGCCAGTTCACGGGGTTGATGCAGATGTCGGAGGCGGAGATGACGGGGATGACATACTTCACGTCCTTCACCGTGTTATAGCAGATGGTGACGCCCGTGTCCGTCTCTCCCTCAGCAGGACGGATGTGACTGCACTGCACCATGTCGGCGTTGGTCACCTTGTAGCCCAGCACGTATGCCGCAGCCAATTGGTTGTATGTCTCGTCATCGATGTGCTTCAATAGTTCTACCACGGCCAGGCCGCCCTGACTGAAGCCCGCGATGATGAGCGGACGCGACGTGTCGCGATGAGCCTGGAAATGGTCGAAGGCTGTGCAGACATCACTCATCGCCAGCCGCGTTCGATTCCTGATGGTGTCCTCGTTCTGTGTCATCCAGGCTTCAATGGTGGTGTGACGATAGAACGGGGCAAAGAAGCGGTTGCCTGGCGACATATACGCCGCCACCTTGTTAATTTCCAAATCGCCCATGCGCCCGCGATGATCAGGGTTCCACACGTCGGCATAATGGCATATCCTGCCATCCTCCGTCGTCCAGTCTTCCTCCCACGTCGATACGACGTAAAAGATGTCGGCCCCAGTGCCGTCGGTATCGCCGTCGGCGGTCACCCACATCGCTGCGTCGTTGTAGTCGGGTGTCTGTGGAATACACGTCGCCTGCTCATACTTGCTCGCAGCATTATCATCGTTTGCCGTATACGATGCAAACGAGGCGCTTTGCCAAAGCAGGGCTAATGCTGTCACCACCATGATGGTTACGGAAGAAATATTCTCTTTTACTATATCTATCGACACTTTACGCATGTTTTTTTCTGTCATATTCACAAAACACATTTCACAATAGCATAGCTTGTAGCGGGCATGTTGATGGTAACGTTGCCCGTCTTCTTGTTGCGAGTGATGGGAAAACGATCACCTGCAAGGAGTTTTGTGCGCTTGAAGGCGATGTTGAGGGGGAACGTGGCTTCGGATGCTTCGGCACGTGGATTGAGCATCACCAGCACCACATCGTTGCCAGCAGCACGGGCGTAGACGAAGGGATAAGGGTCTTGATTCTCATCTGAAGGATATAGGGGCACGAACTCTGCATAGTTGGCTAGGGCGGGCTCGCTGTGATGTAAGGCGATGAGACGGCGCGTCTTGTTGAGCAGTGAGTTGGGATTCTTCTCCTGTGTAGCTACGTTGGGTGCGTCGGGCGAGGGGTCGACGGGCAGATAGAGTTTGCTGGCGTCGCCTGTAGAGAATCCAAGGTTCTTGTCTTGACTCCACTGCATCGGGGTGCGTGCACCGTTGCGGGGCTGGTAGGCACCTTCTACCTGTGGCCAACTTGTCGGCAATTGGCGCATGCCAATCTCGTTGCCATAATATAAGAAAGGTACACCGGGCATAGTGAAGCCGAAGGCATAGACAATCTCCAATTCCTTATCCGTACGTTTATTGCCTAAGCGGGCGTTGTCGTGGTTGCCCATCGGCAGACTGATGTAGCCCTTTCCTACGGTCTTCTGATACTGATCCATATAGCTGCGGAGGAATTCGCGGACGTCACCCTTGCCCTCTGCGTCGAAATAGCTGTGGCCTTCGCTTACGCCGTTCAAAATACGCCAACTTTCCTTCTGGAACAGGTCGTTGTAGCCTTTGAACCAATGGAAGAAGTCCACATGGAAGCAGTCGTCGAGTGCATCCGATGGGTACGACCATTCGGCGACCATGAATCCCTGCGGGTACTCCTTCTCCAACAACCGCCGTATCTCGCGCCAAAAGAGTTTCGTCTCATTTTCGTTGGTGTTGAAGAACTGCTCATTGCCCCTGACGCGTCGAGTCTTCACCAAAGCGCCTGCCATATCGGCACGAAAACCGTCGGCTCCCATGTTCATCCAGAAACGTAGCACATTCTTCAGCTCTTCGCGCATGGCCATCACATCAGGGTGATTTGTGGGCAACTGCCACTTCTGATCAGGATCAGGGTTGGCGAAACCGAAGTTCAATGCTGGCTGGCACCAGTAGAAATTGCGCATGAACTGACCGTTGCGCTGACCGTAGCCTTTCACGAACTGACCAGCGAACTCCATAGGGGGATCCACCCAGTTGGTCTCTGTCCAGATGTAGTAGTTGGAGTATTTGTTCTTCTCCTGCCGTTGCGACGCTACAAACCACGGGTGGTCGATGGCGGTATAGCTGATGACATAGTCGAAAATGACATGCATGCCCCGTTTGTGAGCCTCCTCGAAGAGCCGTTTTGCATCTTCATTAGTGCCATAGCGTGGCGCAATCTTGTAGTAGTCGCGGATGTCGTAGCCCGCATCGTGGAAAGGAGAATCAAAAAACGGGTTGAACCAAATGGCATCTACACCGAGGCTCTTCACATAGTCGAGTTTGCTGATAATGCCCTTCAGGTCGCCGATGCCGTCACCGTCGCTGTCGCAGAACGTCTGCGGATAAATCTGATAGAACACGGCATTCCGTGCCCATTCTGGCACCTTCGGAATGTCATACTTTCCAGTAACTGTCTGTGCCGACGTCGCAAGCGACAGCATCGCTGTTGCGAGCATGGTCATAAAATGTCGGTTTGTCTTCATATTGTTTGTATTTGAATAATTAACTATTTCTGAATTCTAATGGAGTCATGCCGAAGTGGTCCTTGACGTACTTGCCAAAGAACGAGGGATTGGGGAAGCCGAGACGGTCGCAAATCTGCTTGATGCTGAGGTTGGTCTGTTTCAAGTAGTAGCGGATGTCCTCTAATACATGTTCCGTAATCCATTCGTTGGCGGTCTTGCCTGAGTTCTTTTTGCAGACGGCGGTGAGGTATTTGGACGAAATACACAATTCGCTGGCGTAGGATTCCACCGTATGGCGTTTGACATCGTTGGAGTGCAACAGGTCGAGGAAACGCTGGAAATGACTTTTCCCAGTTGATAATTGAGAATTGACAGTTGATAATTGATTATCGTCTGACAGCATCCACTTCATAGCTCCGCAAAGACCGAGGATGGCCGAACGGAGCAGCGACTGGATAACATCGGTATGCAGGGGATTGTCCTTACCTTTGGCAATGGTTAGTGTCAGCATGTCGTAGAAATGGGTGTAGAAGAGTATCTCGTCTTCGTCCATCGTCACAATATGCTGGCGATGGATATACATCATGTCGTTCCAGATGTCTATTTTCTCGCGAAGGAAACTACGCAGAATGCGGTTGGTGAGGAACATAGCCTTCAGGTTGAAATCAGGGCTGACCATGACATCCGTCACGGTGACGTTTTGTGGCACAATGGCTACCTGGTTTTTATGCAGTTCCATCTGTATGCCATTCATCTGAGCCTGCACCTTGCCGTTGGTGCAGATGACGACAGCGTTCATGGCCACATGGGCGGTATTGATTTCTTCAAATTGCTGAATACTGTCGACAACGACTATGTCATTATCAGAATAGCCGATTTGGATATCCTCATTGTCAGCCAATGTCTGAAATGTTACTTCTTCATGCTGTTTCATGCTGCAAAAATACACATAATCCCTCATATTCTATGTTTTATTTTACATCATTTATGTTTATTTTGGAAACTTCATGTCGAATTGATAAAGAATGGGGTGAAATCAGACATATAATATTACTGATTTAACCCTACCTTTGCACACAAAAATAAACACTGGTTATGAAAAAGGTATTATTCTTAGCAATTGGCTGTTGGCTGTTAGCTGTTAGCTGTAGTAACAAGAAGGAGCAGAACGTGAAAGCTCCGACGAGAGTGAAAACGCAGGTGGTATCGCCTGGTATGGTGGATAATGCCCAGACGTATGTGGGGATAGTAGAGGAACGCGAGGCGACGGCGGTGAGCTTTACAGGCATGGGCGTGGTTAAACGCATGCTGGTGAACGAAGGTCAGGCCGTCAGCAGAGGACAGCTGATTGCCGAGATGGACGACACGCAGGCTCGCAACGTGTTGAGTGGTGCTGAGGCGCAGATGACGCAGGCCAACGATGCACTGGCGCGCTACAAGATGCTGCATGACAACGGGTCGCTGCCCGAGGTGCAGTGGGTGGAAATCCAGAGCAAGGTGGCGCAAGCTAAGTCGCAATTGGAGGTGGCGAAGAAGAATCTGGCCGACTGCCGGATTGTGGCTCCCGTGAGCGGCATCGTGGGCAAGAAACTGATTGGCGCAGGCGAGACAGCACTGCCTTCACAAGCGGTGGTGAGCATTCTGGACGTCTCTACTGTAAAGGTAAAGGTGGCGGTGCCTGAGGCTGAGATCGGCGGTATCAATGCCAGTACACCCACGAGTATTAGAGTGGAGGCCATCAGCGGCAGTTATCAGGGTGGTAGGATTGAAAAGGGCGTACAAGCTGACGCACTCACGCATACGTACGATATGAGAATTAATGTGGCGAATAGCGATCGGAAGCTGTTGCCTGGCATGGTGGCCAGTGTCTGTTTCATTTCAGAGGGTTCGCAGGCTATCGGCAGCAAAATGATTCCTGTAACGGCAGTACAAAAGAAGTCCGATGGCAGTCTGTTCGTGTGGACAGTAGGTAAGGATAGCGCAGCGCATCGCGCCATTGTGACTATAGGTCAGACACAGGGTAATTATGTAATTGTCATTGATGGCTTGAACGTTGGCGATCGTATTGTCACAGAGGGGTATCAGAAACTGAGTGAAGGAACTAAGGTGGTTTTCTAATATGAAGAACGTGAATTGGCTCCGATGGCCTTTGGAGCATTACTCGATATCATTGCTCATCGTAGGCATACTGTTTGTGATGGGCATCTATGGCATGTATATCATGCCGAAGGACGAGTTCCCCCATGCTACTATCCGACAAGGGGTAGTGGTGGCGGTATATCCTGGTGCCACCAGCGAGGAGGTGGAACAGCAAGTGGCTCGTCCGTTGGAGCGTTACCTCTTTACTTATGGCGAGGTGAATCGTAAGAAGACCACCACGCAGTCGCAGAACGGCATGTGTATCGTGATGGTGAAACTGAACGACGACGTGAACAACAAGGACGAGGTGTGGTCGAAAATCAAGCACGGTCTGAACGGCTTTAAGGCGCAGTTGCCCAGTGGTGTGCTGGCCATCGTGGTGAACGATGACTTCGGTAACACCTCAGCGCTGCTCATCGCCATCGAAAGCGACCAACGTAGTTACCGCGAACTAAAACAGTATAGCGACGACCTGAGTGATCGTTTGCGTCGTATCCCGTCGGTAGCGAATGTCAAGTTGTTTGGCGAACAGAAGGAGCAGATATCACTTTATATCGATCGTCAGCGCCTGCAGGCTTATGGTATTGGTCAGCAGATGCTCTTCTCTCGCTTACAGGCGCAGGGCATCACCACGATGAGTGGTTCCATCAGCGACGACGACCAGCAGATACCCATCCACGTAGAGGCTCAAGAGAACTCGGAAGAGGAGATAGCCAACCAGATTATCTTCTCTGACCCTGCGATGGGTAAGGTGACACGCGTTCGTGATGTGGCCCGGGTGGTGAGAGAATACGAGCCGATGTCGAGTCGTATCGAACAGGACGGACATCCGTGTGTGCTTCTCTCGATGGAGATGACGCCTGGCAATAACGTGGTGCAGTACGGTCAGCAGGTGGACAAGGTGTTGAACGATTTCCGACAGAACGAACTTCCCGAGGATGTGAAGGTCACCCGCATTGCCGATAAGCCCAAAGTGGTAGCCACGAGTGTAAGCGATTTTCTGCGCGACCTACTGATATCGATGCTGATTATTATTTTGGTGATGATGGTGCTGTTCCCCATCCGTTCGGCTATTGTGGCGGCCATTACGATTCCACTAAGCACTTTTGTAAGTGTGGCCGTGATGTATATGATGGGTATTGAACTGAACATCGTGACACTGGCGGCACTGATTGTGGTGTTGGGAATGATTGTCGACAACTCGATTGTAGTCATCGACGGTTATCTAGAGTATTTGAGTAAAGGTTTCAAACCCTTTGACGCCGCTATCGAGTCGGCCCGCCAGTACTTCATGCCAATGCTGCTGGCCACCATCTGTATCTGTGCTATCTTCTATCCGTTCCTCATTACGATGAAGGGCATGTTCCACGATTGCCTGGAGGATTTCCCTGTCACGATTACCATCAACTTGATGGTGTCGCTGGTGCTGGCGGTAACCGTGATTCCTTTCCTTGAAACTCGTATTATCAAGCCAGATAAAGTGAGTACCGATGGTAACGCGATAACCAAGTGGGTACAGAAGACCTACGATAAAGTATTAGATTGGACCTTTGCGCATCCTTGGATAACCATCGGTGGTGGTATCGCCGTCATTCTGCTGTCGTGTTTCATTGCCCCCACGCTGAAGATTCGTCTGTTCCCCTATGCCGACCGCGACCAGTTTGCGGTAGAGATATTCCTGCCTGACGGCAAGGGACTGGCCGAGACGGAGGTGATAGCTGACTCTGTGCAGCATGTACTTGAGAAGGACGATCGCATCATGAGTATCACAAGTTTTATCGGCTGTTCGTCGCCACGGTTCATGGATGCCTATGCGCCTCAGATGGCAGGAAACAACTATGCTCAGTTTATCGTGAATACCCAGAGCGAAAAAGCTACGATTGACCTGTTGTCACAGTATCAGCCCCAGTTGAGTGAGGCGTTCCCCAATGCCTACGTGAAGTTCAAACGACTGGACTATCTGGAAGTGAATGAATTGGAATATCGCTTCTATGGCGACAATCTCGACTCGCTGCATGTGGTGGCCGAGCGACTGATGGAGCGCATGCGAAAAATGCCTGAACTGGAGTGGGTACATACCGACTACTTCCAGCCTTATCCCATCATCAATGTCGAACTTGCCCCAGTGACATCTGCCCAATTAGGGATTACGCGTACTACCGCCCAGCTGGCGCTGAGCGCCACATCTTCCGATTTGCGCGTGGGACAGATTTGGGAGGGCAATTACGAACTGCCTATCGTCGTCAAGGACGATACCGATATGACTTTCTCTGATATCGCCAACCTGGGCATCGCATCGCCAGCATCGATGGCTGCAGGAGGTTTGGAGAGCACTAACACCACTGTTCCTTTGCGACAGATTGCCAAAGTCGCTCCCATATGGAGCGAGAGTCGCATCATGCATCGTGGTGGCGAACGCTGCATCACGGTGACGGCCCAGTTTGCACAAGGTGTCTATACCGCTCCTATTGAAAAAGAGATTGCCCGCGTGATGCAGGAAGACATCGAATTGCCTCAGGGTGTGCACACTGAGGTGGGCGGCGAGATAGAATACGGCGACGAGGCATTGCCACAGATTTTTGGCGGTATTGCCATTGCGGAGGTTATCGTGTTTTTCTTCCTGCTGTTCAACTTCAAGCGGTATGGCATCACCACCATCTGTATGGTGGCCTTGGGACTGATGACTCCTGGTGCGCTGATTGGTCTCGGACTGATGAACCGCGCCTTGGGTCTGACCTCCATCTTCGGCCTTATCACACTGATGGGAATGATTATGCGTAACGAGATTCTTATCTTTGAGCATGCCAACGACCTGATTAAGAAAGGGGTGCCTGTGAAGCAGGCGGCTTATGAGGCAGGCAAACGACGTATGGTGCCTATCTTCCTCACCACAGCTACAACCGCTGTTGGTGTGGTACCGATGATCATCGCCCAGAGTTCATTCTGGATGCCCGTGGGTGTCACCATCTTCGCCGGTGGCATCGGCTCACTCATCATGGTAGTCACCATGCTCCCCGTCATTTATTGGAAAGTTTCGACTAAATAACATACAACATAATAATGAAAAAGAACATGATAGTATTTAAACGACAATTTCAGGGAACAATAAATATGTTGTCTAAGTTGTCCTTGTTGTCGTTATTATTATTGCCCTTGTCGTCATTTGCCCAGCAGACATATACCCTGCAGCAGATTAAGGATTCTGCCCTCCACAACAACATCGCCATCCGCATTGCTCGACATAGCATCGAGGCTGCCCAGCAGCAGCGCAAGGAAGCATTTACCAAGTACTTTCCTAATGTCAGCGGCACAGGCCTGTGGTTTAATGCCAACAAGGGTATGGCGCAAACCACGATCAACCCCTCAGAGAGTATTTCGCCTGAGTTGGGCGTCACTCTGGCACAGATGCTGCCTGCTGAAGCTCTTGCAGCCTTGGCCAACCCCATCAGCATCTCGATGATGAAGAATGGTACCATCGGTTCGCTCATGGCCGTACAGCCTGTATTCGCTGGTGGTCAGATTATCAACGGCAATAAACTCGCCAAGGTGGGCGAGGACGTGAGTCGCCTGCAGTTGCAGTTGTCCGAAAACGAGGTAGAAAAGACTGCCGAACAATATTTCTGGCAGTTGGCTTCACTGCAGGAGAAAATGAAGACCGTCGCCGCTGTCGACACCCTGCTGCGCGATATTTATAAAGATGTCGATGTGGCCGTGCGCGCTGGCTTGGCCATGCGCAACGACTTGTTGCAGGTACAACTGCGCCAGAACGACATCCAGAGTCAGCGACTGAAACTGCAGAATGGTATCTCCATCGTCCGTCTCTTGCTGTCGCAATACTGCGGCCTGCGCGATACGTCGTTTATCATCAGTTATCAGTCCGACGCCCCATCGGCACTTCTTTCTCGTCAAGACCACAACCAGGCGCTCCTGGGAACAGCAGAGTATCGGTTGTTAGGGAAACAGGTTGAGGCAGCTAATCTGCAGAAGAAGTTGGCCGTCGGTCAGAATCTGCCTTCCGTTGCTGTCGGTGCAGGCTACAACTACCATAATCTGTTGGATAACAATCACTCGTTTGGTATGATTTTCGCTACCGTCAGCGTGCCCATCTCCGACTGGTGGGGCGGCTCCCACACCATCAAGCGTCGCAAGATAGAGCACCAGCAGGCGCAGGAGCAGCTGGAGGATAATGCCCAACTGCTAAAGATTCGTATGCAGAATGCTTGGAATGGGGTAGAGGAGAGCTACCAGCAACTCCTTCTGGCTCAGCGCAGCATCGAACAGGCCGAGGAAAATCTCCGCCTGAATCGCGACTACTATCGTGCCGGCACCTCAAGGATGAGTGACCTGCTTGAAGCCCAGCTGCTCTACCAACAGTCGCTCGACAAACATACCGATGCCTTCGCTGACTATCAGAACAAACTTCTGGAATACAAGCAAGCCACTCATTTCTGAGTTCTTAGTCATATTCTATTCTTTTATCGGTGTAAAAAAGGAACTTCTCTCGAGACTTGCAAGAAAAAGGACAAAAAAAAGCGATGACTTTCGCAAGCAATCGCTCCATATCTTCAATAGGTATTAGCTTCCTAAGGTAAAAAGATTGTTTTCAGGATAACGGGTGCAAAGGTACGTCAAAAATATTTAACGTGCAAACTTTTCGGCAGTTTTTTTTGATGAACTACGGCTGTGTGCCTACACAACCCTATAATTTATCAAAAATTAACAAAAACTCTGCGCAATCGATTGCTGTTCGAGCTCTTTGCCATCCATTTCGTACGCGCGTACCTTTATATTATATGATGTGCTAGTCTTCCTTCGTGGCTTCACCGTTGGGCGCATCCGTCGACTCAGTGTTAGCCTCGTCTGGCTCTGCAGGCTCCGCAGGCTTCTGGAGAGGATTGCCGTATTCGTCGTATTCGATGTATTCGTCGATGCCCTCAAAGTCGAGTGAGTCTGTTCCGATGGAATCGGAATCAACCACATGGTAGACGTATTGACAGTTCAGATACATCTCTGCACGGATATTGTCGTCCTTAGGTGCGCTGAACTTACCGTGATACTGCTTGAAGTTGGGGTCGGAGAGCACACTCTGGAAGAAGTATCCGCAGATGGGAAGTGCTGTGCGCGAACCCTGTCCGAGCTGTCCTGTACGGAAGTGTATGCTGCGATACTCACCGCCTACCCAGGCGCCAGCCACGAGTTTAGGCGAGACGCCGACGAACCAGGCATCGGAGTGATTGTTTGAGGTACCGGTCTTGCCTCCGAACTCCGTATCTCTGTCGAACTGTCCGACGTATCCCCAGAGACTCATCGATGTACCACCACGCTCACGCAGACCGCCCAGCAACATCTGCTGCATCAGGAAGGCGCTCTTATAGGGGATGGCCTGTCGTTGCTCGGTAGGAGCGGCATAGATCTCCTTGCCGTCGCGGTCGAGGATGCGCGTCACAAGCACAGGCTCGTGGGCCTTACCGTCGTTGGCAATCGTACAATAGCTGTTGACCAGTTCCAGCAGGTTTACGTCGCTCGAGCCGAGGGCCAGTGACGGGGTGGGGTCGAGCTCGCTCTTGATGCCCATATTGTGAGCCGTATTCACGATATTGCGGATACCAACCTCCTGACCCAGTTTCACGGCTACGGAGTTGATGCTCTGTGCAAAGGCAGCGCGCAGCGGCATAGAGTCGCCGGTGAAGTAACCGTTGGCATTCGTAGGTGCCCACGTCGTCTCTTTCTTGGCCGCAGGATCCCATACCTTCATGGAGAAATAGGAGTCGACACGTCGGTCACAGGGCGTCAGCCCCTGATTCATGGCCTCCGTATAGACGAAGAGTTTGAAGGTGGAGCCAGGCTGACGCATGGCCGTCACCTTGTCGTATTTCCACGACTGGAAGTCTACGTCGCCCACCCAGGCTTTCACATGTCCCGTCTGAGCCTCCATTGCCACAAAGCCGCAGTGCATGAAGTGAACCATATAACGGATGGAGTCCATCGTCGACATCTCTTTCTCGATCTGGCCTCCGTTATAGTCGAAGACCTTCACCTTATGGGGCAGGTTCAGATAGTAGTCGATGGAGTCCTGGTTGCCATTGAACTTCTGCGACAGCTGTTTGTAGTAGGGCTGCCGCTTGGCGATGTCCTCGATGAAATGTGGTATCTCCTGATGACGTTCGTTCTGCCAGGGGTGGGTAGATCCCCAGTGCTGGTCGAAGTTGCGCTGCACCTGCATCATCTGCTTGCGGGCGGCCTCTTCAGCATATTTCTGCATACGGGTGTCAACGGTAGTATAGATGGTCAGACCGTCGGTATAGAGGTCGTAGTCGTTCTCTTTACACCAGTCTTTCAGATAGCTGGCCACTGCTTCGCGGAAATAGGTGGCTTGTCCGTCGTAGACGTTCTCCACGCTGAAGTCTAGTTTGATGGGTATCTGTTTCAGCGAGTCGCACGCCGTTTCCGTCAGGTCACCATGCTGTCGCATCAGGTCGAGCACGATATTACGGCGTTTCAACGCGTTCTCCGGATTGATCAATGGATTATAATAGGTGGTGGCCTTCAGCATTCCTACGAGTACAGCGGCCTGTTCAGCCGTCAGGTCCTTGGGCGCACAGCCGAAGTAGGTCTTACAGGCCGTCTTGATACCAAACGCGTTGGAGCCGAAGTCGACAGTGTTGGCGTATTGTGTCAGAATCTCGTTCTTGGTGAAGAAGTATTCGAGTTTATAGGCCGTGATCCACTCCTTGCTCTTCATGATGAGCATCTTGATGCCAGGGATATTACCTAGCAGACCCGTAGAATATTCGGAACGTGTGCGGAAGAGGTTCTTGGCCAGCTGTTGGGTGATGGTCGAGGCACCTCGTGCATCGCGATGGAGGATATACTCTTTAGCAACGGCGGCAAAGGCGGTGTAGTCGATGCCGTTATGCTTGTAGAACCGTTCGTCTTCCGTATCGATGAGTGCTTTCCAGAACACAGGGTTCACCTCTTCATATTTCACGGGTGTACGGTTCTCGCTGAAGAACTTTCCGATCATCACATTGTCGGCACTGTAGATCTCTGAGGCCTGAGAGGGTCGTTTGTTCTTGATGGTTGACATCGAAGGCGACTTACCGAACAACCATAGGAAGTTGGTGTCGACGGCTCCCAGATAGATAAAGAACGCAGCCACGAGCGACACAATGGCCGCAAGTGTCTTCACGTACCAGGGACGACCCTTATAGAGATTCTTATACCAAGCCCAGAGGCCTTTCAGTCCTTTTGTAATAGTAGTGAGTATCTTCTTCATATTTCTTGATGTAATATGTAGTTGATGATGTCTTGTTTCTGGTCAGGATGGAACCACTTGATCTGTGGGTCTTTCTTGTACCAAGTTAGTTGTTTGCGGGCATAGCGACGCGTGTTGCCCTTGATACGTTCTACGGCTTCTTCCAGTGGCCACCGACCGTCGAGATAGTCAAAGAGTTCCTTGTAGCCTACAGTGTTCAGGGCGTTCTGCTCTCTAAGCGGGAACAGCGCTTCTGCCTCCTTCAGCAGTCCCTGTTGCATCATCCGGTCCACACGGGCGTTGATTCTTCCGTATAGCTCCTCGCGCTCCCGATTCAGGCCGATCTTCACGATGCGGAAGGGTCTTGGTTTCTTCTCTCGCTTCCGGAAGGAAGTGTAGGTTTGTCCTGTCATCGTACAGATCTCGAGGGCATGAACCACGCGCTTGGGATTCTGACGGTCTACGATCTCATAGTATTCGGGGTCGAGCCGTTGGAGTTTCTCGCAGAGTTTCTGGAGTCCTTCTTCTGCCAGCCGACGCTTCATCATAGCCCGCGTCTCGTCGTCGATGGTGGGGATGTCGTCGATACCGTCGCAGACAGCGTCGATATACATCATGCTGCCGCCAGCCATCAGGGCGTAGTCGCTGGACTTGAAGAGTTGCTCGAGCAGTTTCAGCACTTGTTGTTCAAAGAGCGATGCACTGTAGTAGTCCTCCAACCCGAGTGTGCTTACGAAGTAATGTTTCACCTCACGCATCTCTTCCTCAGTAGGACGGGCAGTGCCGATGCGCAGTTCACGATAGATTTGTCGTGAGTCGGCATTGATGATGGGAATGTCGAAGTGCCTGGCGATATCCAGACAGAGCTGTGTCTTTCCGACAGCTGTGGGGCCAGTAACGACGATGAGTGTTTTAGCGGATGACACCACGTTTGGAATTCTCAATAAACGAGCAGATGTACTCCACTTCCTTCGAGTCGGGGAACTGCTCACGCGCCATTGCCACACCATCCTTCAGGACACCCTGAGAGTAGATGATACGATAGGCCTCATGGATAGCCTCGATGGTCTCACGGGGGAAACCGCGACGACGCAGACCCACGAGATTCACACCGGCATAGCGTACCGGTTCCTTACCGGCAATGACGTAGGGTGGGATATCCTGACTGGTACGAGTTCCTCCTTGGAACATGATGTAGCCTCCTACGTGCAGGAACTGGTGGAACAGACAGGTGGCGCTGATGATCGCACAGTCGTCGACCACCACCTCGCCGGCAAACTTCGTGGAGTTTCCGATGATACAGCCGTTACCGATTACACAGTCATGACCCACGTGCATGTTCTCCATCAGCAGGTTGCCGTTACCGATGACGGTCTTGCCCTTTGAGGCTGTACCACGACTGATGGTGACATTCTCGCGGATGGAGTTGTTGTCGCCGATCTCGCAGGTCGTCTCCTCACCCTGGAATTTCAGGTCCTGGGGCTTCGTGGAGATGCTGGCACCTGGGAAGATCTCGTTGTTGTTGCCCAGACGGGTGCCGAAGTGAAGTGTCACACTGTTCAACAGTTTGTTGTTATCGCCAATGACCACGTTCTTGTCGATGACGCAGAACGGACCGATGATATTGCCGTCACCCAGCTTTGCCTCTGGGTCGACGACGGCTAATGGATGTATCTGATTTGCCATACTTCAATTTTACAATTCTTCAATTCTTTACTTGTTCTTTACGATTTGTGCGGTAAATGTCGCTTCTGCCACCACATGGTCGCCAACGAAGATGTATCCCTTCATCGATGAGATGCCGTGACGGACGGGTGCCAGCAGGTCCACTTTGAAGATGAGCGTATCACCAGGTACCACTTTCTGACGGAACTTCACATCGTCGATCTTCATGAAGTAGGTGCTCCAGCGCTCAGGCTCCTCAAGGGTGTTCAGCACCAGCAGACCGCCACACTGTGCCATCGCCTCGATCTGCAGTACACCGGGCATCACGGGCTCCTGTGGGAAGTGCCCTTGGAAGAAAGGCTCGTTGGAGGTGATATTCTTGATACCGACGATGGTCGAAGCACCCAACGAGATGACCTTGTCCACCAGCTGCATCGGATAGCGGTGGGGCAGCAGTTCGCGGATGCGGTTCACATCCATCACAGGTTCCTCGTTGGGATCATAAAAAGGGGCTTGAACCTCGTGTTTGCGGATTTCCTTACGCATCAGACGGGCAAACTTGTTGTTGATGGTGTGCCCAGGTCTGGTGGCAATGATTCGTCCCTTGATGGGTTTGCCGATCAGGGCCATATCGCCGATGATGTCGAGCAGCTTATGACGCGTACACTCGTTGTCCCACTGCAGGGGCTTATGCTGGATATAGCCGAGGTCGGTGGCATCACGATGCTCTACGTGCAGCATATCTGCCAGCATGTCGAGGCGTTCCTGTGTGGTCTGACGCTCATAGATCACGATGGCGTTGTCCAGGTCACCGCCCTTGATGAGGTTGGCCTGTAGCAAAGGCTCGATGTCGCGAACGAATACGAAGGTACGTGCACTGGCAATGTCCGAGACGTATTTCTTAGGGTCGTCGAGGGTGGCGAACTGCGAACTGATGAACTTCGACTCAAACGAACACATGGCCGTAATCGAGAATTCCTCATCGGGCAGGATCGTGATGCACGAACCTGTATTGTCGTCCTTCACCTCAATCTTTTTACGGATGACGTAGTAGTCCTTGGGGGCATTCTGTTCCTCGATACCTACTTCCTGAATCTTCTCCACATACTTGATGGCCGAACCGTCGAGGATGGGGAACTCAGGACCGTTCACCTGGATCATACAGTTGTCGATGCCCAGGGCGTAGAGGGCAGAGAGTCCGTGCTCAACGGTGGAACATTTGGCTTCGCCCTTGCCCAATACCGTTCCGCGCTGGGTGTCCACCACATTCTCGGCGATGGCGTCGATCACAGGTTCGCCTTCCAGGTCGATACGCTGGATCTTGTAACCTGTATTCTCAGGGGCGGGGTTAAATGTCACTGTGAGATTCAGACCCGTATGCAGTCCCTTGCCGAACAAGGAGAAACTGCCTTTCAATGTTTTCTGCTTCATCTTGTTATTTGACTATTTGACTATTTCACTATTTCACAAATTGACTATCTTTCGATGTTGACGATGTTCTTCAATTCGTCGAGTTCGCGCTGAAGTTGGGCGATCTGACGGTACATGTCAGGCAGCTTGGCGTCGAGGGCACGCGCCTTGAAGTACATCTTCGGATTGACGGCTGGTGCACCGATAAGTTGTTCGCCGTCGCCCTTGGTATTGCCGATGACACCGGCTTGGGCGCCAACGAAGGTCTTGTCGGCCACCTGGATATGTCCAGAGAAACCGGCTTGTCCACCTACCATACACCAGGCTCCGATCTTCGTCGATCCGGCCATACCTACCTGGGCCGACATCACTGTGTTCTCACCGATCTCACAGTTGTGGGCCACCTGGATCAGGTTGTCCAGCTTCACACCCTTGTGGATCACCGTCTGACCCATGGTGGAACGGTCGACACAGGTGTTGGCACCAATCTCGACATTATCCTCGATAATCACGATGCCAATCTGTGGAATCTTGTCGTAGCCTTCAGTGTTAGGGGCAAAGCCGAAACCGTCGGCACCAATCACACTACCTGCATGGATTGTCACATTATTTCCTAACCGACAATCTTGATAGATTGTAACGTTGGGGAAAACGGTACATTTTTCACCTATCTTCACACCATCGCCAATGACGGTGTGGGGATAGATCTGCGTGCCGTTGCCAATCACTGCGCCGTCACCGATATAGGCGAAGGCTCCGATGTAGACATTTTCACCAATCGTGGCCTTCTCAGAAATGAAGGCGCTGGCATCGATACCAGTCTTACGGGGCTTCATCGACTCGTAGAACTGCAACAGCTTGGCCACACTCTCATAGGCGTTCTTCACACGGATAAGTGTTGCAGCGACAGGCTTTTCCAGCTCAACATCGTCATTGATGAGCACCACACTCGACTGTGTGTCGTAAATGTAATGGGTGTATTTGGGATTCGACAGGAAAGAGATGGCTCCCGGTTTTCCTTCTTCGATTTTTGCAAAAGTGTTAATGGTGGCATTCTCGTTGCCTTCCACGCGTCCTCCAATCAAGTCGGCTATTTGCTTGGCTGTAAATTCCATTTTTTTATGTTAATTACGTTTATTGCCTGCAAAGATAGCAAAAATTATTCAAAACGCTGATAACAAAGGTAGTATTTTCTTATTTTTTTAGAAAGTAATTGAACATTTAGCAATTCGGAGGCTTCGGAAATATCTCGGATTGTACCGTCTTTGTAAAGAATTGTGATACTGTCGTCGTCCACATTGTACATGTCTTTCGAGATGGTGTTGACACTCATCAGATAGTGGGCATCCTCGATGGGAATCTGTAGGTTTTCGGCAATCATCTCGTGCAGTTCCTGAATCCGTTCGTCAGTGATAGGCTCTTCATGGACTTCCACCTTGAAAATCCGACGGTCGAGCATATCGGTGGCCAGTGTGGAGAGGATCTTGTCGTCATGATGTTTCCACGCTTTCATCGCACTCCAGATGTCAGAATCGTCGAGTTCACCGTACCAGGTCAATGTCTCCGGATGCGCCGCAAACCACTCTGCATCGACCTTGTTCGAGAGGAAATAGTGTAGGGCAGGGGAGGCAAATACGTCTTGTCCCATCCGTATCAGATCCTTCGCACGGATGAGCATGTTGACGAGTACTTTCTCGTAGGCCACACAGGTGCGATGAAGATACACCTGCCAGTACATCAACCTGCGGGTGGTGAGGTAGTTTTCGAGTGAGTAGATACCTTTCTGATCTACTACAAGCGAATCGTCTACCACGTTGAGCATCTTGATGATACGGGCTGAGCCGATGTTACCTTCCGTCACACCGGTATAGAACGAATCGCGACGCAGGTAGTCCAGACGGTCCATATCCAACTGACTCGAGATCAGCTGGTGCAGGAAGTTCTTGGGATATTCGCCTTTGAAGATCGAGATGGCCAGATTCAACTGTCCGTTCATGTCGTGATTGATCTGTTCCATCATCATCAGCGAGATCTCTTCGTGTGAGATGCCATGAATCAGCGTGTTCTCCAGAACGTGCGAGAAAGGTCCGTGTCCGATGTCGTGCATGAGGATGGCGGCCTGTACGGCCTCGGCCTCGGAGTCAAAGATGAAATGGCCCTTCTCCTGCAGCGAACGCACCGCCTCCGTCATCAGGTGGAAAGCACCTAGTGAGTGCTGGAAACGCGTATGACGGGCACCAGGATAGACCACCGATGCCAGTCCCAACTGGTTTATGCGGTTCAGACGCTGAAACAACGGATGCTCTACGATGCCGTAGAGCAGTCCGCGAGGTATCTTGATAAAACCGAATACCGGATCGTTGATGATCTTTGCTTCGTTCATTTATAATCTGTCTCTTAGGATCTCAGCCATTTCTTGTTGCAGGGCCTTGGCGGCTTCTGCGGCTGCCTCGGCGAAATCTTCGCCTTTTGAGGCGTAGATGATGCCGCGAGAGGAATTCACTAGCAGACCGCAGTCTTTCGTCATACCGTATTTGCATACCTCCTGCAGCGAACCGCCCTGTGCACCTACGCCAGGTACGAGCAGAAAATGATTGGGGGCGATGTCGCGGATGTCCTTGAACATCTTGCCCTGTGTGGCACCTACGACGTACATCATGTTCTCTTCATTGCCCCATTGCTGAGAGGCTTTCAGCACGCGCTCAAAAAGTCGTTCTCCCTTGAAGTTGCCTGGTCCCCATCTGCCGACGAGCGGTGTATGGAGCGCCTCCATCTGGAAGTCCTGCGAGCCCTTGTTGCTGGTCAGGGCCAATAAAATGACCCACTTGCCGTCGTAGCCGAGGAAGGGTGTGACGGAGTCTTCGCCCATATAGGGAGCCACGGTGAGGGCATCGACATCGTACTGCTCGAAGAAGGTCTTGGCGTACATCTTTGAAGTGTTACCGATATCACCGCGCTTGGCATCGGCGATGATGAAGTGGTTGGGATATTCCTCTTTCAGATAGTCGATGGTAGCCTCGAAAGCCAGGATACCGTCCACACCGTAGGCTTCGTAAAAGGCCAGGTTGGGTTTGTAAGCGACGCAGTATGGTGCCGTTGCATCAATAATCAAGGCATTAAACTCGCACAGCGCACGGAACACATAGTCCTCGCCGTCGTGGGCCTTGGCCTCGTCGATGATACACTGCGGAATCTTGTCGATATCCGTATCAAGTCCTACACACAGAAAACTCTGCTTCTCGCGGATCTGCTGTATTAATTCTTCTCTAGTCATATCTACTTACTCCTTTACTCCTTCTCTCCTTCTACAACTCCGTTTCTTTCATTCGCTCTGCATTCTCGGCGACGGTGAGGGCATCGATCATCGCCTGGATATCGCCTCCGAGGAATCCTTGCAGATCATGCGTCGTATAGCCGATGCGATGGTCCGTCACTCGACCCTGCGGGAAGTTATACGTACGGATCTTCGCCGATCGGTCGCCCGTAGAAACGAGACTCTTACGGCGAGAGGCGATGTCGTCCATATACTTCTGGTGCTCCTTATCATATATAAAGGTATATAGGCGCGAGAGGGCACGCTCCTTGTTCTTCGGCTGGTCACGCGTCTCCGTACATTCTATCAGGATCTCTTCCGTCTCACCTGTATTGGGGTTCTTCCACATATAGCGCAGACGCACACCTGATTCCACCTTGTTCACGTTCTGACCACCAGCACCCGACGAACGGAAAGTATCCCACTTGATCTCGCCTTCGTTCACATGTACCTCGAACTTATCGGCCTCAGGCAGTACGGCTACCGTTGCGGCCGAGGTGTGCATACGACCCTGCGTCTCGGTGGCAGGCACACGCTGTACGCGATGCACACCCGACTCGTATTTCAGCGTGCCATAGACGTCGGCACCTGATACGGCGAAGTCGATCTCCTTATAACCGCCAACGGCACCCTCGCTGACACTCGTGATAGAGAGTTGCCAACCTTTCGAGTCGCAGTAGCTCTTGTACATCTTAAACAGGTCGCCTGCGAACAGACAGGCCTCGTCGCCACCCGTTCCCGCACGGATCTCCATCTGTACGTTCTTCGCATCCTCGGGGTCCTTCGGTATCAGGGCGATCTTGATCTCCTCCTCCAACTTGGGCTGGAGTTCCTCGTTCATCGCCAGTTCCTCGCGAGCCATCTCCTTCATCTCCGGATCGGTCTCGTTGGCCAGGATGTCCTTGGCCTCCTTGATGCCGTTCAGACAGGCGATATAGCGTTTACGGGCGTCCATGATATCGCCCAGGTCCTTATATTCTTTTGTCAGTTTCACAAAACGCTGCTGGTCGGCGATGACTTCGGGGTCGGTAATCAGGGTCGACACCTCCTCGAAACGGGCCTCCAGACCGTCGAGCTTCTGTAGAATGCTGTTTGTCGTTTCTGCCATTTGCTGTTTTCTTTTGTCTTTTATCCTTTAATTTTCCATTTCAAGTTGCAAAGGTACACAAAAAAGCCGAAAACGCCAAATTTCGGTTGATTATTCTTTTAGAATTTATTTTGCCGTTCGCCAAAAATGTATTACCTTTGCAGCCAAAAAACTGAACTTATGCACAAAACTAACGAACACAAGGGGACAGGAACCCTGTGTATTATTATCACTATTCTGCTTTCGCTGACCCTTCAGGCTTCAGCCTACAAGCAGCAGTCAATCAACATTACTGTCAATAACCAGAAGCGCAACATGGTGGTCTTTACGCCCGATGAGTTCCCCGCCAAGTCGCCGCTCTTCATAGTCACTCACGGCATGAACCAGGATCCGGAATACCAGTACGGCTCTGACAAGATGTACGAGATGATCGACACCGCGAAGTTCGTCATCACCTACCTGCGCAGCGACGGCAGTATGTGGGACACCGGCGGCACGAAGGACCAGAACTTCGTCATCAAGGCCATCGACGAGATGGCGAGCCGTTTCGACATCGACCGCGAGCGGGTCTACTGGTCGGGCTTCTCGATGGGTTCCATGCTCATCCACCATTGTATTGCCGCCATGCAGGACAAGATAGCTGCCTTTGCACCCACCAGCGGCATACAGTTCTCTGAGTCGCCCTGGACTAAGTGCAAGAAACCCGTCAACCTGCTGGAGTGCATCGCCTATGGCGACGATGTGTTCGGCTACGAGCAGTACGGCATCCACGGCTACATCGAGAACTACGCCAAGCACGATAAGCATACACAATACTCTAAGACCACCGGCTACCGCCCAGTCAACGGCAGCTGGTTCGACGGCGACTTGGAGCGCTGGACGGGCGGTTCTAATGGTGGCGAGGTGTGGCTCTACTCCTACAACAACGGCGGACACTGGCCGATGGACCTGAACCGCCACCTCATCTGGAACTTCTGCAAGCGATTCTCGCTGAATCAGCCTTCGGTGAGCATCGCTGAGCCTGCTGGCGAAACCACTCATCTCTATCTGGCCCCGAAGAAGGAGGCCACGTTCCCTGATATCACTGTCGAGGCCACCGCGAAGGCCCAGAACGGCGAGATCGTGAAGGCCGAGTTCTTCGACGGCGACCGTCTGGTTGAGACGCTCACGTCGGCTCCCTTCCGTGCCACACTGCCGGCTCCCGCTGCGGGCAAGCATCACATCCGTGTCGCTGTGACCGACGACAAGGGCAAGACCGCCGAGACGTCGTGCCTGTTCAACTGCGACGCTCCCGAGGCGTCCTACGACCTGAGTCAGCGCTTCACCGTCGAGGGTATTGTGCCTCAGGATTGGTGCGTGTCTAACGGCTCTTCCGAGCGTATCGGCGGCGGACTGCCCTTCGCCAGCGGACCCCGCATCCTGCATTTCACCAATGCCACCCGCGGCTTCGAATACGGCCTGCTCGTCCAGAACACTGCGGGTAAGGAGAAGGGCGCCTGGGCGAAGTTCGGTGTCGGCACTGCTCGTTCCACGATGACATTGCGCCCTGGGCGTTATGCACTGAAATACCGTCTGTACAACTGGAACCGTCCTGAGTTCTCGCCAGTGACCATTGCCATCGAATCTGCCGACGGTCAGACTGTGGCGTCGAAGTCATATACACCCACGCGAAACATCGGCGGCAATGCCGGCAACGCGTTTAGCGGCATCCGCACACAGACGTTCGAGTTCGAGATCTCACAGACGGACAACTATGTCATTGCCTTCTATGCCGATGCGGAGAAGAATGCCGACTTCGTGCTGGGAGTGGTCAGCATCCAGGCAAAGGAGTTCGCTGCTACAGGAATCCGCGAACTGCCCGTCTCTGCCGACCGCCCGTCAGTGTTTTACGACCTTAGCGGCCGCCGGCTTCAGATCGTTCCCCAGCAGCCTGGCATCTACATCATCAACGGCCGCAAGACTGTCGTCAAATAGTTCTATCGTTTG
>JAEENF010000035.1 GCA_016283605.1 Prevotella sp.
TCAACGAATATAGTTACAATAATGACGACGAGATCAAACAGCAAACGCAGAAAGTATTTGACAAGAACAACGAATGCATCGTCTCTATCACGATGAAGAACAACTATACGGATCATGACGACGAAGGCAACTGGACCCAAAACGAACTCAAGCTCATGTATTGGGAAAAGAACAGACAGCCACAGAACATGACCGTCACCCAGACACGAACCATCAGCTATTGGGAGGAAGAGGAGTGAAAAAGGGACTGGTACTTGAAGGCGGAGCCATGAGGGGGCTGTTTACGGCAGGGATCCTTGATGTGATGATGGAGGCAGGCATTGAGCCCGACGGTCTGATAGGCGTTTCGGCAGGAGCGGCCTTCGGGTGTAACTACAAGTCGAGACAGCCAGGACGCGCACTCAGATACAACAAACGGTTTGCCAAGGACAAGCGCTACTGCAGTTGGTGGTCGTGGTGGAAGTCGGGCGATCTCTACAATGCTGACTTCGGCTATCACGTCATTCCCACGCAATATGACATCTTCGACGACAAAGCCTTCGAGGAGAACCAGATGGAATTCATCGCTGTCTGCACCAATGTCGAGACAGGCGAGCCTTTCTATAAGAAACTCGTGGAATGTAACCCGCTGACCTACGACTGGATACGTGCTTCGGCCTCGATGCCGCTGGCCTCGAAAGTCGTGGAGTTGGAGGGAATGAAGGTACTCGACGGCGGAGTGGCCGACTCGATTCCGCTCGAATACTTCGAAAGTATCGGGTACGAACGAAACGTGGTTATACTGACGCAGCCCGAAGGTTATGTAAAAGCGCACAATCCACTGATGCCGCTGATGCGCATCGCACTCAGGAAATATCCCAGGATGATAGAGGCGATGGACAAACGACATCTGATGTACAATAAAGAGTTGGAATATGTCCGCGAGGCAGAAAAGGCCGGGCGCGCACTCGTCATTAGACCAGAGAACAAATTGCCTATAGGGCATATCTCGCACGATCCCGAAGAGATGCAGCGCGTATACGACATCGGGCGCGAGGCTGGCGAGAAATATCTTGACAGCATCATCGCCTTTTATGGTAATCATAATTCCTAATTACTAATTTTTAATTACTAATTCAAATGAGAATAGATATCATCACCGTTTTGCCAGAGATGCTGGAGGGTTTTGTACACGAGTCGATCCTGGCTCGGGCAGAGAAAAAAGGACTGGCAGAAATCCGATTACACAACTTGCGTGACTACACTCTCGACAAATGGCGCAGAGTGGACGACTACCCCTACGGAGGCTCAGCCGGTATGGTGATGCAGTGTGAACCGATCGACCGCTGTATCACGGCATTGAAAGCTGAGCGCAACTACGACGAGGTGATTTTCACTTCACCAGACGGAGAACGCTTCGATCAGCATATCGCCAACGAACTCTCGCTGAAGGGTAATCTCATCATCCTCGCCGGACACTATAAAGGCATCGACCAACGTATCCGTGAACATCTTATAACCAGGGAAATATCTATCGGGGACTTCGTGCTAACAGGAGGAGAACTCGTGGCGGCCATGATTGCTGATGCCATCGTCAGAGTGGTACCGGGCGTCATCGGGGACGAGCAGTCTGCCCTATCCGACTGCTTCCAGGATGATATCCTGGCAGCTCCAATCTATACGCGTCCGGCAGACTATAAAGGCTGGAAGGTGCCTGAGATCTTACTCAGTGGCAACGAAGCCAAAATCCGGGAATGGGAGTTTGAACAGGCCATGGAACGGACACGAAGACTGCGTCCGGATCTGCTGGAACAAAAATAATATTCGTCTGTCTGGAGTTTCTAATGTCTGTCAAGAGTCTCTAGTGTCTGCCTTGGGCTTCTAGTCAGCCTTGAGTTTCAGCAGTGCTTCCCAATGTCTCCTGGCGGCTTCCTCGCCTGCACGAATCATACGGGCTGCATTCTTATTTCCGAAACTGGAGGCATCAACATCCGGCAGATAGGGATGGATGTAAATGTCGGCCTGCTTACAATTCTCACGGTACTTCAAAATGTCCGGACGATTGGTAATCCACTCCAGAATGCCACCAAAGCCGAACAGACTGGCTATACCTGAAAACGCACTAACATCGGTCTTCTTACGAGGCAACTGCTCATTCTGCTGCAGGTCGACAGCAATAACAATGTCTGCACCCATGGCCCGACAGACGTCCACAGGCAGATTATTGAGCATACCGCCATCAACCAACATATAATCGTCGCGCTTTACGGGTTTGAAAATCCCTGGAATAGCCATCGAGGCACGCATGGCCTTGCTGATATTCCCTTTGGACAGGACAATCTCCTTTGCTGTTCTGATGTCAGCGGCCACACAGCGGAAAGGGATGCGAAGATTCTCGAAATCCTTACACCCACGAACGGAGGCCATCGAATCGAGCACTTCTTCGATTTTCCCACCGCGCATCATGCCAAAGCCGCCGATATTCCGGTCGATGACGGGAAATCCGAAGATATAGGTCACTCCATCTACCGTCGTATAGGGTTCGTTGGAGAGACTGGCTTTCCGGTCGGTCAGCAAGGAAATCCACTCCTGCGTCTGAAACATCGTCTCAAGTTCTTTGGCAGAATAGCCTGAAGCATAAAGACCGCCAACGATAGAACCGATCGATGTGCCAGCGATATAATCTACATGGATGCCGGCCTCTTCGAGAACTTTCAATACACCCACTTCTGCTGCACCTTTCGCTCCGCCGCCACCTAAGGCCAATCCGATCTTCGGACGTCCTGCCAATGCAGGAAGTATAACAGCTAAGGCGATGAGCAATAGTGATAATCTACTTTTCATCTAATACTTCACGATTTAAGAATATATATGTGGTATTCAGCGCAATATAGTTATCCTGCATATACCAAATACCTTTATAATCACCTGACTCTCCCCAGGAGTTCTTGACCATATAGTACACATGACCATACTGATCCTTGGCCTTGCCGAAAATCAACATCACATGGTCGTAAGTGGAATCCCACTGATCAAAACGCTGCTGACGGAGTTCTTGTGTAGGCGATGTCTTTTCTTGAGCCAGACCCTGACGATTAAAGCCATTGCCACTCACGTCACCGCCCCAACATACGTTATATCCCTTTTCGAGCGCTTTGTCAATGATATTCATCAGAGAATCGAGCGGCACATTATAACTCTGTTGGGGACGCCACTTATAAGGCGCCTCGATGATAAACGACGTATAGAAAGGATGATGCGTATAACTGGTAATACTCACATAGTCATCAAAGTCCAGTCCCAGACTCTCGGCAAAACTCCTGGGCGTATATTCGCGACCCTCATAGACGAACTTCTCGGGACACTTGCCCAGATAGGCATCGAGGATAGCCTGATAGCCTTCGAGCCACTGATGCGAAAGTTTCTTCGCCTTATTCTTTGCCACTGCCTCGACATAGGGAGTAAGCACGCTGAAAAACTCCGTAAAGTTAGCCAATGAGTCGCCTGTTAAAGAACCTGGTGCAGGCATCGCCTCCTCAGGACAAATACCGTGCGTTTTCAAAACCGCCAGCACATCATCAGCCGAACCGCCCTCAGAGAAGCGGCTGTCGCCATGTATCCTAACGTGGAAGAGGGCCTCGTCAACATAATTCTTATTCGCAACGAACATCTCGCAAAGATCATATGTACGTCCTGTCTTGCGAAGGATCTCACTTTCAAAGAATCCCACTGTCGCATAGTCCCAACAGGTACCACTACGACTCTGATTCTTCACTGGCGTAATCGGATTCTCTTTTAATACGGTAAATACAAGAGAATCTTGTTTCGCTGAAGCTGTCTGAACCATTAATGGACTCAACGCCAAAAGTATGAGTACTAATTCCTTTTTCATCACTCGTTTCATTCTATTTGACGCTACAAAATTAGTGATTTATTTCCAAACAGCAAAACCTTTTACATTATTAAACAATAAAAAGCCCCAGAGTTTGATAACATAATAAATGAAGAAGCCCTGGGTCATTTCTGACTCAGGGCTTCATGAAAGATGGCGGCCTCCTACTCTCCCGCATTGCATTGCAGTACCATCGGCGCAGGCGGGCTTAACTTCTCTGTTCGGAATGGGAAGAGGTGGGACCCCGCTGCAATAACCACCTGATAAGAC
>JAEENF010000036.1 GCA_016283605.1 Prevotella sp.
CAATAGCTGATGGTTCGTGTCTGGGTGACGGTCATGTTCTGTGGCTGTCTGTTCTTTTCCCAATACATGAGCTTGAGTTCGTTTTGGGTCCAGTTGCCTTCGTCGTCATGAGCCGTATAGTTGTTCTTCATCGTGATAGAGACGATGCATTCGTTGTTCTTGTCAAATACTTTCTGCGTTTGCTGTTTGATCTCGTCGTCATTATTGTAACTATATTCGTTGACGCTTCGGATACCTTCCGCAGTGTTGGTAAGGGTTCGTTTGATGAGTCTGTTTTGCGCGTCGTATTCATAGGCGAGCAGACTCTTTACCCCTGTAGGTTCCAGCATGGCGGCTTCTGTCAGATAGCCAGCGGCATTGTATTTGCGGTCGATGATGTCCGTACCCGTCGATTTCCCTTGTGCGTCGAAATGCTCGATGCCGTTCTCAGCGACAGGATTCTCAGTGATGACCTCCTGAACGGCACCCTTCAATCCCATATTGCAGGCATCCTTATAGTAAGGTGTGGTATTCATGTAGAACACCTTGATAGTGCGCGACTTGTCCTCGTGCAGTGTGTTCGATATTTTGATATATCCGATGTTGGTCATCGTGTGTAGCGAACCGTCGCCTTTGGCGTCGAAGTTGCCGTAATGCCGTTGCAGTTTCAGCAGGAAGTAGCGGTTGTTACGGTCGTAGAGGGCAAACGTACGATAGGGTCCGCTGGTGACCAGTGCGCTCGAAAGCAATTTGGTCTTTTCGTCGACAGAAACCACGAGATTCGCCTTGATGCCGTAGTAGTTTCCTCGAAAAAAGTAGTCGCCGGGCTCGTCATCCTCTGAGATCACCCTCTCGAATCCGATGCTCTCGAGGGCAGGAACAAACACAGAGTCAGGTCCTTCGAGCGGCACGCCCATCAGGTCGATGCATCGGTAGTCGGTGATGCCTTTGTAGAGGATGTCTGTGTCTGTCGCGAGCTGCGCTGAGACAGTGAGTAGTGAACAGTGAATAGTGAATAGTATTGCGAGGATTCGTTTCATTGCAAGTCATATTTTTCCAGGAATTCGTCTTCACTAAGAATCTGAATCCCGAGTTTTTCTGCTTTCTGTAGTTTTGAGGGCCCCATATTCTCGCCGGCGAGGATAAACGAGGTCTTGCCGCTGATGCTGCCCACGTTCTTGCCGCCGTTTTGTTCGATGATGGCTTTATACTCATCGCGGCTGTGATGGGCGAAGACGCCACTGATGACGATACTCATGCCTGCGAGTTTGTCGCTGGTTTGAGCCGTCTGGGCCTCCGAGAGTTCCATCTGCAGACCGTAACCCCGCAGACGTTCCAAAATCTCCAGGTTCTTCTCATTGTGGAAGTAGGTGATGATGCTCTTGGCCATCACTTCGCCGATGCCCTCTATCTCCTGCAGTTCCTCGAGACCGGCATTCATCAGGGCGTCGATATTCTTGAAATGTCGGGCCAGCAGTCGGGCAGAGGTCTCGCCGACGAATCTGATACCGAGTGCGAAGACGACGCGCTCGAAAGGCACCTCCTTCGAGGCTGCGATGCCGTTGACGATTTTCTGAGCCGACTTGGTCCTCGAACCGTCGCCATTGATCTGCTGAACCTCAATCGTATAGAGGTCCGCGATGTTCTTCACGAGTCCCTGACGATAGTAGTCGTCAATCGTCTCAGGCCCCAGCGAGTCGATGTTCATGGCCTTGCGGGCTATGAAATGTTCGATACGCCCTTTGATCTGTGGCGGACAGCCCGTATCGTTAGGACAGTACCACGCCGCCTCGCCTTCGTATCTCACCAAGGGCGTGCCGCATTCCGGACAACGCTTGATAAACTGCACGGGCTGTGCGATGATCGGCCGTTGGTCAATGTCCACGCCAACGATCTTCGGGATGATCTCGCCGCCTTTCTCCACATAGACGTAATCGCCGATATGCAAGTCGAAACTCTTGATGAAGTCCTCGTTGTTCAGTGTGGCGCGTTTCACGGTGGTACCAGCCAGCTGCACGGGGTCCATATTCGCCACCGGCGTGATGGCGCCGGTACGTCCTACCTGATAGGTCACCTCGTTCAGACGGGTACAGACGCGCTCTGCCTTGAATTTATAGGCGATGGCCCAGCGTGGACTCTTGGCTGTAAAGCCCAACGAACGCTGTTGGCGCAGGGAGTTTACTTTCAGCACGATACCGTCGGTAGCCACAGGCAGGTTCTTGCGCTCTTTGTCCCAGTAGTTGATGAAGTCGTAGATCTCCTGTAGCGTCTTCACCTTCTTCATGCCTTCGGAGATCTTAAAACCCCACGAGCGCGCCGCTTCGAGGTTCTCGTAATGTCCCTCTGCCGGCAGTTCCTCGCCGAGGAGGTAATAGAGGTAGGCGTCTAACTGTCGTGAGGCCACGAGACTCGACTTCTGACTCTTCAGCGTTCCGCTGGCGGCATTTCTCGGATTGGCGAACAGTGGTTCTTCCGCGGCCTCGCGCTCTTTGTTCAGGCGTTCGAACACGGCCCAGGGCATGAGGATTTCTCCGCGGATTTCAAATTCGTGGGGGATCTCTCCACTCAATACCAGCGGTATCGCCCGTATCGTGCGTACATTCGCCGTCACATCGTCGCCATGTACGCCGTCGCCGCGCGTCACGGCCTGCGTCAGCTTGCCGTCGACGTAGGTCAGCGAGATCGACAGTCCGTCGTATTTCATCTCGCAGCATACCTCGAAGTCCTCGCCGGCCAGTCCTTTCTTCACACTTTCGTACCAGTCGGCCACGTCCTGTTCGTTATAGGTGTTGGCCAGCGAGAGCATCGGGTATTTGTGTTCCACCTGCCTGAACTCCGCGTTCAGGTCGCTGCCCACGCGTTGGGTAGGGGAGTTCGGGTCGGCCATCTCCGGATGCTTCGCCTCCAGGTCCTGCAGTTCGTGCATCATGAAGTCGAAGTCTTGGTCGCCTATCGTCGGCTGGTTCAACACGTAGTAGCGATAGTTATGCTCGTGCAGTTCCTTCCGCAGCTGGTTGATTCTCTGTATCTCGTCCATCGTTTTGTCTTATTTTGCTGCAAAGTTACATAAAAAAGTGAAGAGTGAAAAGTGAAAAGTGAAAAATTTGCTGCCGCTTAAATAATTTTCAATGTTCAATTTTCAATTTTCAATTAAAATAACTACCTTTGTGCCCGATTATGTGGATGATGCTCCGAGTGATCCCCATCATGTGGCGGGCTGTGCGCCCGAGCAAGGTGACCGATATGCCTGCCGTCGTCAATACCTTCTGGCTCCGCAAGGGCTACGAAGGCCTGACGTTTTTCGGACATATCCTCACGCCCTCGCAGGAACTTGCCGACCGCTTCAACAGTGGAGCGTCGTCCTTGAAGAACCACGAGATGATCCATCTGCGTCAGGCGCAGTCGTGCGGCGACTCCTGGCTCCGCTTTTACCTTTTATATATATGGTATTGGCTGAAGGGACTTCGGATGAATCGGAAGATGAAGCACGCGGCCTATCTGCTGAACCCCTTCGAGATGGAGGCCTATGACCGCATGTACGACCCCGACTATCTCGCCAAGGGCGAAGCCACCGAATGGCGCCGCTACGCGAAGATGTCGCTCAACGATCGTCTTTGTCTCTATCAGAAAAAAGTTGTTTAAGTTGTCGTTTAATTCCAAAAATATGAATAAGAAACTCCAGGCGCACAGCGCCATTTTCCTCGCCAACACCATCTTCGGTCTTGGCGTACCCGTGACCAAACTCCTGCTCGACGACTGGGTGACGCCGATGGGCTATATGGCCTCGCGCTCCCTCGGTGCCTGCATCCTCTTCTGGATCATCGCCGCCTTCATGCCTAAAGAGCATGTCGAGCGCCGCGATTTGATAACCATCCTGCTTGGCGGACTGCTGGGCTTTGTGATTTCGCAGAGTCTCACGGCTTGGGCACTCGACTACACCAGTCCCGTCTATTTCTCGCTGATCGCTACGCTGACGCCAGTGGCCGTGATGATCTGCGCCGCTTTGACCATCGGTGAGAAGATCACGCCGATGAAGTCCTTCGGCGTGCTGTTGGGCATAGCGGGCGCCGTACTGATGGTGCTCATGAGTCAGTCGCTGGGCTCCGGCAAGAACGACCTCATCGGCATCTCGCTGGCCATCCTGAGTGTGCTCACGTGGGCGGTCTACCTGATTATCACGCGTAATGTGGCCTCGAAGTACTCGCCTGTGACGCAGATGAAGTATGTATTTCTGATTTCGGCCATTGTCACCGTTCCCATCGTCATTCCTGAACTCTCCATGAATGCCCTCTATACCTGGGCTTGGGGCTGGGACGGCGTGCTCGAGATGGCCTTCATCGTCGTCTGTGCCACAGCCCTCGGCTATTTCCTCATCCCCTTCGCCATGAAGTATCTGCAGGCTACGACGGTCTCCATCTATACCAACCTGCAGCCCGTCATCGCCTCGTTTGTGGCCATCTGGCTCGGACAGGACGTGCTCACGTGGGACAAGCCCGTAGCCGGTATCCTCGTGCTCATAAGTGCCTATATCGTCACCGTTGTAACTGCTAAGGAGAAATGAGAAAGCTGAGATTTTCGATATTGTTGCTGGCCTTGGTTGCCGCCGTTCCGATGCTGGCGCAGAGCCGTCAGGTGTGTCTCGAAACCACAGAGGGCAACATTCTGCTGACGCTCTACGACGATACCCCCAAGCATCGCGATAACTTCCTGCGTCTGACGAACGAGCAGTTCTACGACTCGCTGCTCTTCCATCGTGTCATCAAGGGTTTCATGATTCAGGGTGGCGATCCTGACAGCCGCCGTGCAGAGCCGGGCGTGATGTTGGGCGAGGGGAGTACCGACTACACCGTTGAGGGCGAGTTCTTCGACAGTGAAGGCCGTCTGCTTCATCCCCATCAGCGTGGTGCCTTGGCGATGGCTCGCGAGGGCGATCGCTCCAATCCCGAACGTCGCTCCAGCGGTTGTCAGTTCTATATCGTCTGGGGACGCACCTATGCTACTACCCAGCTGAAGACCATCGGAGAGAAAGTCGAGGCTCAGACCGATCATCGCGTCACGATGACTCCTGAACTCATGGACCTCTATCGCACGGTTGGCGGTGCACCTCATCTTGACGGCCAGTACACCGTCTTCGGCGAAGTCACCGAGGGCCTCGATGTCGTTGAACGCATCCAGCAGGCCCTCACCGATGATTACGACCGTCCTGTCAACGATATCCGCATCCTCCGTGCCTACCAATCTCAATAACCTGCCATTATTGCGGAATACTCTTGCCTTATTTGAAATTACTCTTGCATTATTTCAAAACAAGAGCCATCTATTGATTGCTGCCTTACTGGGACATAACGTTTAGCGATGACGTAGCAGAAGACTTATTCCCAGCTAGGGAACGCAATATTCCCACCTTGGGAATAAATAGCGAGGCTTAGGCTGTGAATAAGTCAGTTAGTAGAGAACGAGTAGAAGATTGGTAGAGGTAAGGTAGAGGTTTAGTAGAGGGAAAATAGAGGATATGTAGAAGCAAAGTAGAACAAAAGTCTGATTAAACAATTAATAATCAATAATGCCCCCCACATCTACTGTCTGAATCCCGCCTCGAAGACCGGCAAGAAAACCGATGGCGAGCGCTGGCAGAAGCGCGAGGCAAACGGCAGCTTTAAGACAATCTATTATGTCAAGCCGTAATCTCACCCTCGACGGCATTACGGCTCGTGTTTCTTTACAAAACCTATCGCTGGGGCCTGGCCCGGTGATAAGATTTGACTGTTCATCGTTGTTGCTTCTTTTTTCAGCCACAAAGTTACGCATAATTTCCGATACCGCCAAATATCTGCGCGACCAAAAAGTGACAATTATGACAAATGACGCTGTCAGATTTTGC
>JAEENF010000037.1 GCA_016283605.1 Prevotella sp.
ATCATGGATTAATACAACATCGTCTGGTTCGATGGAGTCGAGGTGCATTTCAATGGTATCAACACCATATTCTTTCGAGAACGATTCTTTAATGACCGTTGCGGGTAGCTTACCTGGCTTGCGAGCTAGTACTACACCACAACCTAACCTGCCAGCTAGTGCTGCGGCCATGACAAAACCTCTACTTTCAATGCCAACAATCTTGGTGATGCCCTTGTCCTTATATAGGCGTTCCATTTCGTCGAGCATCTCTTTCATACACTTGCCACTCTTATAGAGGGTTGTTACGTCCCTGAAGTTAATACCCTTCTTGGGGAAATCTGGTACACAACGCAGATTGTCAATCAATAGTTTGCTGTTCATAATCAGTGAGTTATAATTGTTAAACACTTATCATTGTTTCACGTGGAACATTGCTGCAAACACAGTCCTTTTACCTTCCCATCAGCACCAACATCACATTAATATCGCTGGGGGAGACACCGGGTATTCGACTGGCCTGAGCCAATGTCTCTGGTTGTATCTTCATTAGTTTCTGACGACACTCTGTGGAGAGTCCTTGTAATTCTTCGTAGTTGAAATGACCACGAATTTTGATGTTCTCCAAACGATGCATTTTTTCAGCAACCATGCGCTCGCGCTCGATGTAACCTTTATATTTCATACGAACCTCGGCTGCCTCTGCTATTTCTTCCTCTCGATTATTCGGACGATTCAACACTTCCTTTAGTTGCGGGATAACCTCAGAAAGATTCTTCAGATTCAGTTGTGGACGGTTAACGAGATCAACCAACTTGCAACCAAACTGTAGTGGGGTAGTCCCAAGGGCCTCTAATGCAGAATTGATGAGTCGCGGTTTAATCGCAAACTCCTGACAGAAAGTTTCGATTTCTTCGATGTGTTGTTTCTTTTCCAACCACCAGTCGTAACGGTCTCTTTTGGCCAATCCAAGATCATAGGCCTTTTCCGTCAGACGAGCATCGGCGTCATCCTGACGTAATAGGATACGATACTCAGCTCGAGAGGTAAACATTCGATAAGGCTCATCCACACCTTTTGTCACCAAATCATCGATTAAAACTCCAATATATGCTTCATCGCGATGAAGGATGAACGGCTCAAAATCTGCTTCATTCTCACATCCCGCCTTCAGGGCCGCATTGATACCTGCTAATGTTCCTTGTCCTCCTGCTTCTTCATACCCCGTCGTTCCATTCACCTGTCCTGCCATAAAGAGATTGCCAATTATTTTCGATTCCAACGAATGATTCAGTTGTGTCGGATCGAAGAAGTCATACTCGATAGCATAACCAGGTCTATACACCTTTATATCTCTGAAGGCTGGCATCTGTTTCAGGGCTTCTATCTGCACATCCATCGGCAGGGAAGAAGAGAAACCATTCAGATACATCTCGTTGGTATCTTCACCTTCAGGTTCCAAGAACAAAGGATGCTTTTCTCGATCAGGGAAGGTGACGAGCTTTGTTTCTATCGAAGGACAATATCGTGGCCCTATCGATTGTATCTGTCCATTATAGAGTGGTGAATCAGCCAGTCCGCTTTTCAGGATCACATGAACTTCCGCATTGGTATTCACCGTCCAACATGGCAACTGTTTCAGTGCCCCACCTTTGTCCATATAGCTAAACTGATAAGGACGGCTCTCACCAGGCTGGATCTCCAAATCCTCAAAATGTATTGAACGTTTGTCGATACGTACAGGAGTACCTGTCTTCATTCTCGCCGATACGACACCATGTTGGGTGATGCTTTCTGTGAAATGGGCCACAGCAGGTTCCGCAATACGTCCTCCTGGCACCATCTTCCTTCCGATATGCATTAGTCCGTTAAGGAAAGTACCGGCAGTTACAATCACGCATTTTGCATAGATCTCTGCCCCCCATATCGTACGAACGCCGACGGCCCGTTTTGTGTGTTGCTGTGCCACAGCAACAGACTCTACGATCAATTCATCGGCCTGATCCTGCCAGACATCCAAATTCTCAGTTTCATCGAGGTGCTTGCGCCATTCCCAGATAAACTTTCCTCTGTCGCATTGTGCTCTTGGACTCCATACGGCAGGACCCTTACCCACGTTCAGCATCCGGAACTGGATGGATGTGGCATCAGTGACCAATCCCATTTGACCGCCAAGAGCGTCTATCTCCCTGACTATCTGACCTTTAGCAATACCACCAATAGCTGGATTACACGACATCTGTGCAATCTTATTCATATCCATCGTTATTAGACAAGTCTTTGCTCCCATGTTGGCTGAAGCACAAGCTGCCTCACAACCCGCATGTCCACCTCCGATAACGATAACATCATATTTTAGTATCATATAAGCACAAAAATCTGATTCTGGTTGCAAAGATACAAATATTTTTGTATTTTTGCACCGAATAATTATAAAAACTGTATTATGACACCCAAAGAACAGAGAAACGAACGATTGGCGGAGCGTATGATCAAGAATCTTAAGCGTCGCAATATGGAGGCTTTTTATTGTCCTACGGCAAAGGAGGCGGTAAGGAAAGTGTCGGAATTGATAGCCGATGGCAGCAGTGTCACCTGGGGTGGATCAATGACCATTCGCGATATGGGCATTCCTCAAGCCCTGAAGGATCGTGGTACGCTCGAAGTACTCGATCGCGATGAGGTGACAGATCGCGAGGAAGTGGTGAAGATCTATGAGCGGGCCTTTACTGCGGATGTCTATCTGTCGAGTGCCAATGCCATCAGTGAGGATGGCGTGATTGTGAATATCGACGGCAATGGCAACCGTGTGGCTGCCATTACATGGGGACCCAAGAAGGTGATTTTTATAATAGGCCTGAATAAAGTGGCCCAGACCGTTGAAGCCGCTTTGGCAAGAGCCAGAAGCACTGCATCGCCTATCAATGCTGCCCGGTTCGATATCAAGACACCTTGTCAGGTGGACGGTGTCTGCCACAATTGCAACTCTCCAGAGAGCATCTGCAACTACGTTCATTTCCTCCGTAACTCCCCAAAGGGAAAGCATACGGTGGTGCTCGTTGGCGAAGACTATGGTTACTAACAGAAAATCCCCGATGAATTCGGGGATTTTCTGTTAATTATGGTGTTTTATTCTGCCGTGATGTCTTCTATCTGATTGATAATTTCCTGATACTGGCGCTGGGTCTTGAAGTGGAGGGAGAATCCCCAGATAGCTCCGACAATGCCACCAATGCATCCTGCCCAGAAGAGGCCGTTGAAGAAAGCGTTAGGATGGAGCAGATAAGACTCGTACATAAACCAGCCCAGGAAGACGATGGCGAGGGGAATGCCGAAGAAGAGCCAGTTGGCATCGAACTTCTTGGCACTGGCCATACGGCGGCGGACTTCCAGAAGGTTGTTGGTCATCATGTTTGAATCGCTCAGTTTCCTGCTGTTATAGAAGGTGCCTCCGCAGCAGACCAGCATGGTGATGCAGGT
>JAEENF010000038.1 GCA_016283605.1 Prevotella sp.
CGTGTGAAACAGGAGTTTTCACCAAATCATCGGCACGCACCCGCTTTTTTTTCGACAGATAGATATTTTTGACTATAGACTATAGATTATAGATTAATTGACAGATAGATAAGTATGTTTTCAGGGATTATAGAGGAGTTCGCTACGGTTGTGGCTATTAAGAAAGACCGCGAGAATATTGATTTTACATTGAAGTGTTCATTTGTCGACGAACTGAAGATTGATCAAAGCGTCGCGCATAATGGCGTTTGTTTGACGGTGGTCGCCATCCATCAGCCATCAGACATCTGCCCTCAGCCATCTTACACCGTGACGGCGATGAAGGAAACCCTAGACCGCACGAACCTCGGTCTGTTGAAAGTGGGTGACAAGGTGAATGTGGAGCGCTCGATGTTAATGAACGGTCGGCTTGACGGGCATATCGTTCAGGGCCATGTGGATGAGACAGCCCGTTGCATTGCGATGGAGGATGCCGACGGCTCCACCTATTTCACCTTCGAATATCCCGAAAACCGCGAAATGGCGAAAAAGGGTTATTTCACTGTTGACAAAGGCAGTGTCACTGTCAACGGGGTAAGTCTTACCGTCTGCAATCCCACATCGAACACCTTCCAGGTGGCCATCATCCCATATACGTTTGAACATACCAACTTCTGCGACATCCGTGTAGGCACCGTCGTCAACCTGGAGTTTGACATCCTCGGCAAATACATTGCAAGATTACAGGAATTGAAGTAATTCAGATGGAGCGGAGATAAAGGTCTTCGCTCCATGTTGTATCAGGAAGTCCCGATTGCGAAAGCCCCAGAGGACGGAGATACAAGGAAGAACGGCGTTGGCTGCAGTCTGGATATCGACGTCGCTGTCACCAACATATACGCTCCCCTCCTTCCCCACTCCTAACTGACGCAGGGCAGCAAAGACAGTATCTGGAGCGGGTTTCTTGCGGATTCCGGCGGCCTCGTTTTCTCCGATGGCCACCTCAATGGTATCGGGGAAGAAATGGCGGATCAGTTCCTGAGTGGCCGCCATCATTTTATTGCTGACCACAGCCAGACGACAGCCTCGGGCCTTCAGTGCTGCTAGTGTCTCGGGAATACCATCATAGGGGCGGGTCGTATCCAACGAGTGCGCCATATAATGTTGACGAAAGGTGGCGAAGGTCGCCTCGAAGTCTGGATTCGTCTCTCCATCAGGAACCGCTCTCTGCATCAGTTTCCGCACCCCATTACCCACAAAACGACGGACATCATCGATGGAATGTTCCGGCATATCATGAGTACGGAGAGCATAATTGACAGAAGCCGCCAAATCGCCCAAGGTATCGAGCAACGTGCCGTCGAGGTCGAAGATAAAAGTCTGATAGCTCATCGTTTCGAACGCTGAATCATCGTGCGCAACTTACTATTATATTTAGTAGCCGCCAGAAGGTCATCGATATTGAGATGCATACGGTACTTCCAACGGTTATAGGCATCACTGGGCACATTAATTCGTTCCTCACGGGGATTCTTCGAACGGAGTTCACCATCCATCGCCAACCAGTCCTGCAGGGAGAGCAGACAAATCATCGAAGGGCAATAGAGATGTCGGGCAATGATCTCTTCCGCCAGATGCGCCGGCAGTTGTTCCGGTGCCCTACCCTGTTTCTGAAGCATCGTGACGTAAAACCGCTGCGTACGTTCTGGGCTCTCACTCCACCAGAGACGCATCGGCGACATATCATGAGTGGAGAACGTGGCAACGCTACGATAGGGATTACCATCAAGATGGGTAAACTCAAAGCCTGTCTGCTTCGGCAACGACTGGATCTCGAGGGTTAGAATACGAAGCGCATCTAATACCGGCTGTACGCAGTCAGGTAACATACCGAGATCCTCTGCACAACTCAGCATACGGGTCTCACCGAACACTTCCGTCAGCCGACGGGTTCCCTCACTGCCCCAGAAGAAGTTATGGCGTTGGTAATAGTAATTATTGTACAAGCGCATAAAGGCATCCTTCTCCTCAGCAGTCAATGCATCATAGACGGGCTCATTGAACACGCCTATACGGGGATGGTACATCTCCGGCTGTTTGGGGTCCTCGAGGAAGAGCACACCACTAATCAGACGATAGAGTCCATCACGGATCCAGAGGCTGTTCTCATCATGACGGTCCTTGAAATGGTCGCATACTTTCTTCTGGGTATCGTATTCGGCCTTAATATCATAGAGACCATAGCTTCGAGGAATCAGGAAGTTTTCGCGAACATACTGAGCGTGAATGCCAAAAAGACGGTCAATGACCCGATCGTTGATAAAGGGACGAGTCATCAGGTCTTTCTTGAACGACAGTCCGAAATACTCTATCTCACTAACCGTCAATGGCAATGCCGGGGAGAAGTGGCCTAGCAGGCCAAAGACAGCATCCTCTGGAATCTCCCATATCCGGAAAAAGCCAAGCACATGGTCGATACGGAAAGCATCAAAATACTGACTCATCCACCGGAGACGACGACGGAACCAGTCTATGGTCTTATCACTCCAGTTGTAGGTTGGGAACCCCCAGTTCTGTCCATCGCGAGAAAAGGCATCAGGGGGAGCACCGGTCTGATAATCCAAGTTGAAGTATTCCGGATGAGTAGCTGTCTCAACACTATCACGGTTGACGCCGATAGGGATATCGCCTTTTAGGATAATGCCCTTCGAACGGGCATAGTCAGCGGCGGCCTTGAGTTGACAATGTAATTGATATTGAATATAATATATGAACTCCTCATTTCCCATTCCTGACGCCTCATTTCTCATGACCCACTTTGCGTAGGGCTTCAACCAATCGTGATTCTCGGCAAACCACTGTTTGAACTCCTTGGAGTCAAGCGTCTGTTGCCCACGTTCTGCAAAGATTTCCTGGAGATATGCTGTCTTTACACGTCCAACGGCCTCATAATCACTATACCCCAGTGCATTCAGTTCACGACGCTGACGATGATAGGCCGTCATCTTCGTCTTATCTTTCAGCGCTCCAAGTGCCTCCAGATCGATGTAATGTAGATGAAGGGCAAAAGCCGAGACGATATTATAGGGATAAGAGTCATGCCATCCACCATCGGTCGTAGTATCATTGACTGGCAATAATTGGATGATCTTCATCCGCGTTTCCACGGCCCAATCCACCATCCGACGTAGATCTCCGAAGTCTCCGACGCCGTATGAATGATCACTGCGAAGGCTGAATACCGGCACAACCACTCCTGCCGCCCGCCATGTCTGTTCTTTGACACGCAGTCCCTCACCATAGATAACGAGTACCGTACCGTCGGGTACGTTTTTCTGATCTGCCGGGAGAAGCCCCTCCGTAGTACGGTTATCGCCATCTTCCCATGCCACAAGAGAATTGGTCGTATCGTCGACGATGACATACTTATACTCTATCGGCAAGAAAATGGCATCGACATTGACAGAGAGGATCCAATCGTTATCACCAATATAATCCATCCGAAGGAATCGCGCCGTATTCCAGGCACCCAAAGCAGGATGACTGCCCAGAATAGCCAAAGACTGTCCATGACGGAGTTGGGGAGCCGAGACTCTGAAAAGGATGGTCTTACGATAAAAAGGTACCCGCATCACCTGAGCCGACTCACCAGCGGTCATTCCCATCGTTATACGATAAGCACTGCTATAGAGATGATAGTTCAAGGGTATGTCACGCCAGAGATCCGGCAACACATAATTCTTCGACGAGTCGAAGTGATAGGCTCTAGGGACACCTGTCCACTCCCGACGTAAGACCCTCCCTTCTCCGTCTTCAACCTGATAATAATAGGTAAAAGAATCGATAGGATGTTGACGTGACTCGACGACCGCCGTGTCTAAGGACCAGGACACGCCATCTTCTGTCTGCATCAACAGGTTGAACGTCTTAACCGTTCCATCAAGACTCTTATAGGAAATCACGACATGGAGACTCTCACCCCATTGTGTACCGTAATTTATAGTGAATTTCAGCTTCATATTCCGTTGATTTTCTGCAAAGATACAAAAAAAGCCTTAGAATACATAGTTTTTCGCAGAAAAAAGACTAACTTTGCACTCGATTTCTTATAATAAGGCAAATATGAAGACGATAAAGGCGAAATATTACCTCATTCCGATTGTAATCAGTCTCCTGTTAGTAACAGGCCTGATCTACTATTATTTCCTGTCGGATTTCTCCCATGAGGAAGTGACGCAATACGTTTATATCGATGATAACGACACTGAGGATTCTGTCTTTATCAAACTGCAACCCATTGCCCACGCTCATAATCTGACCGGATTGAAAAGTATTGCCCGTCATTGGGGCTATACAGGACATATCCGGACTGGACGTTACGCCATCAAACCAGGACAGAGCACCATCACCGTATTCCGTAATCTTAAGAACGGCCATCAGGAGGCAGAGATGCTGACCATCCCTGAATCCAGAACGATGGAACGTCTGGCGGGAGTCTTATCCAAGAAACTGATGCTTGACAGTTTGGTTCTTGCAAATTCACTGACAGACAATGACTTCTGTGGACGATGGGGTTACGATACAGCAACGATTGCCTGTCTTTTTGTACCCAACACCTACGAAGTGTATTGGAATATCACCCTTGACGGTCTGATGGAACGCATGCAAAAAGAGCACGACCGTTTCTGGAACGGAGAACGTAGTGCCAAGGCCACGAGTATCGGTCTGACCCCTAATGATGTATGCACTGTTGCCAGTATCATTGATGAAGAAACGGCCAATAATGACGAGAAGCCGATGATTGCCGGCATGTACCTGAATCGTCTAAAAGAAGGTATGCCCCTGCAGGCTGATCCGACGATTAAATTCGCTATGAAACGTTTTGAGTTGAAACGTATCTATCATGACATGTTGTTTTACGATAGTCCTTATAACACCTATCGTAACGTCGGACTGCCTCCTGGCCCCATCAAGATAGCTTCTGTAAAAGGTATCGACGCTGTTCTGAACAGGGTAAATCACGATTATCTGTATATGTGTGCCAAAGAGGACTTTTCTGGAACGCATAATTTTGCGAAGACATACAATGAGCACTTGAAGAATGCCGCCAATTATTCGAAGGCGCTGAATGAACGAGGAATCAAGTGATAGTGAAAAGTGAATAGTGAAAAAGTGAAAAATATATGGAAGAGAAAATTATTAATGAGGAGAAGCGCTCAGTAAGTTTTATTGAGCAGAAAGTGATCAATGACCTGGCAGAAGGTAAGAATGGTGGTAGAATGCAGACTCGCTTCCCACCAGAACCCAATGGTTACCTGCACATCGGACACGCCAAGGCCATTGCCATCGACTTCGGGCTAGCCAAGAAATACAATGGCATCTGTAACCTCCGTTTTGACGACACCAACCCGATTAAGGAGGATACTGAATATATTGAGAGTATTGAGAACGATATCAAATGGTTAGGTTTCAAGTGGGCCAACGTCTATTATGCCAGCGACTATTTCCAGGAGCTCTGGGACTTTGCCGTATGGCTCATCAAACAAGGACGTGCTTACGTCGATGAACAGAGTGCCGAGGTGATTGCCCAACAGAAGGGTACAACCACCAGCCCTGGTACGAACAGCCCGTTCCGCGATCGTCCTGTGGAGGAGAATCTGAAACTTTTCGAGTTTATGAACAGTGGAAAGTGTGAGCCTGGCACCCTTGTGCTAAGAGCCAAGATCGATATGGCCCACCCCAACATGTTGTTCCGCGATCCGCTGATCTACCGTGTTCTGAACATTCCCCATATCCGTACCGGCAACAAGTGGAATGCTTATCCCATGTACGACTTCACCCATGGCCAGAGTGATTATCTGGAAGGTGTGACCCACTCTTGGTGTACCCTAGAGTTTGTGGAGCACCGTCCCCTGTATGACTTGTTCGTCACCTGGATGAAGGAATGGAGAGGTGAGACGGACAATATCGAGGACAACCGTCCTCGTCAGACGGAGTTCAACAAGCTGAACCTCAACTACACGCTGATGTCGAAGCGCAACCTGTTGGCATTAGTAAACGAGAAACTTGTCAGCGGCTGGGATGATCCCCGTATGCCGACCATCTGTGGTTTCCGTCGCAGAGGTTATAGCCCTGAAAGTATCGTTAACTTCATCGACAAGATCGGCTATACAAAGATTGACGCCCTCAATGACATGGCTCTTCTGGAGAGTTCTGTTCGTGATGACCTGAACAGTCGTGCCATCCGCGTCTCGGCTGTGCTTGATCCTGTTAAAGTTGTCATCACCAACTATCCCGAAGGTCAGGTTGAACAGCTGACTGCCATCAACAATCCTGAGAACGAGGCCGATGGTAGCCATCAGATAGAGTTCAGTCGTGAGTTATGGATTGAGCGCGACGACTTCATGAAGGAAGCCGAGAAGAAATTCATGCGTCTGGCTCCTGGCAAGGAAGTGAGATTAAAGAACGCGTACATTATTAAATGCAACGAAGACCATCCCTGTGATGAGGACGAGAACGGTAATGTGACTACTATCTACTGTACTTACGATCCTGAGTCACGCAGCGGTCTGCCCGGTTCCAACCGTAAGATCAAGGGCAAGACCCTCCATTGGGTCAGTTGTGCACATGCTGTCAAGGCCGAGGTACGTCTCTATGACCGTCTGTGGAAGGTAGAGAATCCCCGTGACGATATGGCAGCTATCCGTGAAGAGCAGAACTGTGATGCTGTGACGGCCATGAAACAGATCATCAACCCCGACTCTCTCAGCATCCTCAAGGACTGTTATGTAGAGCCGTTTGCTGCCACGATGCAACCTCTGACCTATCTCCAGTTCCAGCGCATCGGTTATTTCACGCCCGACTCCGACACCACACCCGATCATCCCGTCTTTAACAAGACCGTCGGCTTAAAGGATTCATGGGCCAAAAACAAGTAAATGACAGACGAGCTCGAGTACTTTGAGAGTGAGGATTTTAAAGAAATCCTTCAGGAATACGAAGAATCTGTCAAGTCTGGGCAACCATTCTACATGGATGCCGACGACTTGGCCGATATTGCTGACTATTTCCACTATCAAGGTTGTCTCGAGGAGGCGGAGCAGGCCATAGAGCTGGCACTTCAACTGAATCCGGAGGCCATAGGTCCCATCTTATACAAGGCACGTGAGGCACTCACTAAAGGCGATTTCGATCTGGCACGCTCATACGCAGAACGTTTACGGATTGTTGACAGTACCGAACATCTCTATTTACAAGGTGAGATCTTGATTTGTGAGGGAAAGACCGAAGAAGCAGACGAGTTGTTCCGGCAACACTATATGGAAGTTCAACCCGATGAATTGCTCGACTATGTCTACGATGTCGCCAACCTCTATTCGGAGTACGGCCAACATGACAAAGCCTTCGAATGGATGGCTCGTTCACAGGGTGACGAATCAGATGATTTCAAGGAACTCATGGCCCGTACCCTTTTCGGTTTAGGGAAATACAAGGATAGCGAACGTCTGTTCAATGAACTGATAGACCGTGATCCCTTTTCCAAACAATACTGGAATGCCCTGGCTAGTGCACAGTTTATGAGTGAGGAATACGATGCCTCCATCACCAGCAGTGAATATGCCATGGCCATTGATCCTGATGATGCAGAGAGTATCCTCTCTAAGGCCAATGGTCTTTATCGTCTGGAAAACT
>JAEENF010000039.1 GCA_016283605.1 Prevotella sp.
ATCGACGGTTACCTGCCCGACGAGATGGCCATCGAGGCACCCTTCTTCGGCAAGAACGTGCAGTCGATGCTGAAGCTCGGGCGCGCCCAGGGAACAGCCATCGCCGCCGCCATCCATCACGGCGTGCCCATCCACGAGTATGCTCCTATGAAGATCAAGATGGCGCTGACGGGTAACGGCGGTGCCTCGAAGGAACAGGTGGCGGGGATGCTGCAACGGCTCCTGAAGATCCCTAACGAGGAGATGGGCAAGTTCATGGATGCCACAGATGCCTTGGCCGCAGCCTACTGTCACTATATGCAGATGGGACGTCCTGAGAGCGACGTGAAATACCGTGGCTGGAAGGACTTTGTCAACAAAAACCAAGACAAAATATCGAAACAGAAGAAATAAACGACGATAATATGTTATTTAATAACGACAATAGGTTATGATTATAATAACGACAACTATGACAACTCAAACAACATTCGACCTTTGGTCGAGTAGTAAAAAGTTGTCCAAGTTGTCATAGTTGTCGTTAAATAAAAAATATTGTATTCACAATGATGAAGACGATTGAGATGATAAATGCCAGGGCGAGGAAGCCGGAATGGTCGATGGCCGAGCCTGTGAACTTCTGTCTGGAAGAGGGCGAACATATTGCCATCGTAGGCAGGAACGGAGCAGGCAAGTCGATGTTCGTCGACATGATCACCGGTCGGCATCCGGCGTTTCCGGACATGGTGAAATACGGCTTCGACGAACCCTATAACAATCTGAAACACATCACCTTCAGAGACACATACGGTGGCGACAACGACAGGACTTACTTCCTGCAACAGCGTTGGAACCAGATGGAGATCGACGAGGAGACGCCCACCGTAGGCAGTAAACTGGAAGAGGCGTATCAGCTGGCAGGCGAGGACACGCCCGAACGCAGACAGCTGCAACGGCATATCTATGAACTGTTTCATCTTGATGAGCTGTTGGACAAGTATATCATCCTGCTTTCAAGTGGAGAACTGAGGAAGTACAAGCTGGCTTCGTCGCTGTTTACGAAGCCGAAGGTGCTGATCATGGAGAATCCATTTATCGGTCTGGATAAGGAGACGAGAGATCAGCTGAAGGAACTGATGACGATGCTGGCCGAAGAGCAGGGATTGCAGATCATTCTCGTGCTCGCCAAGACAGACGAGATACCGGAGTTTATCACGCACATCGTGGAGGTGAAGGAGATGAGAGTCCTGCCGAAGGTCGCACACAGGGGACAGTCCCCCTGTAATTCGCTACGCTGCTCACAGATGGGACAGTCCCCGTGTGCTTCCTCACAGAAGGGACAGTCCCCGTGTGCTTCCTCTCAACTAAACGAGGTCATCCGATTCAACAAAGTGAGTATCCGCTATGGCTCGCGGACGATCCTGAAGGATCTCGACTGGACGGTGATGAAGGGTGAACACTGGTCGCTGTCGGGCCAGAACGGAAGCGGCAAGTCTACCCTACTCTCGCTGGTGTGTGCCGATAATCCGCAGAGCTATGCCTGCGACATCTCGTTGTTCGGACACAAGCGAGGCTCGGGTGAGAGCATCTGGGATATCAAGAGACATATCGGCTATGTCTCACCGGAGATGCACAGAAGCTATAAACAGAATATACCAGCCATAGAGATTGTGGCCAGCGGACTGAAAGACACCATCGGACTCTATACGCGACCCAACGAGGACGAGAAGGAGCAATGCCGGAAATGGATGCGGATCTTTGGCATCGGAGAATTGGCTGAGCGCAGGTTTATGGAGATGTCGAGCGGAGAGCAGCGACTGCTGTTATTGGCAAGAGCCTTTGTGAAAGAGCCCGATCTGCTGATTCTCGATGAACCGCTTCATGGACTCGACGATGTCAACCGTAAAATGGTGAAAAGTATCGTGGACGACTATTGCCAGAATCCTGAGGTAACCCTGATATATGTCACTCACTATCAGGAAGAATTACCTCATTGCATCGATCACGAAATTTTTCTGAAGAGAAACTAGCTACTTATCCTCGAGAAGTGCAGCTGTACGCACACGGGAAAGTGTCTCCGGCGTCATCTGCAGATAGCTGGCGATATAGACCAACGGCGCACGAAGCACCAACTGCGGCTGGTTCTTCACCAACTTCGCATAACGGTCCTGCGCACTCTCAAAACGCAGCATATCGGCATGATGCTGACTGAGAATCAGACTCTCTTCCAGAATCTTACGGAACAGGATCTGAATATTCACACTCTTCATGGCAACCGCCTCCAGTTCGGCCTTAGGGAGTGCAATCATGATGGTGGGTTCAAGGGCCTTGATCTGCAGATGTGTGGGCTGCTCACGGAAGAGGCTCTCGATACACATCACGATGGTGTTCTCTGAAGCCATATACTCCGTCAGCTCCTTACCATTCTTATAATAATACTGGCGCACCAGTCCTTTGACAACCCAATAGATGTTCGTACATGTCTCTCCTTCACGGAGAATCATTTCGTTCTTCGCAAACTTCAACGGCACGAGGATACTCTCAAGGAGGTCGAGTTCTTCGTGGGTCATTGTACTGTAACGTCGAGCCAACTCACGGGCGACATCACGGGGTGTAACACTAACGTTAGGCATAGGTCTTTGTTATTTGATGATTTGATGATTTGAATATTTGACTATTTGACGATTTAATCCAACTTCAGTACGGCGAGGAAGGCTTTCTGGGGCACTTCCACATTACCAATCTGTTTCATGCGTTTCTTACCACGCTTCTGTTTCTCCAGCAGTTTACGCTTACGGGAAACGTCACCACCATAACATTTTGCGGTCACATCCTTACGGACCTGTTTGACGGTCTCGCGGGCAATGATCTTTGCGCCTATGGCGGCCTGGATGGCGATGTCGAACTGCTGGCGTGGAATGAGCTCCTTCAGCTTCTCACACATACGACGTCCGAAGGTGACGGCATTGTCCTGATGGGTCAACGTAGAGAGGGCGTCAACGGGCTCGCCGTTGAGCAGGATATCGAGTTTCGCCAGCTTTGAAGGACGGAACCCGTCGATATGATAATCGAACGAGGCGTAACCCTTCGAGATAGACTTCAGCTTGTCGTAGAAATCAATCACGATCTCACCCAGCGGCAACATAAAATGAAGTTCCACACGATTGCCGCTAACATACTGTTGGTCAATCAGTTCTCCACGCTTATCCAGACAGAGCGTCATAATGGGACCAATGAAGTCGGCAGCCGTAATAATAGAAGCCCGGATATAGGGTTCCTCGATATGGTCGATCATCGTCTGATCAGGCAGTCCGGAGGGATTATGCACCTCTTTCACCTCACCTTGTTTCGTATAGCACATATACGACACGTTAGGCACCGTGGTGATGACATCCATATCGAACTCGCGATCCAGACGTTCCTGAATGATCTCCATGTGCAACAGACCCAGGAATCCGCAACGGAAGCCGAAGCCCAGAGCCACGGAACTCTCAGGAATGAACGTCAGCGAGGCATCATTCAACTGGAGCTTCTCCAGCGACGCACGCAGGTTCTCATAGTCTGTGGGATCGATGGGATAGACACCAGCGAACACCATCGGCTTCACTTCCTGGAATCCCTCGATGGCCGCATCGCAGGAACGGTCGACGTGAGTGATCGTATCGCCCACCTTCACCTCCTTGGAGTTCTTGATACCAGAGATGATATAGCCCACATCGCCCGTACGCAGTTCCTTACGAGGCACCATATCCATCTTCAGCACACCCACCTCGTCGGCATCGTATTCCATGCCGGTATTAAAGAACTTTACGAGATCGCCCTGATGAATCACACCGTTCACAATCTTAAAGTAGGCAATGATGCCACGGAAGGAGTTGAAGACGGAGTCGAAGATCAGGGCCTGAAGCGGGGCATTCTCATCGCCCACGGGATGAGGGATGCGCTCGACGATGGCATCGAGCACCTCTTCGATACCCTCGCCCGTCTTTCCTGAGGCACGAAGGATCTCTGAGCGGTCGCAACCAATAAGGTCGACGATCTCGTCCTCCACCTCGTCGGGCATCGCTGAGGGCATATCAATCTTATTGATCACAGGGATAATCTCCAGATTATGGTCGATGGCCATATAGAGATTCGAGATGGTCTGCGCCTGAACCCCCTGCGTAGCGTCGACCACCAGCAGCGCGCCCTCGCAAGCTGCGATGCTACGGCTCACCTCGTAAGAGAAGTCGACATGTCCTGGGGTATCGATGAGGTTCAGGATATATTTCTCACCATTGTGCATATACTCCATCTGGATGGCGTGGCTCTTGATGGTGATGCCACGTTCACGCTCCAAATCCATGTCATCAAGCATCTGTCCCTCGGTGACCTGGATGGTCTTGGTGAATTCCAGCATTCGATCGGCTAAGGTAGACTTACCGTGGTCGATATGCGCAATGATACAAAAGTTTCTTATATGATTCATTTAGTATATATCAATCTTTGATTTGCAAAGATATAAAAAAATCGTCTTATATCCAATATTTTTGATTTTTTTTGTAACTTTGCAGCGAAAAAATAGCATTCATTATGAAAAAGATAATCGTATTTGCCACTTTGGCATTGTTTCTGACTGCATGTCAGGAGTCATTGGAAGACAAATGTGCACGTGAAGCAAAGGCCTATACGGCCAAGAATTGTCCTGCTAAGATGGAAGAAAACATCATCCTGGACAGTCTAACCTTTGAGCGGGCCACACATACCTTACATTATTATTATAGGATGACAGGTATCGCTGATAAGGATAACGCCCTGGACACCGTTGCCGCTGCACAGATTCTCAAGGACGGGCTGAAGAATACCACAGCCATGAAGGTGTATAAAGACAACGGGTATAACTTCACTTATACGTACCGTTCGGAGAAAGATCCAAAGAAAACGATCTTTGAAGTGGCGCTGACCAAGAAAGACTATTAAAATAATAATCCCCGCTCAACCGAGCGGGGATTTATTATTCTATTCAGTAACCTCTTCAGGTTTCATGTTCGTATAAACCGTCTGGACATCATCGAAGTCCTCGAGTTTCTCAACCATCTTGTCGATTGACTCGCGCTGCTCAGGCGTTACGTCCTTCAGGTCGTTGGGGATACGGGTAAACTCAGCACCTGTCACCTCGAAACCGTTCTCCTCAAGATGCTTCTGGATAGCTCCAAAGCTTGAAGGATCGGCATAGATGGTGATGCTGTTCTCCTCCTCGTCCTCATCGTACTCGTCTTCAACACCGTAGTCAATCAGGTCGAGGATCATCTCGTCCATATCCAGGCCGTCCTTCTTCTTGAAGGTGAACACAGCCTTGTGGTCGAACAGGAACGACAGCGAACCCTGAGTACCCAGGTTACCGTTGAACTTGTTAAATACTGAACGGACGTCACCAACGGTACGTGTGGTGTTATCAGTCAGGGTCTCCACAAAGATAGCGATGCCGTGAGGACCATATCCCTCGTAGGTCACCTCCTTGTAGTCGCTCTGATCCTTACCCATCGCGTTCTTGATGGCACGCTCGATGTTATCCTTCGGCATGTTCTCGCGCTTGGCATTGGCGATGATAGCACGCAGTGTAGGATTGTTCTCTGGCTCCGGACCGCCTGCCTTCACGGCAATGGCAATCTGTTTACCGATCTTTGTAAATGTTTTGGCCATGTGGCCCCATCGCTTCAGCTTCGTAGCCTTACGATATTCAAATGCTCTTCCCATTGTTAAATTTTACTATTTTACTATTTTACAATTATACTATTTAATACCATCAAGATGCTTGCGAGTACTCACAATGGAACTAATAATTATTTTAAGCAGTTCCAAGCATTCTGTATATAGAGGTTTTACCCTATTCTCTGGTAACATCCCTGTTTCCATAATCACCTCTAACCAATGACTCGTTTCATCAAGTTCTTCCTCAACCATCTTCAACTTATTCAGGAAATCTTTCTCTGACTTTCCCAAACATGCAGCACGATAATTGGCTGCAGGTGATGTGCCTGATCTGACCACTTGTGCACCAATAGCCCTTCCTGAGATTGTGTCGGGCATACTATCGACCATTTTGATAATCCTTATCGAGAACTTCTTGAATCTTTCTTTCAGTTCGAGCTCTGTCATATCAATAGTCAAATAGTAAATGGTCAAATAGTCAAATTATCTCAGTTCGGCACCAAGTTGTTTCTTCAGGTTGGCAATGAGTTTCTGCATGATGGCGTCGATCTGCTTGTCGCCCATCGTCTTCTCTTCGTCCTGAAGGATGAAGTTTACGGCGTATGACTTCTTGCCGGCAGGCAGCTTGTCACCTTCATAGACATCGAAAAGTTCTACCTTCTTCAGCAGTTTCTTCTCCGTCTGGCGGGCAATCTGCTCAATCTGAGCGAACTCAACAGTGTTATCCACCAATAGTGCCAGGTCACGACTAACAGCTGGGAACTTCGAAATCTCTGTATAGAGCACCTCGTTCTTCTTGATGACCTTCATCAGGGCTGTCCAGTTCAGCTCTGCATAGTACACAGGCGCGCTGAGGTCGAACTGTTTCAGCAGTTTCTTGCTGATGATACCCATCTCGATAAGCAGCTTACCACCGCGATTCTCGATGCTCATACCAGCCGAGAAAATGGGATTCTCCGACTTCTTACGAACAATCATACCTGGCTTCACACCGATACGACGCAAGATGTTCTCTACATAAGCGCTCAACTCGTAGAAGTTAGAATCCTCGTTAACGTGAGCCCAAGAGCCTTCCACGCGCTTACCTGTAAGCCAAAGTGCAGCGTGATACTGCTCCTTGTAGGCCTGCATCGGATCGTCGTCGTTCTGTTTCTCAGGATCGAAGGTATACACATTACCGAACTCGAAGAAGCGCAGGTTGCTGCGCTTGCGGTTCACATTGTGCTGGATGCTCTCAAGTCCACCAAAGAGCAACGTCTGACGCATCACGTTCAGATCGCTCGACAGCGGATTCATGATCTTCACACAGTTCTCTGCAGGATAGGCGTTATGACCTTCGTAGTAGGCACCCTTCGTCAACGAGTTGTTGAGGATCTCATTGAAGCCCTCGCCCACCAGCTGCTCACTCACGAGATTAGCCAGTTTGTGTTTCTGGTCCTCATCGCCCTTGATGACGAGCGAACCCTTCAGCTGTGTGGGTATCTCCACATTATTATATCCATAGATACGCAGGATGTCCTCCACCACATCGCAAGGACGCTGCACATCCACACGATAGGCAGGAATCTCGAGGGTCAGCGCCTCAGCAGTCTCGCCCAGCACCTTCATCTCCAGACTCTCGCAGATGGCCTTGATGGTCTCCACAGGAATGACCTTACCTACCAGATTGTGAACATATTCATAATTGAGCTCCACCACTGCATTCTTCATCGGCTCGGGATAGACATCGCAAACCTCCATCGACACCTTACCGCCTGCCAGTTCCTGACAGAGGATAGCAGCCTGCTTCAAGGCGTAGATGGTACCGTTGGGATCGACGCCACGCTCAAAACGGAACGAAGCGTCAGTACTGAGACCGTGACGACGGGCTGACTTACGAATCCATGTAGGATGGAAATAGGCACTCTCGAGCACCACGTTCTTCGTGGTCTCATACGTACCGCTACCCTTGCCGCCAAACACACCAGCGATACACATCGGGTCCTCAGCATTGCAGATAGCCAGGTCGCGATCAGAGAGTTTGTGCTCCTCACCGTCGAGTGTCTGGAAAGGTGTACCCTCAGGCATCGTCTTCACCACGATCTTATGACCCTTCACCATATCCGCATCAAACGTATGCAGGGGCTGTCCGTAAGCCATCATGATATAGTTGGTGATGTCGACGATATTATTGATTGGACGCAGTCCGACAGTTGTCAGTTTGTTCTTCAACCATTCGGGTGATTCCTTGACTTCGCAGTCGGTCACTGAGACACAGGCATAGCGCTTGCAAGCCTCCTGGTTCTCAATCACCACCTCGATAGGCAGGTCGTGATTGTCAACTTTAAATGCAGAACAGTCAGGACGGTGCATCTTCGTCTCGTAGCCATTGCTCTTCAGCCAGGCATACAGGTCGCGGGCCACGCCCCAATGTGAAAGACCATCAGCACGGTTGGCGGTGATGTCGACCTCGATGAGCCAGTCGCTCTCCAGATGATAGTATTCAGCGGCAGGTGTACCTACTACTGCATCCTCAGGCAGTACGATGATACCGTCGTGAGACGTTCCCACGCCAATCTCATCCTCTGCACAGATCATACCGTTAGACTCCACACCACGCAGCTTCGACTTCTTGATGACGAACTCATTGTCGCCATCGTAAAGCACACAACCCAGATCAGCCACGATCACCTTCTGACCAGCTGCCACATTGGGTGCACCACACACAATCTGCGAGGGCTCGCCCTTGCCTAAGTCAACTGTTGTCACATGCAGATGGTCTGAATTAGGATGAGCCTCGCAAGTGAGCACCTTACCCACGTAGAGACCTTTCAGACCACCCTTGATACTCTGTACCTCTTCCAACGCGTCGACTTCGAGACCTGTTGACGTCAGAGCATCACACACCTGCTGAGCCGTCAGGTCGAAATCAACGTATTCCTTCAACCATTTGTAGGAAATATTCATTATACCGATTCTTTAGTAATTACTAACTTTGAAATTTCAGCGTGCAAAGGTACTAAAAAATCGGTATATAGACAAATTTTTCCTTGAAAAATAACTATTCACTGTCATTCAATGCACTTCATCAGGAAGTCAACGGCCCCGTTCACGCCGAACTTTCTCACATCGATGGAGATATCATAGTTACGAGCATCCGTCCAGTCCTTACCTGTGAATGTCTTTGTGTACAACTCTCGACTGTAGTCATTGTCTACAACCATTGCTGCAGCATCAGCAAGACTCAAATCATACTTCTCGGCAATACGACGCTTCCGACAATCTTCCGTAGAATGGATAAAGATCTTCAACGCATTCGGATGGTCTTCGAAGATATGGAATCCACATCTACCAATTAATACACAAGACTCCTGTTCGGCAATCTTCCGGATGGCAATGGCCTGAGCCTCAAAGAGCGCATGCGAGGTCTGGTCTTGTTCCTGACCATCGTACTCCGCCTTGTTCATGTAATTACGATAGAAATTGGTGAAGTCATCACGCCACAAGGGATTCCTTGCCTCAATACGTTCCATAGCGTCCTCTACTGCCGTTACTCGCTTTGCGACCTCATTGACAATCTGCTTATCGAGCAACTTCACACCCAGACGTCTGGCCAACTCAGCCCCAATCTCATGGCCACCAGTTCCGAACTGGCGACTGATGGTGATAATAAATTGTTCCTCCCTATTCATAATTCCGAATTCTTAGTTAGTAAACATTTATGGCACAAAGATACAAAAAATAGTGAATAGTTAATAGTGATTAGTGAATAATTTGCGACCGCATTTGTTTTTTTTAACTATTCACTATTCATTCTTCACTATTCACTCGGTGCGCAGGTACAGTGCAACCGCCTCTGCACAGCGTTCACCATCGACGCCTGCTGAAACGATACCACCAGCATAGCCAGCACCCTCGCCACAAGGGAAAAGTCCCTGAACACGGATATGTTGAAGGGTATCCTTGTCTCTAACGATACGTACAGGTGATGACGTGCGGGTTTCTACGGCAATCATCACGGCCTCGTTGGTCAGGAAACCATGCGCATTCCGTCCAAATACTTTAAAGCCCTCCTGAAGTCGTTTGGAAATCATCTTGGGCAACCAGAAGTGTAACGGACTGGATATTAAACCAGGGGCATAAGAGGATTTAGGAAGATCATAGCTCAATTTGCCATTGACGAAGTCGGCCATCCGTTGCGCAGGAGCGGTTTGCTTCATATTACCCTGCTGCCAGCACATCCGCTCGAGTTCTTCCTGAAACTGAAGAACTCGAAGTGGAGAGTGGAGAGTTCTAGACTCTACACTGTCAAGGTCCTCCGGCCTTACCTCGACCACCATCCCTGAGTTCGACCATTGTGTGCCTCGACTCGCTGGGCTCATGCCATTCACAACGATCTGCTCTTTGTCTGTTGCTGCCGGAATCACGAAACCACCCGGACACATACAGAACGAATAGACACCACGTCCGTCGACCTGTGTCACCATCGCATACTCTGCTGCCGGTAGATACTTACCCCGGCCTTGTTTGTTGTGATACTGAATCTGGTCGATCAACAACGACGGATGTTCAAGACGAACACCTACGGCAATACCTTTCGCCTCGATTTCAACCTTTGCTTCAGATAAATATCTGTAAACGTCTCGTGCAGAATGACCTGTGGCAAGAATTACAGGACCACGAAAAGTGAGTTGAGAGTGGAGAGTGGAGAGTAGAGAATTGGCTACCGCCTCGACTCCAACCACACGGTCAGCCTCAAGGATGAGACGCGTCATCTTCGTCTGGAAATGTACTTCACCACCACAATTAATAATAGTATTGCGCATGGCCTCAATCACCTTCGGCAGACGGTCTGTTCCGATATGAGGATGGGCATCTGAGAGAATGGCTGTCGAGGCACCATGCTGACAGAACACATTCAGGATCTTGTCAGTGTTACCACGTTTCTTCGAACGGGTATAGAGTTTTCCGTCAGAATAGGCTCCTGCACCACCCTCACCGAAACAATAGTTACTCTCCGAGTCCACCTTCTGAGTCTTAGTGATGTTTGCCAGATCCTTCTTTCTCTCATGAACATTCTTACCTCGCTCCAAGACTATGGGTCTCAGGCCGAGTTCTATCAGACGGAGTGCAGCAAACAGACCTCCAGGACCTGCACCAACCACGATGACCTGTGGACGTCCCTCAACATTGGGATATTCCGTCCGCACATACTCATCGTCGGTAGGCTGTTCATTCACGTACACGCGAACCTTTAAATTGACATATATCTGACGCTGACGGGCATCAATGCTCCGCTTCAGAATCCTCACCCCATAGATCGTTCGTACATCAATACCCTGCTCATCGGCTATCCACGACTTCAGTCGATCTTCCTGGGCTGCCACTTCAGGCACTACTCGTATCTGATATTCGTTAGTCATACGTCAACCTTCTATTTTGTTGCAAAGGTAATCAAAAAAGTACACCGTGACAATGTTGAAATGTTAATATTCCTTAAGTAGCCAACTTCTTTTTTTACTTTTTTCCCTCGTAAACGTCAAAGTGACGTAAAAAGTGTAAAAGTAACAATTAACTTATATCATTTATCTAACAAATATCAACTTATGAGAAAACTAGTTCTTTCATTGATGGCTCTTGCAAGCCTGACAGCTTGGGCACAGTTTGGTGCGCCCAGACAGAACCCTATCGTTCCTTCAGTAAAAGCAGAGGTTGAGGATTTCAAGCCCGCTACCAGCAACCAGGAAAACAAGCAGTTCCCCGCCATCAACTCAAAGCGCCAGGTTCGCGCACAGATTTCAGCTCCTAAGGCCACGTTCGTCGGACTCGACATCGCTGGTAAGATCTATGAGATGACCAAGGATGAGAACGGTGTATGGACAGGTACTTCAGAGCCTCAGGACGAGGGTTTCCACTATTATCAGTTGAATATCGACGGTGCCAGCGTGCCCGATCCGAATAGCTTGTATTACTATGGTGCCAGCCGTTGGGGCAGTGGTATCGAGGTACCTTCCGACGACCAGGATTTCTGGCAGGTGAAGAATGTGCCTCAGGGCTCTGTCAGCGAGGTATTCTACTGGTCTACCTACACAGAGCAGATGCGTCGCTGCCATGTCTATCTGCCTCACGAGTATTTCACCAATCCCACCAAGAAATTCCCCGTTCTGTATCTGCAGCACGGCATGGGTGAGAATGAGTATGGATGGGCCGAGCAGGGTCACACCGCTCAGATCCTGGACAACCTGATTGCCGAGGGTAAGGCCGTTCCTTGCATCATCGTGATGGATAATGGTCTGAACACCCGCCGTCCTGGCGAACAGGGTGGCTTTGGTTTCGGTGGTCCGCGTCCGCAGGGTGCTCAAGGTGCACCTCAGGGTCCACGTCCGCAGGGTGCTCCTGCTCAGGGAGGCCAGCGTCCACAGGGTGCTCCTGGTCAGGGTGGTCCCCGTCGCGGAGGTTTCGGTGGCTTCGGTGGTTTCTCCGAGGGCTTCAAGAATGTGCTCTTCAATGATATCATCCCGATGGTCGAGAAGAACTATCGCGTGATTGCCGATCCTCAGCATCGTGCTTATGCCGGTCTGTCCATGGGTGGCATGCAGGCTCGTGAGATCACACTCGCAAACCCTGACAAGTTCGCTTATGTAGGCTCATTCAGCAGCGGTGCATGGAATGTCGACCAGGTGAAGGGCTCAGAAGGTTTCGCCAAGAACGTGAAGTTGCTCTTCATGAGCGGTGGTGGCAAGGAGAACATGGGTTGCGTCGAGGCTGCCAAGAATATCAAGGAGCAGGTCGGCATGAACGCCGTAGGTTACGAGTCGCCCGGCACTGCCCATGAGTGGCACACCTGGCGTCGCAGCCTCTATCAGTTTGCACAACTTATTTTCAAATAACCAACCATTCATTTTGACCAACACAGGGGGCGGTATCTGCTGCGAGGCAGGTGCCGCCTTATTATTTTGGCACGCTATTTGCTGAGAAACAGTAAATAGTAAAAGGTAAAAGAGTAAAACTATGCAAAAAGGTAACATCGGGGTTACGACTGAGAACATCTTCCCCGTCATCAAAAAGTTTCTCTATTCAGATCATGAGATCTTCCTGCGTGAGATGGTTTCAAATGCAGTAGACGCTACACAGAAGATGAAAACCCTGGCAGCACAGGGTGAGTATAAGGAGGACTTAGGCGACCTCACAGTACGTGTGAATTTCGATGCTGACAAGGGCACTATCACCATCTCTGATCATGGTATAGGTATGACAGAGGAGGAGATTGACAAGTACATCAACCAAATCGCCTTCTCCGGAGTGAGCGATTTCCTCGAGAAGTACAAGGACAATGCCAACAACATCATCGGTCACTTCGGACTGGGCTTCTACTCTTCATTTATGGTATCGAAGAAGGTGGAGATCATCACCAAGTCGTACAAGGAAGGTGCGAAGGCCGTGAAGTGGAGTTGCGACGGATCTCCTGCCTACGAGATTGACGATGCCGAGCGCGAAGATCATGGCTCAGACATCATTCTCTACATCGACGATGACTGTAAGGAGTTCCTCGACAAATACAAGCTCGAAGGACTGTTGCAGAAGTACTGTAAGTTTATGGCCGTTCCTGTGGCTTTCGGCAAGAAGACTGAGTGGAAAGACGGCAAACAGGTGGATACCGACGAAGATAACATCATCAACAGCGTTGAGCCTTTGTGGACAAAGGCACCAAGCACTCTGAAGGACGAGGACTACAAGAGTTTCTATCGTACCCTCTACCCCATGAGTGACGAGCCTCTGTTTTGGATTCACCTGAACGTGGACTATCCCTTCAATCTCACAGGTATCCTCTATTTCCCGAAGATCAAGTCAAACATCGAACTGCAGAAGAATAAGATCCAGCTCTACTGTAATCAGGTTTTCGTAACTGATCAGGTGGAAGGCATCGTACCAGAATTCCTCACCTTGCTCCATGGTGTGATCGACTCTCCGGATATCCCTCTGAACGTATCGCGCTCTTATCTCCAGAGTGACCGTGAGGTGAAGAAGATCTCCACCTATATCACTAAAAAAGTGGCAGACCGCCTGAAGGCCATCTTCTCTGAGAACCGTAAGGAATATGAGGAGAAATGGGACGACCTGAAGCTCTTCATCAACTACGGCATCCTTTCCGAGGAAGGTTTCTACGACCGAGCCAAGGACTTCGCCTTGATGAAAGATACCGAGGGTAAGTTCTTTACCTTCGATGAATACAAGACCCTAATCGAGGCTAATCAAAAGGATAAAGATGACCAGCTCGTATATCTTTACGCCACCGACAAAGAAGAACAGTACTCTTATATCAAGGCTGCCCAGGAAAAGGGCTACAGCGTGCTGTTGCTCGATGGTCAGCTCGATGTACCCACCATCCAGACGCTGGAGCAGAAGTTTGAGAAGAGTCGTTTTACGCGTGTCGACAGCGACATCATCGACCGTCTGATCGTGAAGAGCGATGCTCCTAAGAGCGAGTTGAGCGAGGAGCAGAGTGACAATTTGTCAGCCGTATTCCGCACCCAACTGCCAAAGATTGAGCATACTGAGTTTATGGTACAGGTTGATGCACTTGGCACTGAGGCTCGTCCTGTAGTCATCACTCAGAACGAATATATGCGTCGTATGAAGGAGATGAGCCGTTTCCAGCCTGGCATGAGTTTCTACGGACAGATGCCCGATTCATTCAACCTCGTGCTGAACGCTGATCATCCTCTGGTCAAGAAGGTACTCGAAGAGAGTAGCTCCGCTACCGAAGAGGCCCTGAAGCCCATCATCGCTGAATTAAAGGGTCAGGAGGCCCGTCTGGCTGCCATCCGTGCCGCTCAGGACAAGAAGAAATATGATGAGTTGACACAGGAGGATAAAGACCAGAAGGCCGAAGCTGAGAAAGCTGTTCAGGAACAGAAGGATAAGAAGCAGGCTGTCATTGCTGAATACGCTAAAGGCAATTCAGTTGTCCACCAGCTCATCGACCTCGCCCTTCTTCAGAACGGTATGCTTAAAGGTGAAGCCCTCGACCGTTTCCTCAAGCGTTCTGTAGAGCTGATCAATACGGAAAAATAAGATTAACAATCTAAATAATTAGAAAATGGTAAAGCATATTATTCTCTGGACACTGAACCCGGAACTCTCTGAAGAAGAGAAGAAGAATGTTAAGGCTGGTATTAAGGCTGGTCTTGAGGGATTGGTAGGCAAGGTGCCTGGACTGATCGATGTGAAAGTGATTATCGATGGGCGATTGGCATCGTCGAATGCTGATGTGATGCTCGACAGCACGCTCGAGAGCGAAGAGGCGCTCAAAGGGTATGCTGTGCATCCGGAGCATGTGGCTGTTGCCAACGGTAAGGTTCGACCCTATACCGTGCAGCGCAGCTGCCTTGATTTTGAGATCTAAAAGAAAATCCCCGCCGATTGGCGGGGATTATTCTTTAAAGCTATTCCGCCTGACGGCGGAAAAGCAGGATTTACTTCTTGTTGATAGCGAGGTCGATAGCAACGGCTACAGATACGGTAGCACCTACCATCGGGTTGTTACCCATACCCAGGAAGCCCATCATCTCAACGTGAGCAGGAACTGAAGAAGAACCTGCGAACTGAGCGTCAGAGTGCATACGGCCCAGAGTATCCGTCATACCATAAGAAGCAGGACCAGCAGCCATATTATCCGGGTGCAGGGTACGACCTGTACCACCACCTGAAGCTACTGAGAAGTAAGGCTTGCCAGCGAGCACGCGCTCCTTCTTATAAGTACCTGCTACGGGGTGCTGGAAACGAGTGGGGTTGGTAGAGTTACCAGTGATGGAAACGTCAACGTTCTCCTTCCACAGGATAGCTACACCCTCACGAACATCGTCAGCGCCATAGCACTTTACCTTCAGACGGCTGGGGTTGTTGCCATAAG
>JAEENF010000040.1 GCA_016283605.1 Prevotella sp.
GCTGGTGTGTTTGGTGCCGGGCTTTGTCATGCCGTCGTCACCCAGAAGACCACCGTTCTGGTAGCAAACGGTATCAGAATGGATAACACCGTCGCCGAAGTCTACGCCATAGATGTCATAAGCATCGTAAACGCCTAATTTTAGAGAAACCTCCTGGCCTACTTCACCAGCGAAGGTGCCTACGAGATCAACCTTATACATCACATCGTCAAGAGTGATGGTCATCTTACCATCATCAACATCATTACCGGTTGCGTTGTCAATATCAGTACAAGACGTAAAACCGAAAACGAGCAGCAAAGCTGCAAAAATAGATAGTTTTTTCATTTGCTTAATGTTTTAGATTAAAATTGTGATACGTTTTTAACGTGGCAAAGATACAAAAAAAATGTTTTCATTTACTATAGAGGTATCCAAAAGAAACGTAAATTAACTAAATTATGGTAATTTTAAACTTAATGTTTGGTCAATTACTGTAAATTTTGTATATTTGCAGCCTAAAAATTCTTAATATGTATAAAAAGAAATTGCTATTAACTCTCGCACTCCTGCTTTTGACGAGCATCAGCGTTTTGGCGCAAAATCAAGTCAAAGGTACGGTGACCGATAGTAAAGGCGAACCCATGTATGGTGTGACGATCTCCGTCAAGAACGGAAAGCAGCACGCAGTAACAGACCTCGAAGGTCATTTCTCCATCAACGTTGCTGATAATGCGGTGCTACTGTTCAGTTTCATCGGTATGGAACCTTATCAGGCTTCTATCAAGAAGGGACAGACGAGCCTGAATGTGAAGATGAACGAGCAGACCACACAGTTGGCCGAGACAGTCGTCATCTCCACAGGTTATCAGAAACTGAGTCGTGAACGTTCTACGGCGGCCTTCGGACATGTGGACTCTACGAAGTTGAACCGTGTGATGCACAAGGATGTCCTCTCGGCGCTGGAGGGTCAGGTGGCAGGCCTTCGTATGGAGATTAATCCCAATACCGGCGAGAATAGTCCGATCCTGCGAGGCGTCGGTACGTTCTCCAATAGCGTGGGTACCCAGCCGTTGATTGTGGTTGATGATATGGCCACCAATCTGACACTCAACGAGATCAATCCCTACGATGTAGAGTCTGTGACGGTGTTGAAGGATGCCGCTGCCGCCAGTATCTATGGCGCACTGGCCGCCAACGGTGTGATTGTGGTGACCACCAAGCAGGGCAAGAGCGAGAAGACCACCATCAATGTAAATGCCGACTGGTATATCTCCACGAAACCCAACTTCGATGCGATGCACTATGCTTCGACCTCTGATATCATTGATTACGAGACCAAGGTCTATAATGCGCGTGTGGCGAATAGTGGTAGCGTAAAGAACCTCTTCGACAGTTTCAAGACGAATTATTATAGTCCCGTCTATCAGCTTTACCGCGACCAAGCTGAAGGACTTATCTCACAGGCTGATGTGGACAAGACGCTGTCGCAATGGCGGCAGAACGACTATTACGACCAATATCGCAAATATGTCTGGCGTTCATCCGTCACCCAGCGGTATAACGTGTCACTCTCGCAGTCGTCGAAGCAGTCGAGTCACTTTGCCTCATTCAACTACGAACACGACAAGAACCGTATCAAGAATGACCAAAGCGATGCCTTCACCCTCTATGTGAAGAGCAGTTTCAAGCTCGCCAAGTGGTTGACAGCCAAACTGGGTGTCGACGGACGTTTCTATAATGGTACCAGACCTGAGAACACCTATTCCAATTATACGATGCAGGAGCGTTATGCCAGCATCAAGGATGCCCAGGGGAATCTGGTCTACACGCCCTATGTCAATGTGAGTGGCTATGCCGGCAGTGCCATCAACGGGACGGTGCTTAGGAATGTCGAAGCACAGAACATCGAAGACATGATGCCGTTCTCCTTCAACGTACTGGAATCTATTGATGAGAGTCTGACCAAGTCGCGCAACGTCCGCATGCGACCGTTTGTCAATCTCGAGGCGAAGTTCCTCAACTGGTTCCGCTACACCGTGATGTTCCAATATGAGTGGTCACAGAACCGCAGTGAGATCTATGACGAGCCCTCGACCTATCAGATGCGCATGACGCACAATGCTTTCATCGACTCCAGCGGCGAGTGTCTCCTGCCGGCAGGCGGACGTTATAAGCAGCAGACCAACAACGCGCGCCGTTACACCTTCCGTAACCAGCTGAACTTCGAGAAGAGTTTTCTGGACTCGAAACACCATGTGAATGCCATTATGGGCTTTGAGTTGCGCGAGAATCGCACACCCCGACTGATCGAGCAACTCATGTATGGCTATAACGACCAGGCCCTGACCTCGGTGCGTATGAACTGGCAGAGTCTGGCCAATGAGGGTTGGGAGAGTCTAATCTACGACGGCTCCCTGCGTTTCAGTGGACTTGCGACCAGTCAGAGCGAGACCTTCCACCGCTATGCCTCGTTCTATGGAAACGTAGGTTATAATTTCCTGGGCCGCTACAACCTCACGGGCAGTATCCGTTGGGATGAGGCCGATCTCTTCGGACTCGACACCAAGAACCAGCATCATCCGCTGTGGTCTGTCGGCGGCGGCTGGAACCTGACGGAAGAGGAATGGATGAAGGGTATCTCGTGGCTGAACTTCCTGAAGCTGCGTCTGACCTATGGTGTCAATGGAAATGTAGACCAGAGTTCCACCACTTACTTCGTGGCGCGCTACCGTACGCTGAACAGCGACCCCACCAATACGCAGTATCTGAACTACTCCGACGACAACCTGCCCAATCCGAAACTGCGCTGGGAGAAGACGTCAACCTTCAATGCTGGTATCGACTTCCGTCTGTTTAACAATATCTTAAGCGGATCGCTGGAGTTCTACAACCGTGTGGGCGATGACCTGCTGGTGCGTAAGTATCTCGATTCGACGCTGGGTGCCACACAACGTGTCATCAACAACGGTAAGATGCGCAACCAAGGCGTAGAATTGTCACTCAACGGTAATATCATCCGTACGAAAGACTGGAACTTCTCCGCAGGGCTGAACATCGCGTGGAACAAGAACAAGATGTTGCGTGTCGAGCACTCTTCAACCGACATTGCCTCGAACTTCATCACCTCACCCACCAACTACTTCATCGAAGGCACAGGCTACAACACCCTTTGGGCCTATCGTCTGAGTCGGGTGGTGAACGGCTATCCCGTAATTCTCGATGCCGACGGTAACGAGATGGCGAAGTTCGATGCCAACGGCAATCCTACGGAGGTCACCTATACCTCTACGCTGAAAGGTACGGATGCCTTGGTAAACATGGGTAGTCTGATACCTATTTACAATGGCTCGCTCTCGCTGAACCTGCGCTGGAAGGAACTGGAGCTGAACACTCTCTTCGTCTTCTCCGGTGGCAACAAGCTGCGTATGGACGTGACGGACATGAACAGCTATCAGATGACGTCAGACCATGTAAACGACCATACCGTGAAGCACTTCTACGAGATTCCTACCGATATGCAACAGTATGCCGGCACTTTCTCGGAGTGGTGGCGTTATTGCGACCAGCAGGTGAAGAGTGCCGACTATATCAAGATGCGCTCCATCAACCTGGCCTATCATCTGCCGGATGCCATCATCAAGAAACTGGGCATCGGACAGACCCGTCTGACCCTGCAGGTCAATAATCTGTTCTATTGGTCGGCCGCAGGTCACGACATCGATCCCGAATCCTACTCTCTCAACTCTGGCACGCGTACCCTTCTGCAGCCCAAGACTTACAGTATCGGATTCTCGACAGCACTATAGTATATTTATATTTGTAATTAATAATTAGTAATTAAGAATTATGATTACCAAGATAAACAAAATAAGTCGCGTGATGGTTGGTGCAATACTGTTCACTGTTCACTGTTCACTATTCACTGCCTGTGACGACTACATCGACATCACGCCTAAGGGCTCTATCACTGTCGATTCTACCGCCCAGTATTATGAGCTGATCGTGAACCCGATGCGTTCGTACTATCCCTCGTCGTTTATCATGCTGAGTGATAACCAGTGGGCTAAGGAGTCTGACATCCTCGGCTACGAGAGTCAGTCGATGGACGCCATCAACTTCACCTTCAACGAGAAGGCCGACCGCACCATCTTGCCAGATAATAATCTCTATGAGAATATGTACAACTTCATCATGCGGTCGAATCTGATTCTCGACAACATTGATGAAACGACGGGTTCTCAGACGTTGAAGACGTTGGCTAAGGCTGAGGCCCGCACCTTCCGTGCCTTCGACCACTTCCTGGCGGTCAACACCTTTGCCAAGGCCTACGACCCTGCGACGGCGGCCACTGACGGGGGTGTCTGCATCATGGAACACTATGACCTCGAGGCGACGCCTGTCAAGTCGACGGTGGCTGAGGTCTACGACTTTATCATCAAGGATCTGGAGGAATCGGTCGACCAGTTGCAGGAGAAACCCGTGAACATCTATCACCCGAACAAGGCCTTCGGCTATGCCCTGCTGTCCAAGGTCTATCTGTTCCATCGCGACTGGGAGAAGGCCAAGGTGGCAGCCGAGACCTCCCTGAGGCTGAACTCTGCCCTCGTAGACTATAATGTCATCAACGATGCCGGCGGTACGGCCCGGAATAAGGACTACGCCAAAGAGAACAATCCCGAGGTGCTCAGTTATCACTGGATGTCGGGCTGGGGCGGTGGTGAGCAGGTGGCGCTGTACCACTATGGCATCATCAGTCCGGAACTGAAGCAGCTGTTCGAGGACAACGACCTGCGTTATAAGCTCTTTCTACGTGATACGGGTACCAGCATCGCCAGCTGGTTCGACTATGGCTCTGGAGCCGCCATCTGGACGCCTGTCATCACCAATCTCGACCGCTTTACCTATATGACTGTGGGTCTGCGAACGGCCGAGGTCTATCTGATCCTTGCTGAGGCCAACGCCCGTCTGAACCAGCTGGGTCAGGCTGCAGACTACGTCAATCAGTTGCGTGCCAAGCGTCTGAGCGGTAAGAACACAGCCATCGAGACACCTGCCACACAGAAGGCTATGATGGACCAGATTATCCAGGAGCGCCGCAAGGAACTGCTCTACGGCTTCAGCCGTTTCTTCGACCTGAAGCGTTTCAATACCGAACCGGAGTATCAGAAGACCATCACGCGTGTCTTCCCTGTGGTGAACGTCAGCGAAACTTATCCTCAGAAGACTTACACCCTCCAGCCCAATTCGCGGATGTATATCATCCCCTTCCCGCACTCCGCTCGTGACAAGAATCCGAACTTAACCCTGAATACAGACGAATAAAAACAATAGCATTATGAGAAAATTTTACCTGACATTTTTACTGGCCCTTGTGGCCATGATATCGTTCGCACAAGAGAAGAACGATACAACGTATGTGATGTTCGACTTCAATCAGAATCCGTGGAACTACCCCTTGACGACTACAATGAAGGGATGGGGTCCTGACTACGATGATGAGAAGGGCGCCATCTTTACCGATAAGGATTTCACCTGGCCTATTGCCGAAGGTTCTGACAAGCTCATTACGGTGACTGTCTATGCCGTAGACCTGGATGAGTATAACAAGACGGCTGTTTATGCCAGTGTCGACAATGACGGCGATGGTCAGGCTGCCGGCTATACGGGTGAGAAGATCAATGTGCTGTTTACTAATCCCGGTACCAGAATGCGTTTCAAGGCACCTGATGGCTACAAGTTCGGAAAGATGGTCTTTTACAATTTCCATACGCCCAATTTCCTGGTTGGCGATGAATACGAAGAAGAGCATGAGTACGAAATGAATGGTTCGACCTTCAAGCATAAGCTGAAGTTCTGGACGCCTGATTCACCGAAGAAGAATCAGTATGATTACGACATCTGGGATGGCGATGAAAAGAATGTCCTTTTCAACTATCCGTATTTCACGGCTCATTTCATGAAGATGGACCTCCGTCTCGTGCCAGATGGCTCTGCCGTCGGCATCTCTGAGCTCCGTTCAGAAGGCCAGAGCGAAAAGGTTACAACCCTTGATGGCCGTACGGTCGAAAGATCCAGCGGTCTCCGTAA
>JAEENF010000003.1 GCA_016283605.1 Prevotella sp.
ATTATTAATTATATCAGCCCCAGCTGATGCAAAAAGATCCACAAGATGCAAATTGGACAAACATACTTGATCAGGAAGATATACACATGGAACAGACGAGTTACCCTCAGAGTGCCGCTATTCGTAAACTCATCATGTACCAGCCGATGAGGCACAAACCATCCGATCAGGATACAAGTCAGGAAACCTACGATGGGCAGGAATATCTGGCCTGTCACGAAGTCGAACACGTCGAACAACGTATTACCCAACACGTGCAGGAACTGTCCCGAAGGTCCTAACGAAAGCGAACAGAAAGCACCCATAACACAACATGATATCGTGACGATCAACGCCGCATGCTTCCGGGGGATGCGGAACTCCTCATGGAAGAACGCGGTACTCACCTCGTGCAAGGAAATCAGCGACGTCAGCGCAGCCATCGACAACAGGGCATAGAACAACAACGAGATGACATACCCCACCACCGGCATGGTTGCAAAAGCCTGCTGGAACACATTCGGCAGGGTGATAAAGATCAGCGACGGACCACTATCGGGATTCACGCCTACCGAGAAGGCGGCAGGGAAAATCATCAGTCCGGCAAGGATAGCCACCACACAGTCGATGATACCAATCTGAACGGCTGAGGTGGTCAGGTTCGTATGTTTCGAAAAATAACTGGCGTAAGTACATATACACCCCATGGCAATGCTCATGGAGTAGAACGACTGTCCGAGAGCCCCCAGGAACACATCGCCATTAATCATCGTCCAGTCTGGCTTGAACAAAAACTCAATACCCTTCCCGGCATTAGGCAACATACATGATGCGCCGACAATAACCAACAACAGGATAAACAGAGTGGGCATCATCAGCTTCGAAGCCTTCTCGATACCGTCGCGCACCCCGTGTTCGACAATGAGGAAGGTGGCCAAAAGCACGAGGAAGGTCCAGAAGATCGGTTTCACAGGGTCTTGTGAGAATGTCGTGAAATAGTCCGTAAAGAACTCAGGACTTCCCCCATTCAAACGTCCGATGAGCGAAGCCCAGATATATTCCAGACACCATCCCGACACCACCGCGTAATAGCCGGTAATCAGAAAACCCGTCAACACACTCATATAACCAATCAGCGAAAGTGGGTTCCTTCCACCAATCTTCCGATAGGCTCTGGCGGTATTGGCCTGGGCTCGACGCCCGATGATAAACTCACTGATCATACAGGGGATACCCAGCAATAACACGCACCCCACGTAAATAAGGATAAACACGGCACCGCCATTCTGTCCTGTCATATACGGGAAACGCCACACATTACCCAATCCCACCGCAGAACCGGCGGTAGCCAGAATGACACCAAGCTTACTCCCGAAACTTGCTCTTTCAAGTTTAGCCATATGCACTTTTCTCATAATTCGCTTGCAAAATTACGAAATAATTCACAATTCACAATCCATAATTCAAAATTATTTCGTAATTTTGTACCCAAATTAATGGTCAATGGTCAATCATCAATGGTCAATGTAAAAAAATACCCGTTCTCATGCCTCTGTATCACACTGATATGGATCTTGTCACTGATGCCCTTTTTCCCCGAGACACCGCTCGACAATGTGAAGTTCATCGACAAATGGGTTCACTTCGTCATGTACGGCGGTACCTTTACCGTACTCTGGATAGAATATACCCTCAAACACAAAACAGCGGATTACGAGAAACTGTTCTTCTGGGCGTTTCTCGCCCCCATCCTGATGAGCGGCGTTCTCGAACTATTACAAGAATACTGTACGGGTGGTTGTCGCAACGGCGACTGGCTTGACTTCGCCGCCAACGCCACAGGAGTCCTGATTGCTGCAATCCTCGGACTACTTATGCTTCGTTTTTCCCCCAAACGCTAAAGGGACAATCCTTGAGGTGGGAATTATTATAGCGTTTGTCTCCCGTCACCTCTTTCCCGATGAAATCGGGCTTTTCATAGGGTTCATCTTCTGAACCCAACTCTACTTCTGCCATCACAAGCCCCTCATTCTCGCCATAGAACTCATCGACCTCGAAGGTATGCTGTCCGCTTTTCACCAGATAACGGGTCTTGTCGATGATTCCCGGTTCACAGAGTCTCATCAACTCCTCAGCTTCCGTCAACGTGATCTCTTTCTCAAACTCATAATGACCGAAGCCGCCGTTCCTTGCCGGACCTTTAATAGTAATGTATCCGCGCGCGTCACGGATACGTACCCTGACGGTACGTCCGTGACCGCTACAGATATACCCCTGCTGGATACGGCTACTGCTATAGGCCTGTCGCTTATAGCCGTCGCCTTTCACCAGGAACTTGCGTTCTATCTCCAGGCCGCTCATTAAGAAACGATAAAGACGGAGTAAACGACAAAGGCGAGTGCCAGTGCGATGAGTGCTGCAAAAATCCAGTTCACTACTTTCTTACCACCCTCTTCCTGTTTCTTCTGGAAGGCAACCTTCTTCTCCGTAGCCTTCTTTTCTCTTGCAATCTGTGCCATAATGTTTAATATTTAAT
>JAEENF010000041.1 GCA_016283605.1 Prevotella sp.
CACCATACGGTCAACTCCTGCTTTCTTGAATATCACCTTCAAATCCTCATTGTAATCTTGCTGGAAATGGAACGGGAAAAGAGACGGCCCTTTGTAATCTTTATACTTTTCAAGAATAGATATGCCTATTTTGTTCAATGGAACGCGAATAGTCTTAGGATCGCCATTAATTCCTTTTCCTGCGATATATTCAACAACATTTCCTGTCACACTCTGCTTAGTCATTTTCCATAGATCGCTAACACGACAACCTATACAAGTGTGAAATAGGAACAAATCTCTATGAAAGAGTAATCTCGGTTCGTCAGAGAGGTCACAATTCATTATCTGGTCTCGTTCCTCTAAAGTAATATAGATCGGTGTACCATATACAGGCTCGTCGATATGGAACTTTTCAAACGGTTTGTTTTTGGTGAAGTCATTATCATAGCACCATATAAAGAAGGTTCGAATCTTACAGAAGTAGTCTATCAATGTATTTTCTCCACGAGGCTTAGGCTTTCTCGTCTCTGGGACTTCCTCAAATATCTCTTCATATTTTTCCGTCAACGTATGTTCCTCCTTAAAATAGTTCCAGATACTATGAAGTGTATCAGGAGTGACATCATTCAACATCAACTTAAACTCCTTTTGGCCACGCTTTGTCTTTCGGATGTACAATTCGTATCGCTTCAATGCCCGTATAATCACCCTGTTGTTTTTCTTGCGAACTTCCGACAACGGGTGCATTTCCAAATAGTACTCATACATCGGGATAACCTCCAAGTCCTTGTTCTCTTCTGGAGCCTTTTTGTACTTGTCAGGATTATAGTACTTATCCAGAGTCATCTCCACCCAATCCTTATCAATAAGCTCGCTTGCCTCTGCATATTCTTTATTGATAAAGGTCACAATGTCATTAGCAGCACCATCAATCTTTGCCTTATCATCTTTATCAATGACTATACGATCTTTCAAATGACCCTTGGTATTATCCCATTGGTTGGGGTTGACCTCCAATTTTGTAGAAACAGTGCAGTCGAGTCTTCTGCCATCTCTAACACGTACATATACCGTTGCCAACGACTCTGTATCGTTGCGCTTAGCTGCCTTTTTGATAATTAGTGTTACCTTCATACCTATTCAATTTTAAGATTTCTGGGTACAAAGGTACAACAAATTCCCCACATCACCAAAAATTTTCCCCACATTTTCCCCACCAAATACAAAAGTGATTGAAATGACAAAAAATGACAAATTTTCAAAAATTTCTCGTAAATAATTGATAATTAAAGCATTATAAACGATTTAGAAGATAATAGAATTTAAGCTGATTTCATTGATTTGCCCGTATTCGACCCCGGCTCTGGGTACAAACTTGAAAAGTAATCCCTTGCAAGTGACTTGCAAGGGATTTTTGTTTTTACAACTTATACGTCAATCCAGCGCGAACTTCAAAGGTTCTGGCATCGACATCCTCGAAGTCTCGATAGTGGGCACGACGCATGAAATAACTGCCCCGCAGATCGAGCGAGAGATGACGACTCAGGAAGAGGCCGAAGTTGGCGTTGAAGGCCAGCATACGGGTGTTGCCCGGGTCGCCCTGTGCATTGGTGTAGTCGAGCTCGAAGCCCTCCTTGCCAATCCAGTCGCTTCTGTCGTAACCCTTCCATGTGAAGATGTGGAAGTAATTGGCATCAAGATGCATATAGCCCACCTTCCACAAGTCCATGCGGGTCTGGATCTTGGCTGAGAAGCCGCTACCCATGTTGTAGTCGCGTTCCTGGATGTTGAGGTAGTCGCTGAGCGAACCGCCAAGCAGGATACCACTGATGAAGATGCGCTGCTCCAGATTCATACGTTTCTGGAGGGCCGGGAAACGGTAGATGAGACCAGGACCCACCGAGGCAGCCTCACTGATGCGGTAAGGGATGAGGTCGGTACCGTCCTTCACAGCCTCTGAGTTGTAGAAGTTAAAGTGCTGGAAGATACCGAAGTCAGCCTCAAACTTCTTCGTGTCGGCAACGGGCGCGCCCCAGATACGACCCAAGAGGTTCAGACGGTTGACGAGCGGTTGGTTGCTGGAGAAGCCCATGCAGATGTTCGACCTGAAGAACGAGAAGGGCTTGTTCTCCTCGTTGTCGTAGGGATCGCCGTATTCCATACCCAACTCCAGATAGGGATTGTGTTCACCGCGGAACAGGGCGTGATCGTCAGCCAGGTAACGTGATCCGACAGAAATGCTGTAGCTCACAGGTATGCGGCTGTAGTCGTGATAGAGGTAGTTGCGGTTCTTCACCTTCCAGGCCTCACCAGTCAGTACGCGCTTGAAGCCCTTCATCGGCGAGACGAGGGCACCACCAAGCTCACGCAGGAAACGGCTGAAACCCCGTTCGCGGTCATCGTAGAAGAGGTCACTGATACGGAAGGTGATTTCACCGATACACGTACCACCGATAGAGGTAGCCATCAGGTCGTTGATGGCGGGAGGCGTAATCTCACCGAAGAACTCCCACATAAGTGAACCGGCTACGGCACAGGGGAACGCCTCGAAGTAGGTAAGACCGTTCGAGCGGGCCGAGTTGAAGTAGAGATTGCCGTGATAGGGATGGGCGAACAGGTTGGTATTGAAGTTGTCGTTATCCCACACGAAGGCATTCTTGAAGTTGTTCCTTACAGAGTGAATACTGATCTGCGCGAACTCCTCGTTGAGCACCCAGGCATCGAAACGCTGTACGAAGGCGTTGACGGTGAAGATCATGGCGGCGGTACGCAGCCAGTTCTTCTTCGGGGTCAATGCGAAGCGGTCATCATCGCCACTGGTCATATCCTCAGCGGAGTGCAGATGCAGACTACGCTCTTTCTCACTGTTATAGCCACCGTAGCGGTAGGTCAGTCCGATTTCTCCGATCATGCGGTTGCGGAAACGTTCGTTGTGGCTGTAGTAGCGGGTATCGCCGTAACCCACGGTGCCGAAGATAGCGTACTTCTTGTTGAGTTGGTAGTCCAGGTTCAGACGAGCCTCCAATGAGTAGAGCCGCTCTGGAGAGTCTGTAGAGTGCTCTTCGAACGTCTCAATATGAGAGAATCCCAAGTCACCGCTGAGCGACAATTTCGGCGTCAGCTGGAAGTACTGACCGATACGATAGAACAGGGCACCTGAGAACTTCTCATTGAGACCCATGTAATAGGTACCCACACCGATGATATTGTAGGTCGAGCGGTTACGGAAGCGCAGGGCTACGTTAGCCTTCGAGTTCGTACCAGCGAAGGCCATCACGTCAATGCGCGTCCTCGGGCTGACGTTCACCAGTCCGATACGTCGAGCCAGCGTGTCACGCGAGTAGTTCACTATTCCTAACTGCAGACCTTTCTGGTAGTCGCGGGTGATGTAGTTAAAGATTCCCAACTGCAGACCGCGCAGGGTGTCGGTCTCGTTACGGAGGGCTACCTGCATACCTTTCAGCGTTCCCACGTTCTGGTTAGTATAACCTGCTATCTCCAGACCGTTGGCTTCTCCGACAACAATATTGTTGAGTGCCGAAAGCTGGAAACCCTTCATGCCATCGTAGGCCACGTTGCTGAACGCGGACATCTGAAGGCCGGAGGCATGTTCAGCGACATTCGAGATAGGCGACAACTGTACACCCTTCAGCGAGTCGGTGATGGTGAGGACACCCACATTCAGCACCGACACTTTGAGGGAGTCTGCTGCCCTGTGTCCGATGTTGATGCCCAGACTGGCTCTGCGCTCCTTCTTTTCAGAGTCTTGTGCCTGTGTACTTACGGCAGCCATCATGGCGGCTGCGGCCATTATCAGAATCTTCTTCATGTTGTGATCATTTACAAGGTATAGAACTTTAATCCGATGGAGAGTCCGAGGATATCTTTCAATGGAATACTACTGTCCTGAAACATCGAACGGATATACAGGTCACAGGTGCCTACCTCGTAAAACAACGAGATACGACTGTGCCTTTTGCGCGCCTTTTCGGGGATGTTGAAGGTCAGACGCTGACCGAGGGCGATGTTCAGACGGAATTTCGTGGACATGAACTCGTAGTATTTGTCGGGATAGCGTCCAGGCTGACTCTTCCAAAACTCATGGCCATAAACGGTGTTGAGATAGAGACTGGTGGTCAGCGGCTGGAATTTCCAACGTCCTTCGGGGATCTTGGCCGAGAGGCCTGCGAGGTCGAGGCTCCAGGGGATGAAGTTTCCCTTCAGGGTCGTAGTGAGTTTTCCGCGTGAGGAGTCGTGCTTGGGAATATAGCCGAACATCAGGTCGGTCTCCCATTGACGACGCTTGCCATAGCTCCAGCCGATACCAGCCGAGAGGACACCCATGTTGCCGGCATTCTGAATAACGAAATGAGTAGGAATCAACGAAGCCCACATCTTTTCCTTGCGGAGCATGCGCTGCTCATATTTGTTCTCTTGTACTGAGGTGCTGTCAGCGGCGGCCACGCTCATGGCGCAGACCAAAAACACTATACTAGAAAAATATCTGTTCCACATCATAGCCGTCGGGTGTAATAGTGAATAAACGATAGTTGCGGTGCTGGGCACTGTCGATGCCGTAGAATATCAGGCCGTCGTCATAGAACTCCGTCACCGTATCATTGTGGTTGTGACCATAGACGCAGCACATCAGACCGGGGAAGAAGTCGAGATAGCGGCGGAAGGCCTTGCACACGTTGTTGTTGAACTGGTCGCTGTAGGGTGGCGCGTGCATCACGATGATGGTGCGGTCGAAGCGGTCGCTGTCCTTCACCATCTCTTCCTCCATATAGTCGAAGTCGGGGATGGCTGCCAGATAGTCGTACTCCGTGGCATTGGTGTTGATACACAGGAACTTCACCCTTCCGGCGATGAACGAGAAGTTCATGTCGCCATACATCACCTCGTAGGTCTGGTCACCAGTGCCGAGGAAGTCGTGATTGCCGACAAGTGCCACGAAGGGGAACTTCAGGTCCATCAGGATGTCGCGCGACCATTTGAACTCATTATTCGTTCCTGTGTCAGTCAGGTCGCCACAGTGGACCACGAAGTCGACATTGCGTTTGTTGACGTCGGCCACCTGATCCTTGGCATCGGAGAGCCACAAGTGGGTGTCGCTGATGAAGGCCACACGAAGGGTGTCCTTGTTGGCGAACTGCTTCTCGATGATGGCCATCTGTTTCGCATTGATACCCGTCTCGCCCTTGACGTTCACATCGTAGGGATGGATATCAAACGCACCGCTGCATGACATCAGCAGAACAGTCGCGGCTAATAGAATATACTTCTTCATATGACTTTGTTATTAAATACTCAGTTCGTCGAGCACGGTGATCAGGCGCTTGTCGAAACGCTTGTCGGTACGGATGCACTCGGAGAAGGGCACGTAGACGATGTCGTTGTTGCGGTAGCCCACCATCACGTTGCGTTGCCCCTGCATGATGGCCTGGACGGCGCCAACGCCGGTACAACTGGCCAGGATGCGGTCACGAGCCGACGGACTGCCGCCGCGCTGCAGGTGGCCGAGGATGGAGACGCGCACGTCGAATCCGGGGAATTCGTGCTTCACACGGTCGGCATAGTACATGGCGCCGCACTTGGGACTCTCCGAGACGATGACGATGCACGACTTCTTCGACTTACGGATACCACGTCCCATGAAGGCGGCCAGTTGGTCGACATCAGTCGTCTCCTCAGGCACAATAGCGGCCTCGGCGCCACAGGCGATAGCGCAGTTCTGCGCCAGGAAACCAGCGTCGCGACCCATCACCTCAACGAAGAAGATGCGCTCGTGAGAGTTCGCCGTGTCGCGTATGCGGTCCACGCACTCCATGATGGTGTTCATCGTGGTGTCGTAGCCGATGGTGGCGTCCGTACCGTAGAGGTCATTGTCGATGGTGCCGGGCAGACCGATGCAGGGAAAGTCGAACTCCACGCCGAAGTTCCAGGCGCCGGTCAACGAACCGTTGCCACCAATGACGACGAGGGCGTCGATCTCCTCCTTCTGACAGGTCTCGTAGGCCTTCTGCCGACCCTCGGGCGTCATGAAGTCCTTCGAGCGGGCGGTCTTCAGGATGGTGCCACCGCGGGTGATGATACCCGAGACATCCTCCGTAGTGAACTGCCTGACCTCGCCCTTGATGAGTCCGTCGTAGCCACGGTAGATACCTTTGATATTGAAACCGTTACAGATACCAGCGCGCGTCACGGCGCGGATGGCTGCATTCATGCCGGGGGCATCGCCGCCCGACGTCAGAATACCGATAGTCTTAATTTTGCTCATAGTCTTTTATTTTTTTAGAGTTCATTTTAATAATTTCTGCAATCTCGCGGCGGGCTTTGCGACCCTCTGGACTGGGCCAGAGGGGATAGACATGCCCCATCTTCTCGGCGACATGCAGGCGGACATCCACACCTGCGGTCTTCATCTTGTCGTAGGTCTTGCAGACATCAGTGTAGAACACTTCCCATGTTCCGGTAAAGAGATCGGTGGGCGGCAGACCTGCCATGTCACCGTATAGAGGCGAGATGATAGGATTGTCGACGCCCATCTCACCTGCCCAAGCGGTTCCATACTTCTGCAGCACGTCAATGGTGAGCCAGTTGTCGCGTTCCTGTATCGAAGGATCGCCGCCCATGACATCAACCCATGGAGAGATGAGTACCAGATGGCGAGGCAGGTCGAGCGAGTTATTGCGTATCTGCTGTGCCAGAGCCAGCGTAAAGCCGCCTCCAGCGGAGTCACCCATGATGAGAATACGACTGGCAGGAGTGCCATCCAATAGTTTACGATAGAGCTGCATCATGAGCGGATGAGCCTCGGCAGCAGTATGGAGGGGCAGCAGCGGGTAGTTTGGCGCCACGATGCCGCAGCCTGTGGTCTTGGCCCATTCGGCCATGGCCTTCCAGTGTTGAGACGTAAAGTTATGAACGTAGGCACCGCCGTGAAGATAGAGCACAACGGGTTTCGTGTCGTTCTCGGCAGGCACCTCAAACACCTGCATGTCTCCAATGGTATATTGAACAACCTCACGAGGAAAGACCACGTCGGCAGGAATCTCTATTTTACTCTTGTCTGTCTTGTCAGCCATGGCCTTATCGTAGGACTCCGTGTCCATCTGGTGCAAAGCACTCTTCACAATGATGGCCATTGGTGAGCGCCCGGTAATCAGCCAGACTCCTCCACCGACAACCAAGATGGCAATGATTACCGCTGCCACTATTCGCAGGATTTTCTTCGTTTTCATGTTCATAACTTTGTTTTGTCATCGCTCTCAAACGCGGCCTTGATGCGGTCGGCAATGTTCTGCTTCAGGTTGTTGAAGAAGAAACCATAGTCGTTGCGGTGGTAACATTCGGGTCCGAATAGGGGTATGGCTTCTTTTTCGCTGATAGCAAAAGGCTTGGCCTCTGCAGTGGTGACGACGACGGAGCCTCGGATGGTGTCCACACGGGCATCGGCGATGCCGGGAACAGTTATCTTCCCCATCATCTCGTCCAGCGAACCGAGGTTGTCCTTGGCGGGGGCGTAGGTGTCGTCGCGCTTCCAGTTGATGGGGTTGATGCTCAGACCGCCAGGTGCCAGCGTCGCATTCTTGGCGTCCTTGTTGCCGACGCCTTCGGTATTCCACGAGACGATGACGCCCGTGTCGGTTGCTCCCTCGGCAAACTTCAGGCCCGTGCGCTCAAGGAAATCCTTGGTCACGGCGAAACCGATGGGATAGGCTGCCACCATGCGACTCAGGTGCTCAGGATGCTTGGTCATGTAGTTCTCGAGCAGGTTGAGCAGCGTTGAGGAACCCTGAGAGTGGCCGGCCAGGATGAATGGGCGTCCTTGATTCAAGTTTGTCAGGAAGTAGTC
>JAEENF010000042.1 GCA_016283605.1 Prevotella sp.
GCATGGACCGATTGTGTTCTAACGGGAGATTTCGCTCTAAGGAGCGAGGCGAATCACCGGGGACAGGCACCCTGTAATTCGGTCGCGGAGCTCCCTGCTCACAGAGGTGCCAGTCCCCATGATTCACCCATGATTCACCAGAAAAAGGAGCATCCCAAGCGGGGTGCTCCTTTAGTATTTCGCAGGCGGAGATGACGAAGTTTAGTCCTCTTTTACTATCGGATAGAGTTCGATGAACTCGCCCTGATGGGTCTGGCCGTCGTTGATGAGTTCGGCAAACTTCTGGCCGACGGTTTCGATGTCGTGGAAACCTGGGAGAGACATATTACCGTTCAGGTCTGTCGTTGTGGGGCCTGGGTGAACGGAGAAGATCTCCACAGGCGTATTGGCCTGCTGGAATTCGATGGCCATCACACCCATCATCGCGTTCTGCGCAGCTTTGCTGGCGACGTAGGCCAGGGGATGCCAGTAGGGACTGATCTCTGAGGGTACGGTGACGTTGGCGATACGCCCCTGATTCTTGGCAATCAGCGGTATCAACGCCTTGGTGAGGGCGAAGGTGCCGACGAAGTTCACATCGAGGGTCTCGCGGATGACGCTGATCTCCGTATGCTCGCTGTCGACGCTCATATCGCCAGGAATGCCGGCATTGTTCACGAGGAGCGTCAGTTCTGGATATTTCTCGTTGATTTCTTTGGCAGCCTTGTCGATGCCTGCGAGGTCTTTGAGTTCGATACTCTCCCACCCTAACACATCAATACCTTCAGCCTTCAATTCGCTGATGGCTTTTGTGGCGCGTTGCTCATCGCGTGCGCCGATGATCACCTGCCAGCCACTAAGGCCGAGATGCTTCGCAATGCCGAAGCCGATGCCCTTGTTGGCACCTGTCACTAAAACAATCTTCTTTCCCATTTTTATCCTATTTAAATCGAGTGCAAAGATACTGCATTTCTAGCAAACTCCGCACGCCAACTCGAGAAAAACGACAAAAATACCATACTCATGGTACGATTTAGAATATATTTCGTACCTTTGCACACGAAAAAAAATAGAAATGGCTATAGATAGTGCAATATTTCGTAGAAGTGAGTTGCTGCTCGGCGAGGAGGCGATGGAACGGATAGCCCAGAAGCGGGTGATAATCTTCGGCGTGGGCGGCGTCGGTTCGTGGTGCGCTGAGAGTCTGGTGCGCAGCGGCATCAGGCAGTTGACGATTGTAGACTCAGACCGCGTTTGCATCACTAACATCAACCGTCAGCTGATGGCAACAACAAAGACCGTAGGACAGGTGAAGGTGGAGGCGCTGAAGGAGCGTCTGCTGAGCATCAATCCGTCAGCGGAAGTCACAGCCCTGCAAAAGATCTTCTCGCAGGAAACGGCAGAAGAATTTAATCTCGACAGCTACGACTATATCATCGATGCCATCGACTCGCTGAAGGACAAGGCAGCCCTCATTTTGTTGGCCTGCAAGACGAAGGCAAAACTCTTTTCGTCGATGGGCGCTGCACTGAAATTGGATCCCACTCGCATCAAGGTGACAGAGTTCTGGAAGGTAGAAGGCGACCCGCTGGCACGTGCCATCCGCAAGAAATTCAAGCACTACGGACAATTCCCTGAGAAGAAATTCCAGGTGGTCTATAGTGATGAACTACTGGAAAACAAAGGGTGTCCGCCAGATACCGACGAAACACCCTCAGTATTCAACAAGCCACAGACCAATGGTTCATTAGCCCATATCACCGCCATCTTCGGCTTTACGCTGGCCGGACTGGTAATTCAAGATGTTGGCACCATTGACTAAAACAATCTTCTTATTATAAACGACAACTTTGACAACAAAGACAACTTCAGATATAGAACTCTGAGGAGTCGACGAGTCCGGCACGGAGGGCGTATTTGATGACCTCGTGGGCGGTGTTGATACCAAGTTTGCGGAAGATGTTCTTGCGATGCGTGGTGATCGTGTGGACGCTCGAGAAGCGCTCGGCAGCAATCTCCCTTGTGGTCTTGCCCTGGGCGATGGCCCGCACGATCTCCGTCTCGGTCTCCGTCAGGATGCTGGGCTGATCGTCCTCTTCCTGCTGCTGGTTGATGATAACCTCCAGCGCACGCTGACTGATATGACGATTGTGGCGGCTGACGGCATCGAGGGCATCGCGGAGGTCCTTCAGCAGACCATCCTTGAAGACGATGCTGAACTGGTGGGAGGCGTAGACCACACGACGCAGGAACTGGGGCGTGAGCTCATCGCTGATAAGGATCCACTCTGAGAGTGCGAAACGTTCGGCGACAATCAGGAGCTGGTCTTCGTCGGCAAAGTCGAACAACGTATAATCGAGCAGCACAACGGCATTCTCGTGTTCCTTCAACAGTTGCACGAGTCCGGCCTTGTCGGTAGCCCTGAAGATGTCGTGATCACCACTCTGGCGGATCAGACTCTCCAGCGCAAACCGAGTCAGTTCCTGATTGTCTGCTAAGATAAACTTTCCCATCACTTTACTTTATAAAGTCAAGAATTTGAGAATTTGAGAATTTCTCGCGTGCAAAGGTACGAAATAATTCTCTAATTCTCTAATTCTTGAAAGATAAAATATTCGTCTTAAATCTTGTCCAGGGCCTGAGAGAGGTCAGCGATGATGTCGTCGATGTGCTCAGTACCGATGCTCAAGCGGACGGTCGAGGGCGTGATGTGCTGTTCGGCCAGTTCCTCGGGCGAGAGCTGTGAGTGGGTGGTGGTGTAAGGATGGATCACCAGACTCTTCACGTCGGCCACGTTAGCCAGCAGCGAGAAGATCTGCAGGGCATCGATGAACTTCCAGGCCTCTTCCTGACCGCCCTTGATCTCGAAGGTGAAGATCGAGGCACCACCGTTGGGGAAGTACTTCTGATAGAGTTTGTGGTCGTGATGGCTCTCGAGGGCAGGATGGTTCACCTTGGCCACCTTCGGATGGTTAGCGAGGAAATCGACCACCTTCAAGGCATTCTCCACATGACGCTCCACACGCAGGCTCAGCGTCTCAACACCCTGCAGCAGGATGAAAGCATTGAAGGGAGAGATGGCAGCACCGGTATCGCGCAGGATGACGGCACGGATGCGGGTGACGTAAGCCGCAGCACCTACAGCATCAGCAAATACGATGCCATGATACGAGGGATCGGGCTTGGAGAGTGTGGGGAACTTGTCGTTCTGTTTCCAGTCGAACTTACCACCGTCGACAATGACACCACCGAGACTGCTTCCGTGACCACCGAGGAACTTCGTAGCGGAGTGAACCACGATATCTGCTCCGTGCTCCAACGGACGAATGAGATACGGTGTACCAAACGTATTGTCGACAATAAACGGAATACCGTGCTTGTGGGCGACAGCTGCTACACCTTCGAGGTCGAGCACATCGGAGTTGGGGTTACCGAAGGTCTCGGCATATACTACCTTTGTGTTGGGCTGGATAGCGGCTTCGAGGGCTTCGAGGTCATTCACATTAATAATGGTGTTCGTGATGCCCTGTGTGGCCAGCGTGTGGGTGATCAGATTGTAAGAACCACCATAGAGGTTGTCGGCTGCCACGATATGATCGCCATTCTGCACAATGTTCTGCAGCGCGTAGGTGATAGCAGCGGCACCAGAGGCCACAGCCAATCCGGCTACACCGCCCTCGAGGGCTGCAACGCGATCCTCGAACACACCCTGAGTCGAGTTGGTCAGACGACCATAGATATTACCTGCATCGCGAAGGCCGAAGCGGTCGGCAGCGTGCTGAGAGTTGTGGAACACATACGACGTGGTCTGATAGATGGGCACGGCGCGAGCGTCGGTTGCGGGGTCAGCCTGTTCCTGGCCTACATGGAGTTGAAGGGTCTCAAACTTGTAATTCTTCTTTGTACTCATAATCTTATCCTTTCTTTTTATTTGTTATTATTTTGTTTACTTTTGACGGTGCAAAGGTACGAACTTTAGAAATATCTTCCAAATTTCTTGCATAATTCAGAAAATATACCTAAATTTGCAGCCGAAAAAGAATAACGTTCCAAAACAGGGCCCTTCAACACCCTCCAACAGAATAATATTCTAAATCATGTTCAATTTTCAATGTTCAATGTTCAATGATATTAGACGAAACCGACCTGCAGATCCTGAAAACGCTGCAAAAAAACGCGAAATTGACCACCAAAGAGCTGGCCGACGCCGTACATCTGACCCCTACCCCCGTCTTTGAACGTCAAAAACGGTTGGAGAAAAAAGGCTATATCAAAAAGTATGTGGCCATCCTCGACCCAGAGAAACTGAATCTGGGCCTGCAGGTGTATTGTAAGGTGAAACTGAAACAGATCAACCACGAGATTGCGGATGCGTTTGTGCGTCGCATCCAGCGCATCCCCGAGGTGACGGAGTGTTATAACACCTCGGGCGCGTACGACTATTTATTAAAGGTACGCGCCCGAGACATGAAACAATATCAGGAATTTGTGCTCAACAAACTGGGTGAGATCGAGAGTCTGTCCTCTATCGAGAGCACCTTCGTGATGAGCGAGGTGAAGCAGAGCTACGGCATCAACATCTGACTATTTCTTGGCAAAACGCTCGGCCTGCTGACGAATCAGCTCAGCATCGTTGAAATAGTCGATGCGCATGGCCTTGCGGACTTCGTCCATCGTCTGAGCGCCGACCTCGCGGGCCTGCTCAGTACCCTTCTTCAGGATATTATAGATCTCAGGGATGTCCTTCTCGAACTCGGCACGACGCAGACGCATCGGCTCGAGGAACTTGTTGAGCACCTGATTGAGGAACTTCTTGCACTTCATGTCGCCCAGACCACCACGACGGTAGTGATCCTTCAACTCATCGAGGTTCTGATACTCCGGCCAGAACTCCTTGAAGTCATCATCGCAAGAGAAGGCATCGAGATAAGTAAAGACGGCGTTGCCCTCCACATGACCAGGATCGTTCAGGTTCACGTGCTCAGGGTCAGTGTACATCGAACGTACCTTCTGCCAGACATCATCAGCCGTATCAGAAAGGTAGATGCAGTTGCCCAGCGACTTCGACATCTTCTCCTTACCGTCTGTTCCAGGCAGGCGACGGGCTGTGAGGTTCTCGGGCAACAGGATATTCGGCTCCACGAGCACAGGCGCATAGACCTGATTGAAACGACGCGCCAGCTCGCGAGTGACCTCGAGCATCGGCTCCTGGTCCTCACCGGCAGGAACGGTGGTCGCCTTGAAGAGTGTGATGTCAGCAGCCTGAGACACCGGATAGCAGAAGAATCCGAGGGGGATGCTCTCGCCCTCGAAGCCACGCATCTTCACTTCGGTCTTCACCGTCGGGTTGCGCTGCACACGGCTCACGCTGACGAGGTTCATCAGATAAGTGGTGAGCTCGGCGAGTTCAGGAATCTGACTCTGGATAAAGAGCACGCACTTCTCAGGGTCGAGACCTGCGGCGAGGTAGTCGAGAGCTACCTCTATGATATTCTGACGAATCTTTTCAGGATTGTCGGCATTGTCTGTCAGTGCCTGAACGTCGGCCATAAACACAAACATCCTGTCGAAATCGCCCTCGTTCTGCAGTTGTACACGACGACGCAGAGAACCTACATAGTGTCCTAAGTGAAGTTTTCCAGTGGGACGGTCACCCGTCAATATTACTTTTCCCATTGTATTTTAAGTCTATAATATAAATTTGGGTGCAAAGGTACAACTTTTTATTCAGAAAAATACTCGCTACGTAAATTTATTGCAAATTATTGCAAAAAAAAACACATTTCAATAAATAATGTGTATCTTTGCAAAAAATTTACGGAAATTATAATGTTTAGCAAAGAAACTTATATCAGAAGACGCGCTGAGTTGAAGAAACTCGTGGGCAACGGCGTGATCATCCTCTTTGGAAACAATGAGGCCCCAGCCAACTATCCCGCCAACTCGTACGCCCCGATGCGACAGGACTCCTCGTTTCTGTACTACTTCGGACAGCACAGAGACGGACTGGTAGGTGTGATTGACATTGACAACGATGAAGAATGGTTGTTTGGTGACGACATCGACGTAGAGGATATTGTCTGGATGGGCTACACGCCAAGTGTGGCAGACCTCGCTGCAGAGGTCGGTGTCGCCAAGACCGCCCCGATGGCCGACTTGGCAAAAATGGTCAATGGTCAATGGTCAATGGTCAATAAGCACTTTCTCCCGCCCTACCGTTTCGACACGAAGATACAGATCATGGATCTGCTGGGCATGCACCCCAGTCAGCAGAAGGAGAATGCGTCACTCGCTCTTATCCAGGCAGTTGTAAAGATGCGTTCAAGTAAAGAGCCACAGGAGATAGAAGCCATCGAACGAGCCTGCGACGTAGGTTACGCGATGCACACAACGGCACAGCTGTTGATACGTCCGGGTGTGACTGAGCGGTTTATCGGCGGACAGGTAGACGGTATCGCGCGCAGTCTGGCTCAGGGGGTCAGTTTCGCCACCATCTTCTCTCAACATGGTGAGATTATGCACGGCAACCCCTCGGATGCCAAACTCGAGGCAGGACGTCTGGCACTCTGTGATGCAGGCTGTGAGCTCGACGACTACTGCTCCGATAACACCCGAACGATGCCGGTAACCGGTAAGTTCACCCAACGGCAACTGGAAATCTACAGCATAGTGGAAGCCTGTCACGACCATGTACTCGAAGTGGCTAAGCCCGGTGTGAAATATATGGACGTGCATTTTGCCGTCTGCCGTCTGATGACGGAACGTCTGAAGGAGCTCGGACTGATGAAGGGCGACACAGACGAAGCTGTAGCTGCCGGCGCGCACGCCATGTTCCTGCCTCACGGACTGGGACATATGATGGGTATGGACGTTCACGATATGGAAGGACTGGGACAGATCTACGTGGGCTTCGACGAGGAGACACGTCCGAATCTGGAACAGTTCGGTACGAACTGTCTGCGCATGGGCCGTAGGCTGCAAGAAGGCTTCGTCGTCACTGACGAGCCGGGCATCTACTTCATCCCTGCCCTCATCGACGACTGGAAGGCCAGCGGACACTGCAAGGAGTTCCTGAACTTCGACAAACTCGAGACCTACAAAGACTTCGGCGGCATCCGCATCGAGGATGACCTGTTGATCACAAAGGACGGTTGTCGTTTCCTTGGCTCTAAGCGTATCCCCTATCATCCGCAGGAATTAGAAACCTTTATGGAAAACGACAACTAAGACAACTAAGACAACTTCTGCCTACGACGGCAACTGCCGTCTGCGGATAGAAAAGAGTTCTCGCCTTGCGAGCGACCAGAGGTTCAAGTTGTCCAAGTTGTCTAAGTTGTCCAAGTTGTAGTTAAATAAAAAAAATGTTGTATTAAAAAATATTTGTATGAAGAAGATTTTAACTTTTGCACTGATGGCGATGGTCGCCCTGAGTGTATCGGCAGCCAAGAAGAAGGCTCCCGCCAAAGACCAAAACAAGCCCGTATTCACCACTATCAAGTCGAATCCCATTACCAGTATCAAGGATCAGAACCGTTCGGGTACCTGCTGGGACTACTCTACCCTCTCGTTCTTCGAGGCTGAGATTCTGAAGGCTACCGGCAAGAAATACACCCTCTGTGAGGCATTCGTGGCCAACAAGACCTATATGGAGCGCGCCATCCAGGTGGTACGTTATCACGGTGACTGCCAGTTCGCACAGGGCGGCTCGGCTGAAGACGTGCTTCACACCTTGAAGACCTGGGGTATCTGTCCCATCGACGCTATGCCTTTCCCAGGCTCACTCTATGGCGACTCGCTGAACAACTTCAATGAGTTCTTCTCCATCCTGGAGCCTTACGTGGCTGCTGTGTCGAAGAGTTCTGCCAAGAAGATCTCGAACCAGTGGAAGGTCGGCTTGCAGGGTATCCTCGACGCCTATCTCGGCAAATGTCCGGAGAAGTTCGTCTATGAGGGCAAGGAATACACCCCGAAGTCGTACATGGCTTCGCTCGGCATCAACCTCGATGACTATGTGAGCATCACCAGCTACACCCATCATCCCTTCTACACCGCCTTTGCCGTAGAGGTACAGGACAACTGGCGTTTCCCGCTGAGTTACAACCTGCCTATGGACGAGATGATGCAAATCATCGACAATGCCATTGAGAATGGCTATACCGTAGCCTGGGGCGGTGACGTATCGGAAGAGGGCTTCACCCGCAACGGACTGGCCTATGCCGTTGATACCAAGGCTGCACAGGGTCTCGGAGGCAGCGATATGGCCCGTTGGCTCAAGCTCACCGCTGAGAAGAAGCGCAATATCATCGACTCTCTCGGATGCACAGTACCCGAGATCGTGCCTACCCAACAGATGCGTCAGGAGCGCTTCGACAACTGGGAACTGACCGACGATCATGGTATGCATATCTACGGTGTGGCCAAGGACCAGAACGGCAAGGAATATTATATGGTACAGAACTCTTGGGGTGAGACCGGCGACTACAAAGGCACCTGGTATATGACCAAGGCTTTCATCGCTGCCAACACGATGGACTTCCTCATCAACAAGAACGCGATTCCTGCTGAAATCCGGAAGAAGTTAGGCATCTAAACCTATATCTTATTATACATACAATAGTGCTGTCTTCGAGAGAGGACGGCACTATTTTTATAAAAAACTCGCCGAAAATTTTGTTATTTCATAATTATTTCTTAACTTTGCCCCGTCCTATACTCCTAAAATGATCTATACGTTCATCTCAGAGAGAAGGATGCATATTCTCGAAAAAGCGTTTACCGCTTTCCTGCCGAAGGTAGAAACGGTACTGACTCTTACGTCTTTGACGCGTGTATGGAACAATTAAAAACCAATTGATCTGTTTTGCAGGAGAGGCGCAAGACTAATATTACTAACAACAATGAGAAAAATATCATTTATTTTGCTATTTGTTGCCGCAGTACTTTTCTGTGCATGTAACAATGGCGCAAACACATCGTCTGAAATGTCAGCACTCACAGACTCTACCGTAGTGGATGAGCCACTGGTCAGTGATGAAGTCGCACAAATGGTGGACATCGTCAATTCGGTGGCTGCCTGTCTTGACTCCATCCAGTTGCAGGAGAATATGATCTTCAAGGCTGACGAGAGCACGCCCAAGGATCAGATCATCATGAGAATGAAGGCCTTCCAGGAATTGCTCAGCCGCAAACAGGCACAGATTAACCAGCTCAGCGGTAAAAACAAGTCGAACAAGCTGGCAATGGCCAATCTTCAGAAGATGGTAGAATACCTGCAGCAACAACTGACGGAGAAGAGCGAGCAGATCGCCAAGCTGGAAGATGCCGTACAGAACAAGGATATGAAGATCTCTGAGTTGCGTTACGACATGAACGAGCTTCAGCAGCGCTCAGACTATCTCGAAGATCAGAACGTGGCACAGGATCAGCAACTCAACGAGGTGTATTTCATCGTGGGTGAGAAAAAGGAACTTAATGACCTCGGTCTGTTGAAGGGTGGATTCCTCTCCAAGAAGAAGGCCGACTATGCCAATCTCGACAAGAGCAAGTTCACCAAGCGAGACATGCGTGGCTTAGAGAAGCTCACCATTGAGTCGAAGAATCCGAAGCTCATCACCGAGAAGCCTGCCAGCAGTTATACGCTGACCAAGAATGACGACGGCACCACAACGCTGGAGATCAAGGATCCTCAGATGTTCTGGAGTGTGTCTCCCTTCCTGATTATTCAGAAATAATCATTCAAGAACAAACCTAAAAACTACATTTTATGAAGAAAGTTATTCTATTGACAGCGTTTGCAGCACTCGCTTTTGTAAGCAACGTGTCTGCACAGGAAGATCCTGACAAGTATTACATCCGTAATTCATTGTACATGATAAAGCTCGATGAGCCGTGTCCGAAGGAGTTGTACAAGGAGCCGTATAAGATCATGAGTGCTACCTTCGACACCATCAACTTCGCCAAAACCTATGAGCGCTACAACGACTTTGCCCTGACGGAGCGCACACTCGAGCTCTCGAAGTTGCCTACTGTGACTCAGGCAGAGAAGGATGCCATCGATAAAGAGACCAAATTGGAGCAGATTACCAACGAAGTCCTCAGAGAGAACGGTCTGAAGAACTCTCTCACCGAGCCTGAGTACGCTGCCCGTCTGATGAAGTATTTCACTCAGAACAAGTATGCGCCCAAACTGATTGCCAAGTGGTACAACAAGCCCGGCACAGCCATCGGCAAGACCAACTTCGACGATGATCTCACCACTATTTTTGAGTTGGGTGTAAAGGGTCTGAGTCAGGAGGCTCTCAGCAATGCCAAGGCTACAGAGAACCTGATCTCCGTTGCCAAGGGCAGCACCAATAAACTGCTCTCTAACACCTACGTCTGCGTGGTCAGATATGGTTATATGGATGCTAAGGAAGCCATCGCACTTTCTACAGCCGTACTTCAGATGACCTTAGGAAATAATGCGCTGGCTCAGCTTGCACTGAAGAAGGCCTCCGACATCATGGAGAAGAAGATCAAAGGTTACTTCGTAAGGGCTAATGCCTATCTGTTCAAACTGGACTGGAACCAGGAACTTCAGAACAAACTGGAGTTGGAGTATTGGGATAAAGCCAATCAGGCTAAACTGATGACCGATCCTGCCTTCAAGCTCACCTATGTCGGTAAGTCGTCTAAGCGTGCGCCTGCTGCTATGTCGCTGAAGACCTCAGCTACGCTCGACAAGCTGATTGCCCGAGGTACTGCCCGAGCTACCGATGCAGCTATCGCTGCCCTCCAGCGTGACCATGAGGAGTTCCGTCCGATGACCTCTCTGCACGTCATCGACGGTAAGCTCGCAGCCTATATCGGCATGAAGGAAGGTGTGGAATCGGGTGACAAGTTCAATGTCTATGAGGCCGTACAGTCTGCTAACGATCCCAACGTTGTGGAATGGAAAGAGATCGGTACCATCAAGGCCGGTAAGGAGATCTGGGACAACCGCGCTGGTGCCGGTGAGGAGATTGAAGGTGCAGCTACCGATAAGGAAGACGGAAAAGCCTCAGCAGTTCCTTACACCGTATTCAACGGCAAACCCGGAAAAATGGGTGAAGGCTGTATGATTCGTCTGGCAAAATAATATTAACATTAAAACATAAACGACATGAAAAGAATCTATTCAATCCTGTTTGCCCTCGTGATGCTCTGTGGCACAGCGTCGGCACAGTATCCGTATCAGATGTACGACTACGAGTTGTCACTGGTGAAAGAAAACATAGCTTCTACTGCCGGTTTCAAGGTATTCAAGGTATGGAGCTTCTCTAGAAGCAGAGGTGATATTACCAATGAGATCAATATGGCCAATGCCATTCACGGCCTGCTGTTCAAGGGTCTCGCCGCATCCGACGAAGGCTATCAGGGCAATGTGCCAGCACTCGTTCCCGACGGCTATGAGAGCCATCGCGAGTATTTCGACCTCTTCTTCGGTTCTGGAGAATTCAAACAGTTCATCCAGCTCACCAGCCGTGGAGCACAACAGGCTGGCGATGTCATCAAGGTTGGCAGAAAGTACAAGGTTGGTCTCCTGGTACAGGTAAACCTCAATGCCCTTCGTAAGCGTCTGGAGAAGGACGGCATCATCGGAAGCGCAAAGAATATTTTCAGAAGATAAACTAAAAACAACAGAAAGATTATGAAAAAAGTATTTGCACTGATAGCGCTTTTCTGCGCAACGAGTCTGACAAGTTTCGCTCAGCAGGCAGATATGCCCACCATCATCGTTTTCCCCGATGACATCTGGATGAACGATCATGGCTACATGAACACCTTTAATAATGACGGTGAGACAGAATACATGCCCAGATACAACGACGCCTTCGTCCAGAACCGTGAAATGGCCACTGCCATTCAGGCGGTACAAAAGGTGTTCGCTGATCGCGGCTTCCAGCATGAGGATCTTCAGAACCTGTTGAAGGACATGAAGCGTGAACGTGCTGAAGAGCTGGCTAACCGCGCTGATGGAGACGGTGCCGATAAGGGTGCAATGGACGAACTGCTGCAGCAGGCACGTCCTGACATCCGCGTCGATCTGGATTACAGCGTGAAACCCATGGGTCCGCGTAAGTACATCCAATTCCGTCTGAAGGCCGTCGATGCCTACTGTCTGGATCAGGTGGCTGCCTGCGAAGGTTCTGTAGAAGGTTCGACAGACCCCGTAGACCTTGCACTGCGTAAGGTTATTGCCGGCAAGAGCGAAGAGTTCTGCCAACAGATCATCAATTACTTCATGGATCTGCGCGACAACGGTCGTCAGATCAATGTTATCTTCCGTGCTGCTGAAGGTTCAGGCATCGATTTCCTGCGTGACGAGATCGGTGAGGATGAGGATACTTACAACGACTTCCTGCACCAGTGGATCCGCAAGCATGCCGTCAACAGAGCCGGTAAGAAGGGACGTCAGACCAAGAAACTGTGTGAGTTCAAGAACGTCCGCATCCCCTTCTTCGATGAAGACGGTGAGCCAACAGATCCTGAGACCTGGGCAAAGGGTATCCGTAAGGCCTTCAAGGCTGAAACCGGTGTAAAGATCGCCAAAGGACAGGGTAACACGCTGGGACGTGTAAACTTCCTCGTTGGTGTCGAATAATTATTTCCAAAACCCCGAAAAGTATGAAAAAGAAAATCTTTGCAACCATTTTTGCGGCTTTGGCATTCGTGCCCTCACAGGCACAGATTATGCTCTCGCCAGTCGTTGAATCTACCATCGGCGGACTGACAGAAAATAATGTGGAAATTGCCGAAAACCGTCTGCGTAACGTCATCTCCTCTCTCGGTATGGAGAGCGGATACGGAGGACGCTTCGTGCTTGCCTGCAAGGTCGCTGCCTTACAGCGCGAGGTCTCTGGAACAAAGCTCATCCAGCATCTGGAGATTACCTTCGCCGTCGGCGATAACATGGCTAACGCCTGCTTTGGTTCTACCTCGATGGAAGCCATCGGTATCGGTAACACTGAGGGACAGGCCATGACTGCCGCTCTAAGAAATATCAAGGCAAACGCTCAGCTGAAGGCTATCATTGCCGAAGCTAAGGAGCGTATCATCGATTATTACGAGCAGAACTGCTCCGGCATCATCCATAAGTCTCAAGGTCTCATCACCGCCCAGCAGTGGGAAGAGGCGCTTTGGGAACTCACAGCCATTCCTCAGGAGGTGTCTTGCTATCACGACGCCCTTGACATGATGGAGTCGGTCTATGAGACCCACCTGAATCATGACGCCCGTCAGATCCTGATGCAGGCACAGGCCATCTGGGCTGCAAATCCCAATCCGGGATGGGGTGCTCAGGAGGCTATGCGCATGCTAAGTCAGATCAACACCAGCGCCGACTGTTACCCACAGGCACAGGCCCTGATGCGAAAGATTGAGGCTCGTGTAAAGAATGTCACCGACAAGGTATATGAGGACAACAAAGCGATGGAGAAGGCTCGCATGAATGCACGCCTCGCTGTTGAGAAAGCCCGTCTGCGCTGCATGCGCGATGTCGCTGTGGCCTATGCCAAGAGCCGTCCAAAGGTAATCGTACGCAACAACTATTATCGCACTTGGTGGTAATCACACAAAAAAACAAATGATGATCAATATGAAAAAAATACTTTTTCTCATCACCACAGCTTGTCTGATCGTGGGATGCGCTTCCAAACAGCCTCCAAGACTGGCGACCTATCAGAAACAGGAAATAGAATGTCTCGGTGTAGAGGGTGACGGCAGTCAGACCATTCGTGTCACAGGTACTGGGCGAAGCAGAGGCGATGCCATTGAGCAGGCCATGAAGGATGCGGTCAACGCTGTCATCTTCAAAGGCATCCGAGGGGGACTGCAAGGCTGCGATGCCCGTCCTTTGGTTAACGAACTGAATGCACGCGACAAATATGCAGACTATTTCGATCCTTTCTTCATGGACAGAGGTGGATATAGAGACTATGTTTCCATGATGGATCGGAAGATTGGTTCGAATGATATTCAGGCCAACAAATCGTTCATGAACGTCCGAATCACCGTTCGCGTTTATAGAAGCGAATTAAGGGCCAGATTGAGAGAAGACGGCATCATAAAGTAGGAAAAATCCTATTTTTTTGGTAAAAAAACGGCATAATCGGCATTTTTTTCGCAGATTATGCCGTTATTTCATTTTTTATTCTTATCTTTGGGCGCTAATTTGCCTTAATAGGCTCTTTTAGCCACTAAAGCGATAGAATAAAAAATAATATATAAATGCATTTTAAATGGAATTACGAACCACCTACATCAGAACAACGGACGGCGGCTAAGGAGCTGGGAGAGAAGATCGGCATGAGTCCGATCCTCGCCGACCTGCTCATTCAGCGTGGCATCAAGACGGAGAGCGCAGCCAAGCGATTCTTCCGCCCGATGTTAAACGAGCTGATAGACCCATTCCTGATGAATGACATGGACGTAGCTGTAGACAGGCTCAACGACGCCATGGGGCGTAAAGAGAAAATCATGGTATATGGCGACTACGATGTCGATGGATGTACGGCGGTAGCTTTAGTGTACAAGTTCTTGCAACAGTTCTATTCCAACATTGAATACTATATTCCAGACCGCTATGAAGAAGGTTATGGTATCAGTATCAAGGCAATGGACTACGCAGCAGAACGCGGTGTAACACTCATCATTGTGCTCGATTGCGGCATCAAGGCAATCGAAGAAATCGCATATGCCAAATCCCTTGGCATTGATTTTATCATCTGCGATCATCATGTGCCGGATGACGAATTACCCGTAGCTGTGGCTATTCTCAATCCGAAGCGTGAAGACTCCACCTACCCCTTCAAGCATCTCTGCGGCTGTGGTGTAGGCTTTAAGTTCATGCAGGCCTTTGCCAAGAACAACGGCATCCCCTTCTCACGTCTCATTCCCCTACTCGACTTCTGTGCCGTCAGCATAGCAGCCGATATCGTGCCTGTGACGGGTGAGAACCGTATTCTAGCCTTCCACGGTCTCAAGCAACTTAACCAAAGTCCATCAGTAGGCATCAAGTCCATCATCGAAATCAGCGGACTTAACGGCCGTGAGATTACCATGAGCGACATCGTCTTCAAGATCGGCCCCCGCATCAATGCCTCAGGACGCATGCAGAACGGTACCGAGGCCGTAGACCTGCTCGTAGAACGTGACTTTGAGAAAGCCTTGGCAGAAGCCAACCGTATCAATGTCTATAACGAACAGCGCAAGGATGTGGACAAGCAGATGACCGAAGAGGCCAACCAGATTATCGAGAAACTCGAGAGCCAGAAGCATCACTCCAGCATCGTGCTCTACGATGAGAACTGGAAGAAAGGTGTTGTGGGAATCGTGGCTTCCCGCATGACAGAACTCTACTATCGTCCTACGGTAGTACTTACCCGCAGCGGCGATCTGGCCACAGGTTCTGCCCGCAGTGTGGCCGGCTATGACATCTATGATGCTGTGAAGAGCTGTCGCGACTTGCTTACCAACTTCGGAGGTCACACCTACGCCGTAGGTCTCTCCATGAAGATTGAGAATATCCCTGAGTTCCGTCGCCGTTTCCAGCAATATGTCAACGAGCATATCCTGCCAGAACAGACTGAGGCCACTATCGACATCGACGGTGAAATCGACTTCAAGGACATCACCAAGAAACTACATAATGACCTGAAAAAGTTTGCGCCTCACGGTCCCGGCAACGAGAAACCCATCTTCTGCACGCGTAATGTCTATGACTACGGCACCTCGAAAGTGGTAGGACGTCAGCAGGAGCACATCAAGCTGGAATTAGTTGACTCAAAGTCATCGAACGTGATGAACGGAATCGCATTCGGACGAAGTGCTGATGCACGTTATATCAAGTCGAAACGTTCCTTCGACATTGCTTACACCATCGAAGAGAATATCTACAAGCGTAGCGATGTGCAGCTTCAGATCGAGGACATCAAACCCAGTGACGAATTATAAACAAATACTCAAGCAATATTGGGGCTATGATGACTTTCGCGGTATTCAGCGAGAGATTATCGAGTCGATAAGTAGCGGTCACGATACCCTGGGACTGATGCCCACGGGTGGCGGAAAGTCCATCACGTTCCAGGTGCCTGCACTCTGCAGCAAAGGTGTATGCATCGTCATCACCCCACTCATCTCTCTCATGAGAGACCAGGTCGACAACCTGAAGCGTCACGGCATCCGTGCTGCGGCCATCTATTCCGGACTCTCACAGGAAGAGATCATCACCACACTCGAGAACTGTATCTTCGGTGATATCAAAATCCTTTACGTCTCACCAGAACGACTCTCGTCAGACATTTTTCGCACCAAACTCCGTCGCATGAAGGTGAGTTTTATCACCGTCGACGAGGCTCATTGTATCTCACAATGGGGATATGACTTCCGTCCCTCCTATCTCCAGATTGCTGAGATTCGCAAGGATTTGCCCGATGCTCCCGTCCTGGCTCTCACGGCTACAGCTACCCCCGCTGTGGTACAGGATATCTGCGAGAAATTATCGAAGAGTGAATTCAATGTCTTCAAGATGAGCTTCGAGCGCAAAAACCTAGCCTATGTCGTACGTCGGGCTACGGACAAGCGCGAAGAACTCATCCATATACTCAATAGTGTTAAGGGCTGTGCCATCGTCTACACCCGCAGTCGTCAGCGCACTAAGGATGTTGCAGAATTGCTCTGTAAGGCTGATATCAAGGCGACGTTCTATCACGCCGGCCTCGACACCACTATCAAGGAGGAACGTCAGCGAGCCTGGCAGGACAATAAGGTTAGAGTAATGGTAGCCACTAACGCCTTTGGAATGGGTATTGACAAACCCGATGTACGGTTGGTGATTCACGTCGACTGTCCTGATTCTCCAGAGGCCTATTTCCAAGAAGCAGGTCGTGCCGGACGTGACGGAAACAAGGCCTATGCCGTATTACTCTACAACGATCATGACCGCAGGAAACTGGACAAGCGCATTAACGACACCTTCCCCGAAAAGGACTATATCCGCAAGGTCTATGAACATCTGGCTTACTTCTATCAAGTAGCCGTAGGCTCAGGCTATAATGCCACCTTCGAGTTCAGTATCGACAAGTTCTGTCACGCCTTCAAACATTTCCCCATCCAAGTCGACTCCGCACTGAAGATTCTGAACCGTGCAGGCTACATCGAATATACCGAGGAGCAGGATAATAAGGCTCGCGTGATGTTCACCGTCAGCCGTAACGAGCTGTATCGTTTGGAGAACAATACACCCAACGAAGAAAAAGTCATCACTACCCTACTCCGAAACTATGGTGGTCTTTTCGTCGACTACAATTTTATCGATGAGAGTTTTATCGCCAGTCAGTGTGGTCTCCAGCCACAACAGGTCTACATGATTCTGAAAAACCTCAGTCAGAAACATATTCTGCACTTTATCCCGCAGAAGAAGACGCCTTATGTCAGATATCTGCAACGCCGCGAAGACCCTGAACATATCCAGATCCCCCCTGCCGTTTACGAAGAACGGAAGGAGCAGTTCCGTCAGCGAATTCATGCGATGATTGACTACGCCACAAATGATGGTGTCTGCCGTAGCCGTCAGCTCCTGCGCTATTTCGGTGAGGAAGAGAGTCACGACTGTCATCAGTGCGATGTCTGTCTCGAACGTCCTAAGAGCATTGCCAGCGAACCCGTTATGACGGCAGAGGCCCATGCCATCCTCGAACTCCTTGCCGACAAGAAACCCCACCATATCACAGAATTACGCGACATCCAGTTGCCTACCGACAAACTGAACGTCGCGCTCGAATTTCTTCTTGCCGAGGAGCGTATCCTCCAAGAAGACGGATTTATTTCAGAAGTCTAGCTTCAGCTGCCTCTGCTGCTCATCCTCGTCATCATGCTCATGACAGTAGCTACTGCCATCAAAACAGTGCGTGCAGACCTTGCACTTCGGCATGCCGATAGCCTCTATCAGATCCTCCAACTTCGCAAACTTCAGCGACGTCAGACCTAATCTCTTGGCAATCTCCTCTACCATCCGCTTATATTCGGGCGAATTCGTTGTAGCATATTTCTCCAGATTCTTCTTATCGTCGCCCTCAAAATCCTTGATGATACGACGAGTAATCAGTTCCAAATCACTCTTCGACGAAGTAAAGCCGATAAACGGACAGCCATACACCAGTGGTGGACAAGAAATACGACAGTGCACCTCCTTGGCACCATAGTCGAAGAAGGTCTTTACATTGTCGCGCAACTGTGTACCACGAACGATTGAGTCGTCACAGAATACCACGCGCTGGTCCTTCAACAAGGCGGGATTCGGAATCAGTTTCATCTTTGCCACCAGCGAACGACGCTCCTGATTACCAGGAGTGAACGAACGAGGCCACGTCGGTGTATATTTCAGTACGGCACGCTTATAAGGCACGCCCTTACCTTCGGCATAACCCAGTGCCATACCCACACCCGAGTCTGGCACACCACAAACGCTGTCCACCTCAGTTTCATCGTGTTCTCCCATCATCTTACCGTTCTTCTCACGTACGGCCTCAACATTGATGCCGTTATAGTCAGAAGCAGGGAAACCGTAGTAAACCCACAGGAACGAGCAGATCTGCTCACGCTTGAAAGGTTCTTGCAACACCTCCATCGAATTGGCCTGCAGATAGACAATCTCACCAGGTCCGAGGTCACGCACACGATGATAGTCAAGATTGGGGAAACTGGTGGTCTCACTCGAAACGGCAAAAGCCCCCTCCTTCTGTCCGATCACGATAGGTGTACGTCCCAGGAAATCACGGGCAGCGATGATGCCTTTTTCCGTCAGAATCAGCATAGAGCAAGAACCTTCTATCTTTTTGTATACCAGATTGATACCCTCCACGAAGGTGCGTCCCATATTGATGAGCAACGCCACGAGTTCCGTCTGGTTGATGGTATTGGCAGAGTACTCGCTGAAGTGCATACGACGGTCCAACAGTTCCTGGGCGATCTCTTCGATGTTATTGATCTTAGCAACTGTCACGACAGCATAACGTCCCAAATGCGAGTTCACCAATATCGGCTGAGGGTCGGTATCGCTGATGACACCTATTCCCTGATTACCAGAGAACGAGTCAAGTTCATCTTCAAACTTCGAGCGGAAATAGTCGCGCTCCAAGTTGTGAATCTTACGACTGAAACCTTTCTCCTGATCGAAGGTTACGAGTCCTGCACGTCTGGTGCCGAGGTGCGAGTTGTAGTCAGTTCCATAGAACAGGTCGTTCACACAGCATTTCGTGCTGATAGTACCAAAGAATCCTCCCATACCCTATTATATAAAATAGTAGAGGAACGATGCGATGCCTTCGAGTGCCGGCTTGCGTTGTCCCTCTATCTCAATTCTAAACTCAATCTCTGCCTTACAGATGCCACGCAGGTTCTGGATGTTGTGAAGCTTCGTGACCAGTCTCACCTTTGATCCCGTGATGACAGGCTGCCCAAAGCGCATTTTGTCCATCCCGTAATTCACCAGCATCTTAATATTGTTCACCTCGATGATCTGGTCCCACATATAGGGCAACAGCGACAGCGTCAGGTAACCGTGAGCGATAGTGCTCTGATACTGGCTTTCTTTCTTGGCACGTTCCACGTCCACATGAATCCACTGGTGGTCCAACGTGGCGTCGGCGAATAAGTTAATACGGTCTTGGTCTACCTGCAGCCAGTCTGATGCACCGAGTTCCTCACCCAAGTGGGCTGCAAATTCATCGTACGAATTGATGACTAATTTTCCCATGTCTCTCAAATTTTGGTGCAAAAGTACAAAAAATAAATGAGAAATGAAGAATGAGGAATGAGAAATGTTGATTTCGTTCACAATTATTGATTAAAAATAGTTAATTCCGCATTTTCATTTCTCATTTCTCATTTTAAATGCTTACCTTTGCACCCGCTTAACAGCAGGAAGGGTGTTTTCCAGAGTGGCCAAATGGGGCAGACTGTAAATCTGCTGTCTTTCGACTTCGGTGGTTCGAATCCATCAGCACCCACAAAAAAAGAGACTCGTGCGAGTCTCTTTTCTGTTTTTATATAAAAGTGTAATTACAGTTCCTGGTTCTCAGGACGCAGTTTGCGAACAGTCTCGCCAGCGCGCCACATCTCCTGGTTGCGCATGGCCTCCAGTTCCTTCTCCAGACCAGCACGATAGTCAGGCTTCGAGTTGGCATCGATGGTGATCTGAGCCTCGTTACCAGTCTGAACAGAGTAGTACAGCCACTCCATCACCGGCTTGATAGCATCGTGGAAACGGGGAGCCCAATCCAATGCACCACGCTGAGCGGTCGTTGAACAGTTGGCATACATCCAGTCCATACCCTTCGCACCAAAGAGCGGGCCAAGGCTCTGTGTCAGTTCCTCAACAGTCTCGTTGAAAGCCTCCGAGGGAGAGTGTCCGTGCTCGCGCAACACCTCGTACTGTGCCAGCAGCAGTCCCTGGATAGCACCCATCAGCGAACCACGCTCACCAGTCAGGTCAGAGGTAGCCTCACGCTGGAAAGTCGTCTCAAACATATAACCTGCACCGATACCGATACCGAAGGCGAGTGTCTTCTCCTTAGCCTTACCAGTAGCATCCTGATAAACGGCATACGAGCAGTTCAGACCGCGACCCTCACAGAACATCGTACGGAGACTGGTACCTGAACCTTTAGGAGCCACCATGATCACGTCGACATCCTTCGGGGGGATGACACCCGTACGGTCGCTCCAGTTGATAGCGAAGCCATGAGAGTAATACAATGTCTTACCGGGCTTCAGATATTGCTTGATGGTAGGCCACTGCTGAATCTGCCCAGCATCACTCAGAAGCATGCAGAGAATCGTGCCCTTCTCGGCGGCCTCCTCGATAGAGAAGAGCGTCTCACCGGGCACCCAACCGTCGGCTACAGCCTTATCGTAGGTCTTACCCTGACGCTGACCAACAATCACGTTAAAACCGTTGTCACGCAGGTTGCAAGCCTGACCAGGACCCTGAACACCATAACCAATCACAGCGATGGTCTCATTCTTCAATACTTCACGTGCTTTCTCCAAAGAGAACTCTTTGCTGGTGACTACAGTTTCCATCACGCCACCAAAATTCATTTGTGCCATAATAGCTAAATATTTATAATGTTATACATATCCCTTGTGTACCATGCCAGCCCTACCCGAGAGCCGTCGTCTTGCCAGTCCACTCAGGGCTTACACGAAGCCCCGACAAGGGGTTAACTTTAGAAATCGGCAACAAAGGTACGAATAAGTAAGCAAAAAGCCAAATTTTATTCGGACTTTTTCAGATTTCTTCATTATTCCATTAACTTGATGTGATATCTTTCGCTCGTATTGTAATCACGGTCTTTGTCTTTACCGAAGTACTCCAGAAGAAATTTCTTATTCTTCTGACGGGTAACCCGGATAAGTACCTCTCTGTAAGTGACACGATCGTTCTCCAAATAGCTCTCGTAAGCATTAAAAGTAGTGGACTTCTTGTCCTCGCTTTTTTTGACCAACTTGAACGCAGAGACATTGCGGTGACTCTGAGCGATATCGACATATAAGCTATCACTCGTAAATCTGAACATCAATTCCCCACTCAGGGACAGATACTTGCCATTCAAGTCAAGTGCATGTACCTCAAAGAAGCAACATGACATCAGACATAAAAACAAAAACTTTCTCATATCTTTCTTTTCTATATTTTACATTACAGTCTTGTTAATGGATATACGATGTTCACAATGAAAATGTTGGCGGCGAGGATGATGAGATTCATCAGCAGGCCGATGCGCATGAAATCGCTGAAACGGTAGCCACCCGGGCCATAGACCAGCATATGGGTGGGCGATCCGATGGGCGTAGCGAAGCTGCTGCTGACGCTGACCATCAGGGCAACGAGGAAGGGGAACGGTTCGTAGCCCAGCTTCTCGGCAGCCTCGTACATGATGGGGAAGAACATGGCTCCTGCCGCCGTGTTCGAAATAAACTCAGTAATAAATGTTCCAACAAAGCAGATCGCCGTCATGACGACAATCGGATTTGTACCGCAGACGTCGAGGATGCCATTAGCCATCCACTCAGCAATACCCGTCTTCTGGATAGCAAGACCGAGGACGGCACTGCCGGCGAAGACCATCAGGATTTCCCAGTTGATGGCCCGCATGGCCTGATCAACGTTACAGCAACGGAAGATGAGCATGGCAGCGGCAGCGAGGAAGGCGCATTGCAGCAGCGGCATGACACCCAACGCCGAAAGGGCCACCATAGCTATCATGATCGTGGTGGAGACAAGCGTACCGCGTCCGATGTTGGGCACGTCGTCGGAATCGAAGAAATGGATGTCGTTCTTCAGGGACGAGGTATTGACATTGATGTTCTTAGGACAGACTAACAGCAGCGTGTCGCCCGCCTGAAGCACCACTTGTCGCGGACTCTCCTTGATGCGCTCGCCGCGTCGGGCGACAGCCGCCAACGTCAGATTGTTATTCTTCTCAAATGTGCTGCCACCGATGGTCTTGCCTATCAGGCTGCTGCCGAAGTTGATGTAGGCCGTACGCAACTGGCGGCTCTTGTCGAGCTCACTCATGGAGAAGACATGGTGGTCGGCGCTCACCAACTGGTGACTCTTTGCTATCTCCAGGATCTCGTCTATCTGTCCGGCATACACCAGATGATCACCTCCCATGATGGGCTCGTTCTCCGTGATGGGCATCGGGACATCGTCGAAGTGATACAACTCTATCAGACTGCCACCCTTAACGTGGAAGAGGCCGGCCTCAGCGAGTGTCTGGCCGATACAGGGATTATCCGACGGTACCTGCAGTTCCACGGTGTACTCGCCCGTGGATTCGAAAGCACTCTCAGGGGCCTTACGCTCAGGCAGCAACCGCCGCATAGCAATGACCGACAGTACACCGACGGCGAGACAGAACAGTCCGGGGATGGTCGTGGTCAGCACATTCATCGCCTCACCCGTCTTCTCCTCGTAGAGTCCACTGATGATCAGGTTCGGCGGCGTACCGATAAGGGTACATACACCACCCATGCCCGAGGCATAGCTCAGGGGGATGAGCAGCTTGGAGGGTGAGACACCGAGTTTCTTCGACCACATCTTGACGATATTGACGAAGAGCGTCACGACAGTGGTGTTGCTGAGGAACGAACTGAGCACGGCCACCGGCAACATCAGTCGCGTCACCGCCTTCGAATAGCTGTCGGGCGTGCCAAGCAGATGCTTAACAATCCATTGCAACACCCCGGTATGCGTCAGTCCTGCGACGACCACGAAGAGCACGCCGACGGTGATGACCGACGTACCGCTGAAGCCCGAGAATGCCTCCTTGGCATCGAGTACGCCCGTGACATACAGAACACCGATGGCACCGAGGAACACCAGATCAGAACGCAGTTTGGTAAACAGCAGAATGCTGAACATGCCCAGCACCGTCACAATGGTGATACAAGCATCAAGACTAAAGCCTAAAAAAAGTTCTGTTCCCATGAGCCTAAAGGTTATTGTAAGTGTCAATGTTTTATTCTGATTATCCGAAAACGACCTTGCTGCGGCAGACCTCAACGCCGTCGTCCTTGCAGATACGGACGTTGAAAGAGTTGACCGTTTCGTCAGCAGGCTGTCTATAGAAGGAGAGTCGGTCGCCCTGATGGGCCTCTGCGACGTAGGCAATCTCGAAACGGCGGATCTGGTGGTCGCGGTACCAGTCGAGGGGCCACAGGTCGAGAACGTGTTCGATGTATTTCACGCTATTGATATGGCCATTGATGTCGACATCGTTATACTGCGTCTCGATGGTGCGCACGAACTCGGCATCGTCGGACATCTTCACACGACCGCCCTTGTCGATGGGGCACTCCTTGTCCTTGACGATCCAGTTGTTGATGGCACCGTCATCAATGCTGAAGATATCAGTAGGCTGACGGTTCTCGGTGTCGATCATCGCCCAGATAGAACGGCCGTAGCCATAAACTTTACCCTCCTCGCCAACGACGCGGAAGTTACGCGAGGTGAAATAGCGCATGGCCGACTCCACCCATGTTTCAACATTGAACTTGGTGTACATCATCGGCATCTCGTCCATCTCGATGGCCAGACGTGAGAGCACCCACGAGCGGTTGATGGTGAGCAGATACTTCATGCCGAAGCCGCGTGCCGAGGAATGGAAGTCGGCGGCATTGAGCATGTGGTTGCCCAGATGTCCCATAAACAAGCGCCCGCTGAAATCGCAGTGGAACGGCTCAGCCAAAAATTCGTATGATCCTATCTTATCCATTTTCCCGTTCTTCAAGGAAAGCGCTG
>JAEENF010000043.1 GCA_016283605.1 Prevotella sp.
TTCTGCCAATCCTCCGATGGACCAGAACTCGCCAGAGGATATCTTTACCTTGGGCGACTACCTCGGACGTGACCAGTATGGTAACCGTCCCCTCTTCTATGGTCAGGCGTACACCTCTCAGGTGGCCCTGGAGGTGGAGGGTGGCTACTGCAAGCCGGTGATGACAAAGGGAAAACCGGTCTACCAGCGTAAGGAGAAGGCCTCTGCCGATGAGAAAGACTCCTACTTTGTAGTCCGTACGAAGGATGAATACAAATACGCCCAGAACATGCTCTTCCCACGTATGTATGATGCGGCTCATGCGGCTGCCTACGAGTCGTGGATGGGTGGTGTCGACGGCAGTGAGGTGCCTTACGACCGTTGTGGTGAACCGATGACCGTCAAAGTGCCTTCACAGTTTGAAAATATCCGGTTCTTCCTCTCCTACCAGTGTAACTTCATGTACTGGCGTTACTTCATGTGGAACTTCGCCGGTCGTCAGAACGACATCCAGGGCAATGGTGAACTGGAACATGGCAACTGGCTCACAGGTATCCCGTTCATCGATAATGCCCGCTTAGGCGACCAGTCATTGCTGCCCGATGAGTTGAAGGAGAACAAGGGCCATAATGTCTTCTACTGCATGCCACTGATCCTCGGTCTGTTGGGTCTCTTCTGGCAGGCGTGGTATACGCGTAAGCGCAAGGTGGGTGAAAAGACCATCGATGACCCCATTGGCATCCGCCAGTTCTGGGTGGTCTTCTTCCTCTTCTTCATGACGGGTCTCGCCATTGTCATCTACCTCAACCAGACCCCGATGCAGCCCCGTGAACGTGACTATGCCTATGCCGGTTCGTTCTATGCCTTCGCCATCTGGTGCGGTATGGGCGTTGCGGCTATTATCCATTGGATTAGTGAAATGTGTAAAGTGAATAGTGAAAAATTTGCTACCGCCATTGCTGCTGTCGTTGGTGTTGTAGGTCTGATTGTTCCTATTCAGATGGCCTCTCAGACCTGGGACGATCACGACCGCTCTGACCGTTACTGCTGTCGTGACTTCGGACAGAACTACCTGATGACCCTTCAGGAGAAAGGCAACCCGATCATCTTCACCAACGGTGATAACGACACCTTCCCCCTCTGGTATAACCAGGATACGGAGAGTTTCCGCACGGATGCCCGTGTCTGCAACCTCTCTTACCTCCAGACCGACTGGTACATCGACCAGATGCGTCGTCCGGCATATGACTCGCCTTCTGTGCCTATCACCTGGAGTCGTCTGGAATACTGTGCCGGTACGAATGAGTATGTACAGATCGATCCGTCGCTGAAGCAACAGGTCATTGAACTCTATAAGACACAGCCGATGGAGGCTGCCAGTCAGTTTGGTGCTGAGCCCTTCGAACTGAAGAATATCCTCAAGTACTGGGTACGTACCAAGAACAAGGAACTCCATGTCATCCCCACCGACACCGTCTATGTCACCATCGACAAGGAGGCGGTCCGTCAGAGTGGCATGCTCATGGCCTGTGACTCCATCCCCGACAAGATGGTCATCTCCCTCAAGGGTAAGAGTGCGCTCTACAAGGGCGACCTGATGATCCTCGAGATGATTGCACAGTGCAACTGGGCCCGCCCGATCTATGTGGCTACGACCGTTGGTTCCGAGAACTACATGAACCTGGGTGAGCACTTCGTTCAGGAGGGTCTGGCCAACCGTATCACGCCCTTCCGCACATTCTATACGGACGACCGTGGTAATCTCATCCCGATGGAGGGAGCCAAGCAGTTTGATACCGAGAAGACCTTCGATAACATCATGAACAAATATAAGTTCGGTGGCATCAACAAACCCGGTATCTATCTCGATGAGACCGTGATGCGCATGTGTTACACCCACCGCAGACTGATGTCCAACCTGGCCATGACCCTTGTCGAGGAAGGTAAGACGGAGAAGGCGAAGGCGGTGCTCGACAAGTGCGAGAAGGAGATTCCCGATTTCAATGTGCCGCACGACTTCCAGGGTGGTTCTCTCGATCTGGCCAGAGCCTAT
>JAEENF010000044.1 GCA_016283605.1 Prevotella sp.
GCCCTACAGCTATCGAGCGTCAGCAGCCGCTGACATTGGCCACTCATCGGCAACAGCACCAATAGCCCGAGCATCAGCGCCCGCGCCATTACTGTCCTTTTTTTCTTTGTTTTTCTCATCGCTTATACATTATTAATAGAATATCCTTTTCATCTATTTCTGGTATTTCTTCCGATACTCCAGCGGCGTCATGCCCAGATGCTCCTTCACGTACTTGCCGAAGAACGAGGCATTGGGGAAATTCAGGTCGTTGGCTATCTCTTGCATTGTCATGTCGGTAAAGCGCAGACGGTGCTCAATAGCCTTCAGCGTAAAGAGCTTTATCATCTCGCTCGGCCGGCGGTTCATCGTCTCCTTGAGCAGTGTCGAAAGGTATTTCGGCGTGATGTTCAGCTGACTGGCGAAGTCATCCACCTTGCGAATACGCCCGTCGCTCTGCTCAACCAAACGCATGAACTTGTCAGCCAACCGTCTTCTGTGGAAACCTGGTGTGTTGTCCTCCTGAAAGTCCTCCTGAGCCTTCTGTTCCTTGTCGCGACGCATCATGCATAGCATTTCAAGCATCATCGTGCTGACAAGCGAACGGACGATTTCGGAATACAACAAGGGCTTTTGGTCTCTCATCCGGCGGCATAACAGCTGGAAATAATCATCTAGCAACGACAATTCTTCACCAGACAGATGCACTTTCGGGTGTTGCTTGAGGTATGTCAGGTCTGCCAGGCTTACTTCACTGTACATATTGATGTTCCATAATTCGCTACGGGAAAACCAGATCTGCCGACAATTGAAATCCGGCGATGACATGAAATTGCAGACCACGCTATGAGCCATATATAAGTACAGGTCGTTCTTGCGAAGCTCTATCCGCTGTCCGTCGTAGTCAAACTGCGCCATACCGTCAGTACAGATGACGATAAGTCCATGACTGTCAAGAGACAACTCGCCTTTTGGCAATGAGCCGAAGTTCTCCATGACCACAAGTTCGTCACTGTCACCTAATCGTATGGTGTCTGAACCGCTCCTTGGATTAAGATTTTGTATCTCCATGCTGTTCCTTTTTTACTTTTCTGGGTGCAAAATTGGTCAAATATCTCCAAAATTTGCTGTCCGATTTTTCCCGAAATATACTCTATCTCTTTTTTTGTATTGCTAAATACGGAGATAGAACATCCTTTGGGATATATCGAACATCTTAAAATGGTTGATTTCTCGCTGCAAATATACAATATTTCCTTCATCCCGCCAAACATTCTGCAAAAAAAACCAGTTGTCATTTTGTCAAAAAACACGAGCCGTAATCTCGTGAGCAGTGAGCCGTAATGTCGTCGAGAGTGAGATTACGGCTCGTCGAGGGTCAGCCGTAAGGCACAATGAGTTGAGATGTCCGCGTGTGTTGTGTGACAGATCAAGAAGTTTGTCGGATGTGTAACACATGCCCATGGAATTTTTGCGGGAAGGCCTTCCAACACTTTTTAGAAGGGGGTGTAAAAAGTGCGGGAAGGCCTTGTAAAAAACAGGGGTATTTTGTTGTTTTATCTCTTGCAGGGCGACTCCTGACCAAAGAGGAACTGGGGCTGATAACCGCCGGCATCAACGACGATCTTCTCGAAGACAATACCCGGATGCTTGGGCTGTATCGTCAACGTGTGTACATCCTTAGGCGTCAAAGGTAATTCCACGACCTTCTCCACCACACGGCTGGCAACAGCAGGATAATATTCCGAGTACATATAGGGCTGACGATCGACAAGCGTCTTGTTGAAGTTAACCACCTGTGCCTCACCACTGTCGAGGCTGACAGCATATTCGAAACCGCCTACGTTCAGGAAGTCGAGCGTTGACTTCGTCACGACATGTACCTTCACTTTTGAGGATTCTACGGGTAACGTAAACTGATAGGTCAGAGCCGCATTGCCCACTGCTTTCGTATATGGTGTCAGGGCAACGGCACTACGGATACGACCGTAATAGGGATAGATCGTCCATTCTGTACCTTCGGGCGCCGTAGCACTGTAATAGTGCTCTGCTTCCATCGCCACATAACCATCCTTAGCCGCAAAGGCATAACCACCAGCAGAGCCCTCATCAACAGATGTGGTGCGTGGCAACATGTCAGCACGGAAATTGTCGTTCCAGGAACGGTAGCCGATATGCTTCTGGATCATCATGCCATTCCACTTTCCACCGGCGATATCAGTATTATAGGCCGCACAGAGCAACGAGTCACGACGGAAGCACTGCTTCACCTTATCGGCCCAGAGATTGGCATCGGGGTTCTTACTGGCAGCCAAATACAGGTTCATGGCCTGAGCGTAGTACATATCGTAGAGGTTGGCCATCGCCTGCACAGGGAAGAGAATCAGTTGACGGTAGAAGTCGCGGGCCTCTGCAGGAATCTGGTCATAGAGGCGCAGGGCACGCAATTCCAGACGCTGGTAGTCATCGGCCACTTGTCGCCACTCGCCTGTCTCTATATTATAGGTACGCGCATCGAGCATCTCAGGTGTCACACGAGCCATGTACTGGCAGTTGCGGTTGTAGATGTCGGCAGCTTCAGTGGCGACGGCATCGCCACATGCTGAACGGAAGAAACGAAGTGTATGGTCAGTGACGGTCTGGACGGTATATTCCTTCGGATTCCAAGCCATATCCATGAACAACTGGATGGGATACTCCATCGGTTTGAGGTCGCCGACATTGAGAATCCACATGCGCTGGATACCGAAGTCATAGGCCAGTGACAACTGCTCGAACATCTGTTGCGTCTGGGTGACATTGAGCCATTTGGTATTACGGGGAGCACCCACGTAGTCCACATGGTAGTAGATGCCCCACCCTCCCTTACGGGTACGTTCGGCAGCAGTAGGCACACGACGGATGTCACCCCAGTTGTCGTCGCTGATCAGAATCATCACATCGTCAGGCACACGGAGTCCGGCATCGTAATAGTCCTGCACCTCTTTATACAAGGCCCACACCTGGGTGGTCTTTTCTGCCGGCTTACCGGTTACTTCCTTGATGATACGGCGCTGGTTGTCGATGATCTTCTCCATCAGCTTCGTGTCAGCCGTTTCACTCATCGCCTCGTCACCGTCACCACGCATACCGATGGTCACGATATCATCGGTACCCTTCATACGTTCGATACCCTCACGGAAGAAACGGTCGAGGTTCTCCTTGTTGGTCTGGTAGTTCCAGGCGCCCCAATCCTTGCGATGACGGGCATATTCCTGATGGTTACGGGCCATGGGCTCATGATGGGAGGTACCCATGATAACACCCATTGCATCGGCAGTCTTCAAATTCTCAGGATCATCGGCATAGAAAGCCCAACCCCACATGGCGGGCCACAAGAAGTTACCCTTCAGACGGAGGATGAGTTCGAAGACTCTCTCATAGAAACGGTGGTCGCCATAATCGGTACCAAAGGTATTCTTCACCCAAGTGGTCAGACAGGGAGCCTCGTCATTGAGGAAGATACCACGGTAACGCACACTCGGCTCACCGTCGGTGTATTCACCTTTCTTTATATATATAGCTTCGTGTTGTTCAATGGGGACATCGGCCCAGTAGTACCAGGGCGAGACACCGATCTGCTTCGACAGCTCATAGATGCCGAAGACGGTACCACGCTTGTCGCTGCCCGCGATAACCAGCTGGTCGCCGATAGTCTTGATGATGTATTTCTCCGTCTTACCCTTCAGGTCGCGGAGCTCGCCCTTCTTCACCCACTGGTCAATCTGCTTGTTGACACCTACCGTACCAACAAGGATCCGAGCACGCTCAGAAACAGGGAGCTGCTTCTGGGTGACTTTCTCGAAGTCCTTCTGGAGATTAGCGATGGCGATATGAACGCAACGGTGCTCGTTGGCATCGAATGAAACACATGCATCCTGCAGCGAAAGGGCGTCGGCAGATGCCTGGAAGATCACGAACTGTTCTGCGGCACTCAGAGAAAGTGTCGACAACATGGTCAGGGCCAAAAACAATAACTTTTTCATACTCATCAATTTTTCTGCTGCAAAGTTACGATAATAGGCGTCACGTCATATCTACGATTGTCGCAGAATCTTTCAAATTTGTTTCACCTTGACAGATTCTGCACTTTTGTGGCTACACGATGCTCGTTTTCTATCCGTTTCCCCGTCGCTCTCGCATCAATTTCCACAGGATGCGACGTGAAATCGGGCGTGTTAAAAGAGTACATCAGACGACGATAGTACGTCTTCGGATGACGCTGAGGAAGAAGCAAAGGTTTCGAAGCCTTGCCCTGGGCATCAAAATGCGAGAAATACACTTTCGTATAAAGACCGTCCTCGCTACGGCTGGTAAAGAGGAACCAACGGCTGTTCGAATTCCAGTTATGATAACTCTCTGCCCTGTCGCTATTCACCTCTTGCATGGGCCTTGTCTCACCGGTCTCGAGATCCAACAGCCAGAGGTCGGCCTCAGGATGCCAAATGGTGAAATAGCCGTAGTCTGTCTGGGTGTACATCAGATAACGTCCATCGTAAGAAGGCCGGGGCCAGGAGACACTCTTACCCGTTTCAAGCGTATTCACAAGGGTATCCACCTCAGTACCTATCCGTCCTGTCTTCTCGTCGAAGGCCACACGACAGAGGCTGTACTTCTCCTGATCGTAGTCCGTAGGATAAATCTGTCGTTTCGCCGTGGTGAAATAGAGCCATTTGCCGTCGGGCGAGAAGGCGGGCGTGTTCTCTGCCCAGTATTTCTTCATGATAAGCGTATCACGGAGGATGGTATGCGTCTGGGTGTCATAGACGAACACATCCGACGAGGAGTCGTAGACCTCGATGCGCTTGTTTTTCTTATTCGTATGGAACATCTGCGAGGTCTTGTTGGTGGAGAAGGCGCAATACCGGCCTCCCGGATGCCAGTAGGGATAGACCATCGAACCACCCAGCGAGTCGTTCTTCGCCTGCAAAACTGTCAACTGTAAACTGTCAGCTGCCACCTTCATGACCGTTGCTCCGTGATTCCCACGCACATGAAACACATACTGGTCCGGATTCGTGCGATTCGCCGTATGACAGTTCAAGCACTGATTTGGTGTGCGCGTATTTTGGAGGAGTTCCGTCTCCTCGAAGTTACTCAGGTCACGCTGATAAAGACCCATCATGCTGTACATCTCGTAGCTGGGCGGTATGCGACGATAGGTGATGCCCCATGCTTCCAAGGGGTCTTCACTCACATAGACCTTGAAGTCGCGATATTGCGTCCACTGTCCGTCTTTCTCGGCACAAACGGTATAGATGAGTTGTCCGCCCTTGTTCTGCGCCAACAGCTGGTGCCACTCATCGATGTCGAAGTCGGCATCCTCGCCATTGGCATGGATGTTGCCTCCCTTCGATCCCTTTACCTCCACATCGATGGTCTCGAAAGCATCATCTGCCATCGAGAAGTTCAACGGGGCCATACCCACCGGTATCGTCACCTCCGTATAGTCGGGATAGATCTGCGGTAGCACGTCCTGCCTGCTCACATCCTTCGGGCTTGAACCGCAAGCTCCGAACAGCAAACACAGAACAACTAACGCTATTGCCGTTTTAATAGAAAAACACATCTTCGCCCTTGTCATAAGCCTCTTTCAAACGTTGGTAAGACGGAAAAACCTTGATCTTCTCTGGGTGCTCTGCCAGTGGTTTCATCTTCCGTGCCAGGCCACGATAGAAGGTCGTTTCCTCCAAGATTGCAATATATTTCAGCGCCACCTCATACTGTCCGGTGATGATGTTCGTCTCCACCAACCGGCGCAGCGCCCTCGCACTCTTATTATAATTCGGTATCGCCTCCATCGCCTCGAAGACCGAACGCTGCGCGATGTTCACCATACCTACCTGCATGGCGACCTCACTGGTCAAGAAGGCTGAAGACACACTGCTCAGACTCTGATTCGAGAGCAACACCTTTGAGAAGAGCTCACTCTGACTGATACGCTGCTCCTCCCATAATGCCAGACTAGCGGCATTATGAATGGCCAGGGACTCTATCGGTCTCTCCTGGTACCTCTTCGAGATTTCCGACCACGACTGCTGACGCATCAGCATGTCGTACTTCATCTCTTCATACGTACCGATCTTGTCACCCTCCCAATAATAGTCGATGCCGCGGAGAATCTGACGTGAAGGATAAGGCGTGATCCAAAGACTAGCCACGACACTGCCAGCCAACAGCAACAACGGCAGCCAGTGGAAGGCATAGACCACAAGCAGCAGAATGGCCGGTCCCAAGAGCCAATAGCCTACAGAAGCCATAACCGATGCCGTGATCCATCGCGCTTTCCTATCCTTCGGCAAGAGGTTCATCAACGTCAAGGTCAACACCACAGCTACCACTGGCGTCATCGGGATATCAGGGTTGCAGGACAAGTACCACAATACGCCAGGAATGAGAAAGCTCAGCAAGTACCATTTCTGGCCTGTGATAAGTCTTCTGCACAGCAGCAGTGCAGCCACCAGAAGCACCACATACCAGCAGGTGCCATAGACGGGATTGATCATAAACTGTACGATGAACTCTCCCAGATATTGCGCCAGTCCTCCCGGCACGGCGAGACGCTCTGTCAAATAGTCGGTATTCCACAAGAACAGCTGCGACTGTTCCCTTGCCAGCATCAGATGGGGCAGTCCAAACAGCCAGAAACAGAACACCGCGACGGCAAAAACTGCCGTCAGCATCCACTGTCCATATACGGATATCCAGGTCTTCAGTTTCATCACTTCAAACTTTGATGCTGCAAAGATACAACTTTTTACCGAAACCACATCGTTTTCAACAAAAAAAGTGCCGCGCCTCGCGACGCAGCACTTTCAAAAAAATACCAAAACAATGTATACCTAAGTACTAACTGTTTCTACACACAGGAATTAATATCCTTCATTCTGCTCACATTCTGTGTTCATCAGGATCTCGTTCTCAGGAATCGGCATGAACATCTTCTTCATATCGAACTTGAAGTCACGAGCCGTACGCCACTCTGTGATGGTAGCAGGACCGTTAACAGGCAGTGTGTTCTGCGGATAAACGGTGTTCACGTGATCCTCCAGGAAGCCTGACTTGTGCAGATCTGAACGCAGGTAAGGTTCTGCTGTGAACTCCTTGCGGCGCTCGTTGTTGACAGCGACCTTCCAGACTTCAGACTGATAACCCATAT
>JAEENF010000045.1 GCA_016283605.1 Prevotella sp.
ATGTGACGCTGGATGAGGCTCAGTATAATCAGGACATCGGCGTGCTGTTGGAATCCACCATCGGCATCTATGGCACAGGACTGACTGACGCTATTCCTGATGAGGACATCACGGCACAATGGAAATCAGAGAGCGATTATTTTAACAGCATTGGCAAGACCGATGCGCTGAATCCAGCCATGTGGGATCAGACGACAGGTACGTGGAAGAGCTATTACAGCAATTCGCTGCAAGGCGATGGTACAAAGTACGTGCGTCGCTATACCTATGCGATGTCGCGTGGCCCTATCCTCGATGCTGCTGGTGCCAATGCTATCTGGAACATCACCAACGTCACACGTTCTGACCGTCGCTACCACTACCTCGACCTCGCTGGTACTTACTACGCCACAAAGTCGTCGCAAGACAAAGAGGTACAGGCGGGCTTCACAGAATACATTAAACGTGTCGACCCCACTGGTGCACATCCTGAGTGGCATACGGGCAACCTCGAGAAAGATATCTATACCTATCTGACCAGTAAACAGCTTGATGCTGAGATGACCGATGCACAGTACAAGAATCTGATGATCTGGCATCGTGGTCTGGCTGTACCTGCTGCACGTAACACGACTACAGAGGACTTCAAGAAAGGTAAGGAACTATTCTCGCAGATTGGTTGTGCCAATTGTCATCGTCCCTCATGGAAGACGGGCGAGGATCATATCCAGGATCCTGCCAAGTTCTTTAAGTCTGACAGCGATATGCCTCGCTATCCGCATCAGAAGATCTGGCCCTATACCGACTTCGTACAGCATCGTCTGTGGATGAAGAACGACATCCGCACAGGTTGGTGTCGTACTACCCCGTTGTGGGGACGTGGACTTGCAGGCAAGACAGGTAGTGGTGTGGAACGCCTGCACGACTGTCGAGCTCGCAACGTACTCGAAGCCATCATGTGGCACGGGTGTAAAAACGAGGGTGGAACGAGCGATGCCTATAATACCGTCGTGAAGTTCCGCAACCTGTCGAAGAAAGAACGCGAACAATTGATCTATTTTATTGAATCCATTTGAAATCGACTAAGATCATCATCATCGCCCTATACACGCTCATCGTGGTGTGTATAGGGTTTGCTACTGTCATAGAGAAATATTATGGCACCACGTTCGTCAGTGACAATATCTATGGTGCCTGGTGGTTCTCAGTACTGTGGGCGATGCTCACAGTAGCAGCCCTTGGCTATATCATGAAGCAACGGCTCTACAAGCGTGTTGCCGTGATGTTGCTGCACCTGTCGTTCGTCGTTATCCTGGCAGGTGCGCTGACCACCCATCTTTTTGCTCGCCGAGGCAGTGTCAGGCTCAGGACAAACATACCCGAGATGACCTTTGTAGATAAAGACAATCAGGTGGAGCATCTGTCTTTTACGTTGACGCTGAAGGAATTCCGTGTCATCAATTATCCTGGGACAGACGCACCGCTTGACTATCAAAGCGTCATTCAAAGTGGTGACGAGGAGGTGCTTGTTTCCATGAACCACATCGGTAACATCGATGGTTACCGTCTGTTTCAGCAGAGCTACGACACAGATGAAGAGGGCGTAACGTTGGGCATCAGCTACGACCCCTACGGCATCGCCATCACCTATTTTGGGTATCTTATGCTCTTTCTCGGCATCATCGCCACCCTATTGTCACGCCATACTCAGATGCGTTCGCTCTATCGCAAAGCCATCGCGGTGGCAGTGCTTTCCTTCGGCATGAACATTGGAGCGGTAGCAAATTCTTGCGTCCCTTCGGTAGCAAGCGACCAGAGGTCGAGCGCTTCACTCTTCACTCTTCACTCTTCACTTCCCGTCGTAGACGCCGAGATCGCCCACCGCATGGGCACCATCCAAGTACTTTACAACAACCGTATCTGTCCGCTCAACACCGTTGCTACCGACTTTACCATGAAGGTGGCAGGCAGTGCCTCATGGAAAGGCTATTCCGCAGACGAGGTATTTTTCAGTTGGATGATCTATTACATGCCGTGGGAGGAAGCGTTGCTTACTAACAATCCTAAACAGAAAGGTGCTGATGAAAGGAAGGCTATCGTCGAGATGTTCTACAACGGACAGTTCACCAAGATATTCCCCTATCGTTTAGATAACGTCGTCAACTGGTATTCGCCAGGAGGTCAGGTATTACCCAGGGAGATTCCTGTCAAGGAACAGTTCTTTGTCAAGCAGTCGATGGATTTTCTTACAGAGGCGATTGTCACAGGACAGCGCGATCGTGCCTTTGAGATCATTGCGAAGATCAAACTGTTCCAACGCGACATGATTGGCGACGTATTGCCCAGTAAGAGCAAAATCCAGGCAGAACTCTTTTATAACATGATGCGCAGTCAGAAGTGGCCAGTATTCCTATCGCTGACGCTCAGCCTGCTTTTCTGTATAGTTATGCTCTTTTGGAGGAAACGTATTATTCACTCTTCACTATTCACTTTTTCTTTCATCCTCTTCACCTACATCACACTCTCGCTTGGCTTGCGCTGGTGGCTTGGTGGTCATATTCCTGTGAGCAACGGTCCAGAGACCATGCTCTTCATGGCATGGGTGATGCTTTTACTCACTATCTTGATACAAAAGAAATTCCCTCTCATCCTGGCCTTCGGACCACTCATAAGCTCATTCTGTCTTTTGGTGGCTATGCTCGGCGGCGGCAGCTCTCAGCTTACACCGCTCATGCCTGTGTTGCAATCACCATTGCTGTCCATCCACGTCATGACAGTGATGTGTGCCTACGCCCTCTTTGCCTTGCAGATGATCATAGGCATCTATTCACTGTTTACTATTCACTATTCACTCGAAAAACTCACTGCTCTTTCGCAACTCTTGCTCTATCCTGCCGTTTTCCTGCTTACTATCGGCATCTTCCTTGGTGCTGTCTGGGCTAATGTGTCGTGGGGCAATTACTGGTCGTGGGACCCCAAGGAGTCGTGGGCGCTTATCACGATGATGATCTACGCTATTCCCCTTCATAAAGCATCTTTCGGCATCTTCCGAAATCCTCGCTTCTATCACATCTACATGGTCGTAGCCTTCCTCGCTGTCATCATCACCTACTTTGGTGTGAATTACCTGTTAGGAGGAATGCACAGCTATGCCTAAGGGTAAAGGCATAATATACATGTGGTCAATAGCACCATTAGGATTTCAGCGGTGCGGTTGATGCGTACGGCAGTTTTCATATCTGCGGTGGTGAGGGGACGGTCATTGGTGCCGATGTAGGGTTTGTCGAAGAGTTGGCCGAAATAATAGTGAGGACCTCCAAAGCGACAATCGAGAATGCCTGCTAAAGCTGCTTCCGGATAGCCGCTATTGGGTGAGGCGTGGTTGCGGCCGTATTTACGGACGAATTTCCACAATAGGAACCTATCCTTCTGTGTAATTATCATCAGCAAGGCTGTCAGACGGGCAGGGATATAGTTGGCGATGTCATCGATATGTGCAGCCCAACAGCCGAAGTCACGATAGCGCTCCGTCTTGTAGCCAATCATGGAGTCGAGGGTGTTCACCATCTTATAGGCTAACATGCCAGGCGTACCCAGAATAGTAAACCAAAACAAAGGCGCTATCACACCATCGCTCAGATTCTCTGCTAAAGTCTCCAAAGCTGCAGTACGAACTTCTTGCGCTGATAACTCAGAGGTGTCACGACCAACGATACGAGCCACTTGCTGACGGCCTTCATCAAGTGAGCGATCAAGGGCCAGGAAGACAGCCCGTACTTCACGAATCAAGGTGGTGCCTGCTAAGCAATAGAAGATGGCAAGAATATCGAAAAGATAAAGAAGTACGGGTATCTGATATACCTTCTCATGAGTTCCGTCGAAAATATACAGGGCGAAGATGCCTAAAAGCTTTCGAAGCATCCAAGCGAAGACAAAGACGAAGAGAATCAGTCCGATAGCTGTCAGAGCACCTTTCAGCTTACGATGATTCCCCTTGTTCAGACTGTGCTCGAAGGCAGCAATAATCTTGCCGAACCACACAATAGGATGTGGCAATCGTGCTGGGTCGCCAAAGATGAGGTCGAGCAGCCAACCAATCAAAAAGGTTATCACCATTACGTCTGCAAAGGTACACATTATTTTATAGACGTGCATACCCCAGAGTGTTAAATAGATATAATTCTTTGCAAAAACTTAGTACTTT
>JAEENF010000046.1 GCA_016283605.1 Prevotella sp.
AACGATTACCCACATCGCCCGTTGTAAGACGGTCACCGTGTGCGTGGATATCTGCAATGAGATTCTGCAAGACGGCTTCCTTGTTTTCTCCGCAGATACCCAAGAAGAGGGGTAGGGCATTGCTGGTCTGTGAGTTGGTGCCGTAGTAGCAGGAATCGGATTTGTAGAAATGACGATTGAAGGCAGCTGTCACTGTCTTACAGAGTTCTGCATATTTTTTTTCATCGCCCTTGTTGCCTGTCATCCGAGCTGCTTCCGTGATGAGTTGCAAATCGTAGATATAATGCGCTGTAGCAACGAGCGAAACGGGTGTGTTTCGTGAGAAACCTGCACGCCAAGGACCATAGTCATACCAGTCGCCTAGTCCGTGACTTACGATACCGTTTTCTGAACGCGAGGTTAGATAATCCACATATCGGCGCATGGGCTCGTAATTATCCGTAATCAGCGTTGAATCGCCATACATTTCATAATATTGGAAAGGTAGAATAATCAGTGTTGAGCCCCATTCAGGCGAATCGTCAAACAGATTGCCGAAGGAAACATACTGAGGTGCTGTCGTGGGCACCATCCCGTTGTTTTTTTGGGTATCGACGATATCGCGGATAATCTTCGGCACCAGACGGGTCATATCGTAGTTGTAAAGAAGGGAAGGCCCGCAAAGGTGATCCTGCTCCAACCACCCCAGTTTCTCACGATGCGGACAGTCTGTCATGACGGCCTGCATATTACTACGCTCAGCCCGTTCAATCAGTCGGTGGGTCTTATTGAAGAGCTCGTTATTACACCAGAAGGAAGATGTTTCGGCGGCGGAGTTATAGACGAAGCAACTTCTCAAACAATGAATCACCGGCAGGTGTCTGGGATTCGGTTGTCCTTCGAGTACAGCGCCCTCCACTTGGATATAACGGAAACCGTAATAGGAGAAGCGAGGATGCCATTGTTCCTGACCGTTGCCTTTGAGGATGTATTCGTAATAGTGTTGGCGCCCCGTCTGACTCTGGTTACAAACTCCCTGTGGTGTCAGTCGCTCAGATACGAGCAGCGTAATCTTCTGGCCGCGTTGTCCTGAGACGGTTATCTCAGGGAAACCGGCAAGATTCTGTCCCATATCGCAGACGAAAACTGAAGGGGCTATGGTACGCTTGGTTTTAGCAGAAGCCGACTCAAGGGAGTCTTTGGGTATAGACTTCCAGGATTGGATGTCGTAATGCTCCATCACCTTGACGGGCTGACAGGTTTCTGGGCGAAGCACGCCCTCCGGTCCTTCAGTCATTACAACGGGTTGCCAATCAGTTGCCTCTTCTAATCGTGCATCGTAGGATTCTCCACCATAGATACTGTTGAAGGTAATCGGACTCAGTGACCACAGCCAGGACTTATCGCTGACAATCTGCTCCGTAGTGCCGTCGGAATAAGTAACATCCATACGGAAGAACAATTGCGGTGGACCAAAAGAGCCTTGCAGTTTGCTATATCTATTGCCTCGTTGGACATTGAAGAAACCGTTTCCAAGTATAGCAGAGATTGTATTTTTGCCTTGTTTCAAAAGATGAGTGACCTCATAGACATTGTAGTAGACAGTCTTGCTGTATTCACTCCAAAGCGGAGCGAACTCACTGTCACCGACTTTCTGGCCGTTGATCGTCAGTTCGTAGTGTCCGAGACCGCAGACATAGACAATAGCATCTGTGATCTTCTTGGGGATGGTGGCTTCCTTATTGAGAATGATGCTTTTCGTGGAGAGTGTATCCACATCGCGCCATTTGGCCTGAAAGCTGTCTCTCTTAAATACTTCATTGCTCCATCGACCGTTGGGAATACCCGCATCTTTCTTTGTGATGGCACCAATCCATTGAGGATGCATCCTTGGCATGATGCGGATGGTCTGTGTTTGACTCCAATCAGAGAAAGATTCTTTCTCTCGGATTCTTACTTTCCATTGATAGCCGTATCTGTTTGGCTTTAGTGCAGGCAACTCTATAAACTGGCTTTGGTCGGAGTTGATGATACCACTATCGTAGATCTGTCTGTTGGTGATGCGTTCTGTGATGATAATCTGATAGCCATCCTGCATTGCAGAGGACTTCGCTTCATCCTTATATTGCCAGCCTACTCTAATTTTGCCATCGACAATGGCAGTTGGTTCTGACTGGTAGTTACAGAGTGTCTTTGTGACCACGAGTTTTGCACTGGCTGTTTTTTCGCCTCTGACACCGTCTTCGGTATAAGTGATGATTCCATTCTTTATCTCACCTTCGATGCGACGTCGGCCTGAGATGTATAGACAGAAACGACAGTTCCATTCACGGGGCCAAGCTGGGAAGAGAATAGGGGTGTGGTCTTCTCCCTCCTGTAACAGCATCTCTTGGAGTCCAATCATGCCGGCACCACCACGGTTGTGGTCAGGCGCCCAGTCGAAACCTGCGTCCCAGAAGGCAGGAAAGCGGTAGGGACCGTTGCTTAGTTTCTCTGTGTTCAGACGACGTGCTTCGTCAGTTAGACCCAAGCATGCTGCCCAGATGTTGTCTTGTTTCCAACCCTTTGTACTACGCATCTCCAAAGCATGCGGATCTTTGAAATAGGTGTTGCGCGCGATGTTGAGATGTGGACGTCCCACACCATAGATACGCCAAGGGAAGACGGGATAGAGCTGAGGTGTCTCTGTATTCTGGATACGCTCCCAACTTTCAGCAGGAGCAATGCATGTGTCACCATCAATGACCTGAAGAGGGATTTTGGGGATGAAGCTCGTGTCTACGCCGATATTGTCAAGACTATGCTTCATTGTTTGCAGTGCGGCAACGGTACTGGAAGGGTTGCGTGCCATCTTATAAGTCTCGCAGCCAGAACCAGGATAGATGACGAGGTTGGGGTAGTGCTCACTGAAGAAGCGCAGGGTTTCATCTACTAACTCTTGATATTTGTCCAATGTGGAGTCCGGATACCACGGAAGTATCTGTTTATACATCTGACAGAACTCCAAGGCAGTGTCCCATTCATATTCTAGCCATTTGTTCTTCTCAACACCTAAGTCGTCGCCCTCCTTGTGTTTACCGTACTCAGCAGGGTTGGGCAGTCCGAAGTTCTCCAACTGTTCTGTAAACGAAGCACCGTCGTGTCCCCAGTAATAGCGGGTACGTGCTACAGCGTTGGGCAACAGACGCAGGTAGGTATCGAGTTGTGATGACAGCATATCGTAGTCGCCATTTTTCACCATCGGCCAGTAAACCAGTCTCTGGTTTTGTGCCGTCATCGTGCCACCGCCCCATTTACGGTAGTCGGGTGTGAATGTTGCGGTGGAGTCCACATAGACAGGATCAAAAGTGAAGAGTCCGCCGTTGAATTTTGTGGGCCATTGGCCGTATGCATTACAGCCGAGCATATAACGCATCAGTTCATAATTGCGCAGCATCGTCTGCAGGCTGTCGTTCTGCGTGTCGCTCTCAATCCAACTGCGCTGCCAGTAATTATGCCACCACTGGGCGCAACGCTTACGCGATTCACTGACCTTCAAGGTAGGGAAGGCGTATGGAGCTACGGTGCCACAACCGTCAACAACGGTATCCTCGTAGAACTTGTGGTTTAGGTAGCGTAGGTCAATCATCACGCATGAAGAGCATAGGTTGTCGCAAAAGTAGTTCCATGCTTGAAAGTCTGTATTAGCATAAATATCTGTGGTGGTTCCTGCATAGTGAAATCCAGGAGCATACATCACTCCTTTCATTTCTAATCCTCCGATAGGATTGTAGAGTTTGTCCTTGATAGCATCGAGATGCTCATAACTGACGGTGAAGTCGAAGACGGTCTGCTCGCGGTTCTTATGTGAGAAAGTGAGTCTATCGCCCTCTGCTTGGATGCTGTCGGCAAAGGTCATGCAGTCTTTGGGCAGGATCCATTTGTAGGAACATTGCTGGCATTCAGCCTTCGTTACAGGGCGGTTCTTATAGCGCCAGCTTTCGTAACTGAGCGTGGCCCGTTCTGCATGTGGCGATGCCATCGTCACAAATACAACGGGAGAGAAAACGTCTGCCCAAATCCTGACCTCTGTGCCACCACCTTTGATAGTGACGGCTCCCTCATCAAGACTAAGCCGTTGTTCGAAGTCTATGCCGTCGAAAGGCTTGCCGTCAAAATGTAGGCGCCAGCGGCCTGCTTTCAACAGCGTATTGTTTTCATCGAACCAACCGCTCTGTTGGATATAGAACAACACATCGCCATTCTCCACCCACACGTTCAAGCCGATGTCGTGACCGCCGCAGGGCATCGATTCGCTGGAGTTGCGGCTCTGCGAGGTCCATACCTCATCGGCAGGTCGGTAGTCGACGGGGTATAACAGAAACGGCGTCAGTGAGAGTAGAATGGTCAGCAGGTGTCTTTGAAACATATCCTTTAGTGTTTTATGAATTTGCAGGTTGCCTTATGCCCATTTGAGTCGGTGACATTGGCAATATAGACACCTGTGGGCAGATGTGAAAGCGGATAATGGATAGTAGAGAGCGTGCATCCCTCATCACAGATGTCGGAGCAAACAGACTGTCCGGCTAGATTGACGATGTTTATCTGCAGGACATCAGCTTGTGGACTGTGGATGACCAGACGGTCTGTGATGAAACTAACTGTGAGTTTCTCGCCGACTTCAGCTGTCAGGTCACTGATGCCGGTATCGAAGAGTTGTTCTACAGTGACGGCGTAGCTCGACGAGATATTGGCCTTGGCGATGGTGGGTACATTCATTGTTATGACGTTCGAGGCGCCGTCGGGATAACGACCTACAGTCTCATCGGACTTGTGCATCGTATAGGTGAGTCGGTTACACCATGATTCGTCCTGCGCTGTGAGCAACACATTACCACCATCGGCATCGAGTTTGAAGGAGGCATGTAATTGTGACTCGGGTTCGAGTTTGTCACACCATACCACGAGGTAGCCGTGAGCAGGGATGGAAGTCGAAACACCGCTGATCTGATATTTCTTGGGTTTGTTAGGATTGTCGGAAAGATACATCCCAGCTACATCGATATTTTCATCGGTGGTGTTGTAGAGTTCAATCCAGTCGTTGCGTTCGAAGTACTCGTTGACGTAGATCCCATTGGCAGCGCTAACCTCATTGATACATATGGGGGTCAGTCCCTCGTCTTGGCGTTCTGTCGTTGTGAGCGGCTTGAAACAGGCTTCCAATTTAAGGTCGCTCTCGTTCTCGGAGAGTTGGAGCACAGGATCGGTGACCACTGTCTCACCGGAACTGGCACCGACGGACGTGAAAAGCTCACAATCCCAAAAGAGGTCGCTGGAGGCAGCCTGGTTGTTGTGTACCTCAACGGCAATGACATTCGTACCGTTCTTGAAGAGGTTTGGCGACAGATTGAGGGTGCCTTTGTCGGGGATGGCATCGGCATATGTACTGGCGTATGAGTTGTAGCCGACAGTACCCTGAGGCATATTCACTCGACCTCCTTCCTGGCCATTGACCCAGATGATAAAACCGTCGTCGACCTGATAGTTCAGTACGAACTGATCGCGGCTGGTTGGTGTCCCGTTGAGGGTGAAGGTCTTGCGGAAATAGGTCGTAGGATTCTTGTGCTGTGCATCACTGCCATAGTTGACGGTGGTCTTTACATCTGTGAACTTATATCCTAAAGGAGCCTGACCAGAGGACCACGCGCCATCGGAGAAGGATGTGGATGTCCAGCTACCCTGTACTTCTCCCTTGTCATAGTACTTCCAAGTCTCGTTGGTCTTGATCACCTGTACACTCGAACCTGAAGACTTCTTCCATCCTGTGAATGTATAGCCTGCCGGTGCCTTGGCCTCAAGGGTGACGGGTGCGAAGAGTGTTCCGTTGAAAGACGCATAAGGTACAGCGTGTCCGTTGATGAAGAGGTTGGCGCCTTCCGTGTCTGCACTGAGGTCGACAGAATATTGACGGACGCCGGAGAGTTTCATCGGCATATATTGCACGAGGCGGGACATCATCATCCCGAGACGGTTCTGTAACTTCGTCTTGATGTTATTGGCGGCTCTATCAGGGGTATGACCGTCTAATTGTGACATAGGTCGCATGGTTGCCGCCAATTCGTCGATGATGGCTATCGCACGGTCTTTCTCAAAGACGCTGCCGGCCATGATACAATACGCATCAATGAACAGCCGACGGAATTCATCGTTCTTCAGCAGGTTGATGAACAACCCGACCATTCTTGTGCTACTTTGGTTATCGAGTGCCTGCTTAAAGGTGTTACGGTCTCTTCTGTTAAAAGAGAAGTCGAGGTCGAAGAGGATAAAACGGTAGCGTCCGTCATTTTGGCTGCGATAGGCCTTGACATTGTTCTCGGGCCAGTCGTCGTTGCCCAGATACAGTTCTGCAGCCATGTAGTTGGCAAACTCATCCACGTCCAACAGACTTCGGATTTCCTCGTAGGTTTCTGCGTCGGCACTATTGCCTGCTATCTCACAGAGTCTGTCGTAAGCCGCGCTGGTGCCGTTGTTAAAAGTTTTGTTCTCGAACATGTCGATTTCCTCATCATCATAGCCGAAGTTGGCATAGACAAACTTGTCGTTAGAGGTCTCGCGCAGGTTTAAGATACCTTTAAAGCGGCCGTTGATATATTCGGCCACTTGTACGAAACTCTGCACGTCGAGGTCGATGCCGGAACGCTGTATCACCGTCGTCAGGGCGGGGTCTGTAAATCGGGCTGTATAGTGCCACACATCATTACCGCCGTTACGAATCAACAGGGCCTTATCCCGGTTGTAAGGCTTCTGTGGGAAAAAGGAAAAGTCGAAACGGTTCTGACCGTCGAAGATCTTATTGGCTTTCAGTTTCATGGAACGGGGATTAATCTGTCTCGTCCACCCACCAGATACACTAATATTTACATCCTGATTGAAAAGCATGGTGCCGTCAGTTCCGATATAGCTGAAGTTTACAGGACGGTCCCAGTCCATGTTCCAGTTTACGCGCTCATCACTACCGTTACCCGTTTTACCGTTCGTACCCTTGACATCAATACCCCATACAGGATCGGTAAAATACTTTTCGTTGCCGACGATGGAGATGACCGGGATGGTGTAGTTATGATCGGTTTTGATGAAGCTGCGTGTGACGGGGACGCTGGGTAAATAACCGTCCTTAAAAAGACGAAATACCAGGTTGGTGGTCGTACTTATGGTAAATACCCCGTCCTTACTTTGATGACCAGAACTGGTCGAGGTGGGGACACTTCCATCGGTGGAGTACATCAACGTGGTACCCTCAGGAATGTCGACCTGTACTTTGAGTGTGCCTTTGAGTATCTGACTCCCTGCACTGACCACAGGCGGATCAAGTCGTTCCGAAGCATAGACAGTTGTGGTGTTGGTCGCTCCGGGGGTGGGGTAGGCGGTCCATCCCCATTCATCGCCACCATCTGTCAGACGGGCATAGGATGTCCGGCTCTTTGCAGCGGGATACGATTCACTGGTGATGAGATTTCCTCTTTTGTCACTTAGATAAATAGTCCCTCCGTCACAAGTGAGCTTGAAGGGCGCATTGGTCCAAATGACATCTCTTGACCCGAGCCAGATGACTTTAAAGCCTTTGGCTGGTACTTTGCCCATAGTATTTGGCATTTGCCACATTGTCAGGTTGTTCTCGTCATAACTCAGATGCATGCCTCCCATATCAACAATTTCCTCTGTAGGGTTATAGATCTCTATCCAACTGTCGAAGTTGGTGGCGGGACTCATGGCAACTCCTGCATTCGAGGCCATGAATTCGTTGATTATAAGGATGGTTGAAACTATACTTGACCACATAATTGTTTGAGGATTACCAATTATCAGAACGGAAAGAGGACACAGGCAGACCGTCGTGCATCAGGTCGCCAATCACCCAGTCCTTGAAAGCATAACGTACGGCAACGGGCTTTTTCACCTCGTCACAAACTACATAGACGCGATTGCGATTAACCCACACCTTTGTGGCAGGATGGAACACCTTATCGTTGCCTGCCACCTCGAAATTCTCAGATGTTGAGCCGTTTTCGAAATAGACCCACTCCTTACTCCTGTCGAAACTGATAACGGTGGTATCGTTCTTGAACTCAGCCTCCTTGAATTTGGCAAAGTCGGGTAGTCCCTTTACATCGTAAGTGTTTGCGAGAGCAAGGATAGCGAGACGTTCACCTGCCAGCCTTTTCTTGCGAGGATGAATGACATCCTTAATGCCAGTATCTAATAAAACAGCCATTCGACAATTGTCAACCATTGTTTCCACCTTTTGCTGCTGCTCACGAAGCAGAGCGCTATTATATAGAGCCCAGTCTGTAACGCTGTAATCGAAAGGTGCAATCTGACAGTAGTAGAATGGGAAATCGCCCTGCTTCCAGTCCTCGCGCCACCCCTGAATCATATGGGCCATCAGGGGAGCATAGTAGTCATAGCGAGGTACGTTATCCTCACCTTGATACCAGATGGCACCACGGATGCCATAGCCAATAATCGGCTTTAACTGTCCATTGTAAAGAGCCGTAGGACAACGCTGCTGTAACTTCTTAACATCCTCCTCCGTGATAATCTGTTGTACCTTGGGGAATGCTTTTAACCATTCTGCGTTCATCCAAGCCTCGCAGGCCGAACCTCCGAAGGCCGTACAGATCAGTCCCACGGGAACGCCCAACAATTTCCGTAAGGTTTTTCCGAAATAATAGGCTGTAGCCGAGAACTCACGGACGCTGGCGGTATTTGCTGGAAGCCAAGAACCATCGAGGTCTGTCTGAGGCTCAAGTGATGCCAAACGCTTACCGTAAAACAACCGCAGGT